>JBBRYW010000093.1:0-13260 GCA_038237235.1 Gaiellales bacterium
CGTTCGGAGAGAGGTCGACAGACGGGCAGACGAAGTTGCCGGCGGCGTTGTTGACGAGTCCGTCGAGCTCGCCGGCCGCCTCGAAGAGGCGCGTGACCGCGTCCGGGTCGCGGATGTCGCAGGAGTGCGCCGAGCACGAATCGCCTTCAGCGCTGAGGCGGGCGCACGCCGCGTCTACCCGGTCGGCGCTTCGCGAGGCGAGTACGACGTGGTCGCCTGCCCGTGCGAGGCGACGAGCGATGGCGAAGCCGATGCCGCTTCCTCCGCCCGTTACGAGGATTCGCCGCTGGGTCGAGCTCACGGGGCTGCTGCCACCGCGGCGGCCGTGCGGGCGACCGCCCGCGTGAAGATTCGAGTCGCGTGGGCCCGCCGAAAGAAGGAGTGAACAGGAGCCTCGAGCGCATATCCGATCGCTCCGTGAACCTGATGGGAGATCTCGCAGACCTGGCAGGCCGCCTCGCCGGCGTGAGCGAGCGCGGGCCACGGGTCGTTCGCCTCCTCCCACGCCAGCAGCTCGAGGCCGCGAGTGAGGGTTGCGGCCTCGGCCAGCAGCTGCTGGACCGGAGCGAGGGCGAGGAGCGGCTTGCCGAACTGGATCCGTGCGCGGGCGTGCTCGACCGCAAGTGGCAGCGTGGCCTCGGCCAGACCGCCGAAGTATGCGGTGTGGAAGGCAGACCAGGTCCTGAGCTCCGGGAAGGGAACCGGCTCGCCGCCCTCCCCGACCCGAACGAAGCCCTGACTGTCGAGGGCCGCCTCGATCGACGCGCCTTCTAGCGGGACGAGAAAGGCCCCGTCGTCCCGGAAGTGGAGCGCCGCAGATCGCCGGTCGGCGTAGCGCGCGAGGCCGCCCACGGCGAGCGCCGTCTCGCCCACGGCCAGCTCGTCGAAGATCGCAAGCGGAGCACATGCACGCCCGAGCTCCAGGCCGGCTGCCGCGACGAAGCCGTGGCCCGTCTCCGCTGCGTCGGCGAGGCCGAGCTCGTGGAGCCGAGCCGAGAGCGAGGCGTCGTCGTCGTCGAGCGCCGCTCCGGGCGACCAGTCCACCGGCCGATAGCCGGCGAGCGCGGCCCGCACGGTCTCGGCGAACGCGGCCTCGTCGGCGCCGACGGCGAAGTTCACCTCGTCACGTCGGGCTCGAGGGTGAGCGAAGGAAGGCTGCTGAAGACCTCATCGGTGTGCTCTCCGCGCGCGGGCGCCGGGCGTGATGCTGGCGGCGTCTCGCCGTCGATCTTGAAGAGGCTGCCGAGGAGGCTGATTGTCTCGAGTCCCGGCTGCCAGATCCGCTGGACGAGCCCGTTCGCCTCGATCTGGGCCTCGTCGAACAGGCTGTCGAGCGTGCGCACCAGCTCGCACGGGACGTCGCGCGCGCGCAGGCGCGCGACCCACTCGTGAGCGGGTCGCAAAGCGAGTCCGGCCGCGACCGCTTCGCCGAGCCGCTCGCGTCGGCGCGCCTCCTCGCTCGTCTGCGGCGGCTCGTCGGGGTTTGCGGCGGCCTGGTCTTCGAGACCGAACTCCGTCAGGAGGCTCGTCCGCTGAGCGAGATTGAGGCAGGCGACGGTGATGAACCCGTCAGCGGTGGCATAGGCCCTGTAGTACGGATTCTGGCGGAGCTGAGCTGCCGCCTCGCCCGCGACCGCATCCAAATCGGCACGGGTGGCGGCGGCGCCGGGCGATCGGACCGTCCCGCCGTCTTCCGAGTCGACCGAGACGAAGCGCTGGGCCTGTAGGGCGAGACCTGCGCCGAGGAGAGATAGCTCGATCTCGCCTCCGCGCCCGGTAGCGCGCGCCTGGACTACCCCGGCGAGAGCCGCCACCCCCGCGAGCATCCCGGCGCTGAAGTCGGTCATCGCGATGCCGCCCGACCGGATCGGAACGTCGTCACCGACCCGCGCGTCCGCCATCAGGAGACCGGAGGCCGCCTGCGCGCTCAGGTCGTATCCGGTACGGTCGCCGTTCGGCCCGTCGCTTCCGAAGGCCGAGATCTTCACGATCACGGCGCTCGGCTGGACGGCGAGAACAGAGGGCGCATCGAGCCCGAACGCCTGGGCTCGTTGGGTCGGGCTGTTGTGGATGACCACCTCTGCCTGGGCGATCAGCTCGGCAGAGGTCCGGCGACCCTCGTCCGACTTGAGGTCGAGCACGACCGACTTCTTGTTGCGGTTGAGCGCCACGAACGGCTTGCTCAGGTCGTCGCCGCAGGGCTCCTGCCTCCGCCACTGGTCGCCGTGCGGCGGCTCGATCTTGATCACGTCGGCGCCAAGGTCGGCGAGCAGCAGCGTGCAGAACGGGCCGGCGACGTACTGCGAGTAGTCGGCAACGACGACGCCGGCGAGTGGGAGCGACACGGTCACGCGCCCAACTCGCGCCGTGCGATCACCGTCCGCTGAATCTCCGTGCTGCCGCCGGCGAGCGTCGAGCCGATACCGGCCCGCAGGAGCGCTGCTGCCCGCCCGGCGAGCGGAAGGTCGGCGCTCGCCTCGAGGAGACCAACCGGCCCGAGGAGGTCGACGGCTGCCCGCGCGACGCCTTTTGCGAGCGTCGCGATGGAGACCTTCGCCATCGACGAGGCGGCGCTCGCGTCGCGCCCCTGGTCGAGGAGCCACGCCGCTCTGTAGCCGTGTAGGCGCGCAGCGGCCGCCTCCCCCCGCAGCGCGTCGAGACGCTGGCCGGTCTCGGTCTCGAGCGCGTCGAGCAGCCAGCCCAGGATCCCGATCTTCTCCGAGGTGATGCGCTCGAAGCTGAGCGTGCCCATCAGCACGTGCCAGCCCTTGTCGACCTCACCGACGACGTACTCGACGGGGATCTCGACATCCTCGAGCAGCACCTCGCTCAGGAAGCCTCCGCCCAGTGTCGGAAACGTGCGCACCGTGATGCCGGGGCTCTCCATCGGCGCAACCAGGACGCTGATGCCGTGGTGCCTCTTCTCCGTTACAGGAGACGTTCGGACCGCGAGATAGATCCAGTCGGAGATCTGCGCGTTCGACGTCCAGACCTTGTGTCCGTTGACGACGAAGTTGCCGCCTCGCCGCGCGGCGCGCGTGGTCAGCGCGGCGAGATCGGAGCCCGCCTCCGGCTCGGAGAAGCCCTGGCAAAAGATCAGCCGGCCGGCCGCGACCTCTGGAATGAGCTCGGCGCGGAGGTCGTCGGAGCCGAAGTGGACGAGGGCATTCCCCACCGTCTTGACGGAGACCAGGTAGGCGGAAAGCGGAAGCCAGCCGTACCCGAGGCGCTCCTCGAGGGCGACGGTCGCGAGCAGGGTTTGGGCCCGGCCGCCGAGCGTCTCGGGCCAGTTCACCCCGATCAGCCCTGCCTCTCCGAGCGCGCGGAAGATGGGGGCCGAGTCACCGTCGGACGGCATCCCTTGGACGGCATGCTCGGAATCGGCGGCGAGCAGCTGAGCCGCCGATGCGCAGAAGCGGTCGGCTTCCGCCTGGAGCGCCTGCTGCTCGTCCGAGAGGCCGAGCCTCACGGATGACCCTGCGCGAGGCCGATCGCTGCCGCCGCGGCCTGGAGCTTCGGCACGACGACCTCGACGAGCACCGCGGGCGAGACGCGTGTCGCCGGGCCTGCGACGTTCATCGCGGCGATGACCCCATCGCGCGTTTGAACTGGCACGGCGCACGAGAGCAGACCCTCCTCGTACTCGTCGACGGAGAGCGCGTATCCGTCGGCTCGCACCGTCGCGAGCCTGGGTTCGAGCTCTGCCCACGTGCACGCGCTCCCCGGTGTCTCCTGCCGATATGGCTCGGGGCCAAGCCGGAACCTCGCCTCGTCCGGATCGAGTTGCGCGAGCAGGCACTTCCCGAGCGCAGTGCAGTGCGCCGGGGTGCGCAGACCCGGAGTCGCCTCCACCCGCAGCCGGAATCTTCCCGCGGAGGAGGCCAGGAAGAACACCTCCCCGCCGTCGAGGATGGCCAGGCTCGCCGTCTCGCCCGTCTCCTCGGTGAGGGCCTGCAGGTGGGGCCGTGCGACGTCGGGAAGCTGAAAGCCGGCGATCATCGAGGTCGCGAGGCGGACGACCTCGGAGCCGAGACGAAAGAGCTTCGTGCGCGGATCGCGCGAGAGGTACCCGCGTTCGGCTAGCGTCGCGGCGGCCCGGTGGGTCGTCGGCACCGGCCACTCCAGAAGCTCGGCGATGTCCGACAGCGAGAGCTCCGACCGCTCGCTGTCGAAGAGGGACAGCACGTCGAGGACGCGTCCAAGCGACTGGATCGGTTGACTTTTACTGACCGAAACTGCTTTCATACCAGCGGTAAGATGCTAGAGACGGCGGCCCTTGTCAAGCTCCACTCGCTCATCGCCGGGGAGTGGGTGAACGGGTCCGGACCGGCGCTCACGGTTCCCAATCCCGCGTCCGGGGAGGATCGTGCTCCGCTGCCGACGGCGAGCGCCGAGGACGTCGAACGGGCCGTGGGAGCAGCGTGCGAGGCCCAGAGTGGTTGGGCGCAGATGCCGGCCAGGGCGAGGGGCGAGATCCTCTTCCGGGCGGCGGACGAGCTCGAGCGCCGCCACGAGGAGCTCGCGTGCCAGATCACGTTCGAGATGGGGAAGGTGCTGGTCGAGAGTCGCGGCGAGGTCGACGAGGCGATCTTCTTTCTCCGCTTCATGGCGGGCGAGGGCGCGCGGCTCGCGGGCGAGACGAGGCCGCTCACCGACCCGCGGCGGCTGGCCGTCGCCGAGCGAGTACCGGTCGGCGTCGTCGGCGTGATCACCCCCTGGAACTTCCCCCTCTGCATCCCGGTCTGGAAGATCGCGACCGCGCTCGTGGCCGGCAACGCGGTCGTCTTCAAGCCTGCACTTCCGACGACGGGAACGGGCGCGGCGCTCGCGGAGGCGCTCTGCGCTGCGGGCGTGCCCGCGGGCGTTCTCAACCTCGTCTCCGGGCCCGGCCCGGAGACCGGCGGGGCGCTCGCTCGACACCCTGACGTTCGCCTGCTGACATTCACGGGCTCGACCGAGGTCGGGCGAAAGCTCGCCGGTCTCGTCGGTGGACGGGGCGGACGGACCGCGCTCGAGCTCGGCGGCAAGAACGTCGTCGTCGTCCTGGCAGACGCAGATCTCGAGCAGGCTGCCGAGCAGATCTCGGTCGCCGCGTTCGCTTCGAGCGGCCAGCGCTGCACGGCAGCGAGTCGCGTCGTTGCAGCGAGCTCGATCCACGACGAGCTCGCCGCTCTCGTCGCCGACCGCGCCGGTGCCCTGACCGTCGGCCCCGGCGACGATCCCGCCTCCGACCTCGGTCCGCTCGTGAGCGGGGAGAGCCGCGATCGCGTAGGGGGCGCGGTCACGCAGGCGATTGCGGACGGAGGCCGAGCCGTCGCAGGCGGTCTCGTGCCGCCAGGCCTACCGGCGGCGGCCGGCTACTACCGGCCGACCGTGATCACGGAGCTCGAGCCGTCACACCCGCTGCTCACGCACGAGCTCTTCGGTCCCGTCACAGCCTTCGTTCGCGCCCGTGACGAGCACGAAGCGCTTCGCCTTGCCAACGCCACCGAGTACGGGCTCGCCGCATCGGTCTTCACGCGCGATCTCGGACGAGCGCTCACGTTCGGGCGCGCCCTCGAGGCCGGGATGGTGTTCGTGAACGCGGCGACCGTCGAGTCCGAGACGCACCTTCCTTTCGGCGGCGTCAAGGCGAGCGGCAACGGCTCACGAGACACGGGAGTCGCCGCACTCGACTCCGTCACGGAATGGAAGACCCTGTACTTCGCTCCTCCGGGCTGACCTTTTAAATCTATGCCTGAGAAGCGCTACCTCTTCACCCCCGGACCGACACCGGTGCCGCCCGAGGTACTCGAGGTGCTTGCACGCCAAGTGATCCACCAGCGCGGGCCTGACTTCAACCAACCGTACGAGCGCCTGCTCGGGAGGCTGAAGGACGTCTTCCGTACCGAACACGACGTTCTGCTCTTCACCTCCTCTGGGACGGGTGCCTTCGAATCGGCCGTGGCTAATCTCACCGAGCCCGGCGAGCGCGCTCTCGTCGTCTCGAGCGGCAGCTTCGGTGAACGCTGGGCCGCAATGGCCGCCCGCTTCGGCGCCGACGTCGACCACCTCCGCTACCCCTGGGGCGAGACGCCCGACCCACTCGAAGTGCGTGCACGCATCGAAGGCGCAGCGGTTGTGTACGTGGTTCACTCCGAAACCTCAACCGGAGTCGTCTCGGACGTGCAGGCGCTCGCCGTCGCGGCGCGGGAGGCAGGCGCAATCATTGTCGTCGACGCGATATCGAGCCTCGGCGCCATTCCATGCGAAACCGACGCCTGGGGCCTCGACGTCGTCGTCTCCGGCTCCCAAAAGGCGCTGATGACTCCACCCGGACTTGGGCTGGCCTCCGTCTCGCCCGCGGCGCTCGCAAAGGCGCGCGAGACCACCACCCCGCGCTTTTACCTCGACTGGGAGCTCACCCGCAGCGCGCAGGCCGAGCTCGATGCACCCTTCACTCTCGCGGTGCCGCTCGTGCTCGCACTCGACGTCGCGCTCGGCCTCCTGCTGGACGAGGGGCTCACTGCCGCTTTCGAGCGCCACCTCCGCCTCGGCCGCGCAGCGCGCGCCGGGATCAAGGCCATGGGGCTCGAGCTGGCCTCTCCCGACGAGGACCGCTCCGCGGTCGTCACAGCCGTGCGTGCCCCGAGCGACCTCGACGTCGCCGCGTTCCTCCTTGACCTGCGCGAGCGGCTCGGCGTTCAGCTGATCGGCGGCAACGGCGAATGGCGCGGCAAGGTCTTCCGGATCGGCCACATCGGCTGGTGCAGCATCTTTGACACCGTGACTGCACTCGCTGCGATAGCGGACGGGCTCGCCGCCGCCGGCTTCGAGATCGAACGCGGCCTTGCAATCACCGCCGCCCTGGAAGCGTACGAGCTCGCGCGCGCGTCTGGCTCGACGGTGCAGGTGCCCTCGCGGCCGCCCTTCCGAGCTCGTCGGATGAGCATCGACCTCCGCGCTCCTGCTATGAGTGAGAACCGACTCCGGACATCGCTCGACACGGGTGGGCCGACCACGCCCGCATAGATCCGATGCCCACACGCGATCCGAGACACGACATCCTCTTCGAGCCGGTGACGATCGGCCCGAAAGCCTTGCGGAACCGCTTCTACCAGGTCCCGCATTGCACAGGGTTCGGCGGGGACAAACCCTGGTCGCAGGCGCACCATCGGGCCGTCAAGGCGGAGGGCGGCTGGGCGGCGGTCTGCACCGAATATGCGCCGGTCAGCCCCGACTCGGACACGCAGCCCTGGAGCTCGGCGCGCCTCTGGGACGACGAGGACGCTGACAGCCTCTCGCTGATGTGCGAGGCGGCGCACGAGCACGGCGCGCTCGCGGGCATCGAGCTCCATCATGGCGGCGCCTTCGCGTCCAACCGAGAGTCACGGCTGCCGGCGCTCGCGCCGTCACAGGTCGCCAACGGCCTGACGCCGCGCGGCACGGTGCCCAAGGCGATGGAGCGCGCCGACATCCGCCGCGTCCAGGACGACTGGGTGCGCGCGGCGCGCCGGGCGCGCGACGTCGGCTTCGACATCGTCTACGTCCACGGCGGCCACGGTTTCCTGCCAGCCCAGTTCCTCTCGCCGTTCATGAACCGGCGCAGCGACGAGTACGGAGGCTCGCTCGTGAATCGGGCACGCTTCTTACTCGAGACGCTCGAGCGCCTGCGCGACGCGATCGGCGACGATTGCGCGCTCGTGACCCGGTTCGCCGTCGACGCGCTCGGGCCCTACGGCGTCGACCTCGACGAGGGCCTCGAGCTCGTCGCGCTCGCCGATCACCTCGTCGACCTCTGGGACATCACGGTCGGCGCGCTCTCCGGGCCCGCGCGGGTCGACTCGGGGCCCTCGCGCTTCTACCCCGAGGGCCATCAGCTCGCGTGGTCGGGCCGCGTGCGCGAGGCGACGAGCAAGCCGATCGTTGGTACCGGACGCTTCACGAACCCCGACACGATGGCCGCGGCCGTCCGCAGCGGTGAGCTCGACCTGATCGGCGCCGCGCGCCCCTCGATCGCCGACCCGTTCCTCCCCAGGAAGATCGAGGAGGGGCGGTACGATGAGGTCCGGGAGTGCATCGGCTGCAACTTCTGTTACTCGCGCGCGAACTATCACTCCCACATCGGCTGTACCCAGAACGCCACTGCGGGCGAGGAGTTCAGGCGCGGCTGGCACCCCGAGCGCTTCACTCGTGCCGCCAACGCCGATCGCGACGTCCTCGTCGTCGGTGCCGGGCCGGCCGGCCTGGAGTGCGCCATCGTCCTCGCGAAGCGGGAATTTCGGCGCGTCCATGTCGTCGAGGCCGAGGCGGAGATCGGCGGCACCGCCCGCTGGATCCCTCGGCTTCCCGGCCTCGGCGAATGGGGCCGCGTGCTCGGGTGGCGCACGGTGCAGCTGAAGCGCCTGCGGAACGTCGAGGTGATCACGGGAGTGAGGCTCAGCGCACAGGAGACGCTCGAATACGGCGCCGAGCTGGTCGTCGTCGCAACAGGCTCCCACTGGGCGACCGACGGGCTGAACGGCGTCACCTGCCAGGCGATCCCGGGCGCCCATGCGTCACAGCCGTGGGTGCAGACGCCGGAGCAGGTGATGCTTGAAGCGAAGCGGCCCCCGGGCGAGCGGGTCGTCGTGTACGACTGCGACGGCTACTTCCTCGGCTCCAGCCTCGCCGAGCTGCTCGCGCTCGAGGGCTACCGGGTGACCCTGGCGACGCCGTACGAGCAGGTTGCGCCACTGTGCTACGAGACTCTCGAGGCCGACCGGATCTGGAAGCGACTGCACGAGCTCGGCGTCTCGATCAAAGCGAGCACGACCCTCACGGCGCTCGAGCCGGAGCACGCGCTCGCGGATGGGTTCGGCGGCCCGTTCACGCTCGAGACCGACGCGGTCGTGCTCGTGACGCAACGAGTCTCCGACGAGGCGCTCTACGCCGAGCTGGCGGCAGAGACGCCCGAGGCGCTGCTTGCGGCGGGCGTCGAGGGTGTCTACCGGATCGGAGACTGCGTCTCACCCCGCCTGCTCGGCGACTCCATCTTCGACGGGCACCGCCTCGCACGTGAGATCGACTCCCCCGACCCGAGCGTCGCGCTCCCGTACCTGCGGGAACGCGCGCTCGTCGCGGCAGCCGTGACGCCTGCACCATGAGGATCCGCGCCGCGGTCCTGGAACGTACGGGCAGGCCGATGACCGTGACGGAGCTCGAGCTCGCCGAGCCCGGCGCCGGCGAGGTGCTCCTCCGGCTGCACGCGAGCGGCGTCTGCTACTCCGACCAGAACGAGATCGACCGAAACGGAGTCGCATCATGAATCCAGAAGAGCTCGACGGCCGCATCGGCGAGGGCTGGGGCGGCGTGAAGCCGGACGCCAGCCACGTCAACGTTGTCCTCGCCCGGCGCGGCAGCGCGACGTTCGCGGCGGCGATCGGCATGTTCGCGCACCCGTCTCCCGGGCACACCCCGGTTCTCGTTTGCATCGGGCCTGAAGAGCCGCGATACGAGCCGGTCTGGCCGCCGACGCTGATGATGAACAAGGCGACGGCGCGCGACGAGCGCCACGAGACGATGACCTGGGGTGCGGCGCAACTCGGAATCGGCCAGGGCGTGCTCGACGCGGTCGCGGACGGCCTGCTCGAGGCGACAAACGAGCTGATCGTGCTCGTTGCGGTCTACGTCTACCCGAACGCGAGCGACGAGACCGCCGTCCGGCTCGCGAACCGCACCGCGGTGCACAAGGCGATCGGCATGTGCGTCGAGGGACGCGACCCCGACGCGGCCGCACGCCTCGTCGCGGAACGCGACTCGCTGCAGAGCCCGTACTACAACGGCGACTGATGCGCATCGCCGGCATCGAGACGCGCCGGTACGTGTTCCCTTTTGAGCCGCCCCTGCGCGGCGCCTGGGATCCCGTCCCGCGGACGCAGAGGATCGCGCGATGAAAGGACGCCTGCTCGCCTCCGGCCTCGGCTTCCCCGAAGGGCCCGTCGCGCTCTCCGACGGCCGCCTCGTCTTCTGCGACGGCAACGTCGGCGAGCTCCTCCTCTACGCGGACGGCGCGGTCGGAACCTTCGCGCGGACGGGCGGCTCGCCGTGGGGCGCCGTGCTCGGCTCCGACGGCGCGATCTACGTCACCCAGGGGGGCAACGTTCCGGGGAGCGGCGACACAAGCACGGTCTCCGGGATCCAGCGCGTGAACCCCGACGGCTCGGTCGAGCTGCTCCACTCCGAGGTCGGCGGGCATACGCTGTACGGGCCGAACGACCTCGCCTTCGGCCTCGACGGGCGTCTCTGGTTCACGGACTCCGGCTCGGAGGAGGACTACCGCTTCGACCTTCGCTCACCGGGCCGCCTCTTCGCCGTCGACCGCGACAGAGGTGAGCAGATCCTGGAGCTGCCGGGTGTCTACCCGAACGGGATCGCCTTCGATGCGCGGGGCCGGCTCTACTGGACGGAGTCGATGGCGCACCGGGTCTGCCGACTGGAGGACGGTGCGGCGGCCGTCTTTTGCCAGCTCTCCGACGACTACGTACCCGATGGGATGGCGTTCGCCGCAGACGGACGCGCGTTCGTCTGCACGACGATCTCCGAGGGTGTAACGGTGATCTCGGCCGACGGCGAGCTGCTCGAGCAGATCGACGTCGGCGAGCACGCGACCAACTGCGTCTTCGACGGCCCAACGCTGTACGTGACGGCGACGCACGTCGCCGAGATCGAGGCGTCACAGCGGACGGGCACGCTCTGGGCTGTCGCGACGGACGCGACGGGCGGGCTGCCGCTCATCCCGGGCGCGCTGTAGCGGCGAGCACGCGCCCAAGCTCCGCCGCGACCCGCTCGACGTCCGGGCCGAGCGGCCGGTCGCCCTCGAGCGGCGCGGCGAGCCCGCGGACGACGGCGTAGGCCGTGCCCGTCCCGCGGCCGAGTGCCTCGATCTCGGCCAGGTCGACCGCCTGCGCCGCGACGACGAGCTCGAGCGCCGCGTGCAGGCGAAGCCGTTCGAGCAGTCCGGAGAGCCGTCCGGCGGCGAGCGGCGCGCCGGTCGAGGCGTCCTCGACCTCGGTGCTGGCGCGCGAGTCGAGCGACGCCGGCGCGGCGCCGTGGGCGATCTCAGAGGCGAGCGCGTCCGAGACTTTGAGCAGCGGCGCCATCCCCGCGCCGGTCGAGCCGGGCGGCGCGAGGTTCTGCGGCAGGTCGGTCAGCGCGGCCGAGAGCAGCCGGGCCACGCGCGCAGAGGCGAGGTTCGCGACCTGCGCGAGCGCGAGCGCGACCGTATCGGCCGCGAGCGCGAGCGCGGGCACGAAGAAGTTGCCGGTCGAGACGATCTCTCCGTCCTCGGCCAGCACGAGCGGGTTGTCGCCTGCGCCGTTCAGCTCCGGCTCGAGGGCGGCCGCGAGGAAGTCGAGCGCCGCCGCGAGGCTGCCGTGGGTCTGGCTGACGCAACGGAACGAGAGCGGGTCCTGCAGGCGGCGCGGGCCCAACGAGCCGCCTGCGAGCAGCGCCCGCAGGCCCGCGGCACAGGCGGCCTGGCCTGGCGCGGGCCGCGCCGCGACGGCGCGCTCGTCGAGCGGCGTTCGGCTGGCGCGGAAGCCCTCCATCGACAGCGCCGCGGCCACCTGCAGCGCGTCGAGCGCCTCGCGCGCGTCGGCGAGCGCGAGCGCCGCGAAGGCCGCGGAGACGGCGTTCGCATTGATCAGCGCCAGCCCGTCCTTCGGCGCCGGCACGAGCGGCGCGAGACCGGCCGCCTCGAGCGCGCGGGCCCCGGAAAGCGTCTCGCCGCCGAGTTCAGCCTCGCCCTTCCCGAGCAGGACGAGCCCGACGTGGGCGAGCACGCAGATGTCTGCGGCGCCGATCGAGCCGATCGAGGGGACGATGGGGTGGACGCCCCGGTTGAGCAGCGCGACGAGCGCCTGCGCCAGCTCCGGCCGCGCGCCGGACCCGCCCCGAGCAAGGCCGTTCGCCCGCACGAGCAGCGCCGCGCGTACGACTTCGGTCGGAAGCGGCGGCCCGACGGAGTTCGCGCGCCCGAGCACCGTGTGTCGCGAGAACTCCGCGAGCGCCTCGGCGGGCAGGCTCTCGACGACGCGGGCGCCGAGCCCGGTCGTCAGCCCGTACGCCGACCGGCCTTCGGTGAGGTAGCGATCGACCACTTCCCGGGCGGCGGCCATGCGAGCCGGCACCCTGGGGTCGAGCTCGACCGGCGCGCCGCGGCGCGCGACCTGGACGACGTCCTCGGCCGTGAGGCCGCGGCCGTCCAGGCGCAATTCGTGTGCTCTACTCCGACCGTGCAGCCGGTCGAGCTTACCTTCCTGAGCGGCGCCGACGTCGTACGGCTCGCGCTCACGGACGACGAGATCATGGCCGCCGTCGAGACCGGGCTGCGAGCGCAGGGGTCCGGTCAGGCGCGCATAGAGCCGCGCGTGCACCTCGAGCCGGACCCGGCGCTGCGCGGGCACTTCAACGTACTGCGCGGCTACCTGGCGCCAATCCAGGTCGCGGGCGTCAAGGTCGTCGGCGACTACCTGGACAACTACGAGCGCGGCCTCCCGTCCGAGCTCGGGCTCCTGACGCTCTACGACGCGCGAACGGGAATGCCGGTCGCGATCGTCGACGCCGCGGAACTCACCTCGATGCGCACCGGCGCGCTGACCGCGCTCGGCGCCCGCTACCTCGCCCGCGCCGGCGCGGGCGTGCTCGGTCATGTGGGCGCGCGCGGGACGGCCTACTGGAACGTGCGCCTGCTCGACTCGCTCTTCGACTTCGACGAGATCCGCGTCCACTCGCGCCGCCCGGAGAGCCGCGACGAGTTCGTCCGGCGGCTCGAGGAGGACCTCGGCAAGCCCGTGCGCGCGACGGAGAGCTGGGAGGGCTGCCTGCGCGGGGCTGACGTGATGGTCGAGGCGTCGCGGCTCGAGCGGCCCGAGCCGCACCTGCTGACGAGCTGGGTAGAGCCAGGCTGCCTCGTGATCCCGTACGGGACGATGAGCGCCGTCGAGCTCTCGCTCACCGATGTGATGGACAAGGTCGTCGTCGACGACTGGGGGCAGTGCCGGACGGGCCAGTTCGGCGCGCTCCGCGAGCACGTCGAGACGGGCCGGCTCTCGGAAGAGACCCTCCACGCCGAGCTCTGCCAGATCGTGGTCGGCGAGCGGGCAGGGCGCGAGTCGGACGACGAGCGGATCCTCTTCTGGCACCGCGGGCTGAGCCTGAGCGACATCGCGCTCGGCCACGCCATGCTCGAGAAGGCGCGCCGCCTCGGCGTCGGGCAGACGCTCGGCGTCGCCTGACTAC
>JBBRYW010000094.1:0-13177 GCA_038237235.1 Gaiellales bacterium
GGAGAACGAGTTGGTGCTCATCACGGCGCCCGAGGATCCCCTCGCCGGCACCGGGCCAGTCTCGCTCGCGCAGCTCAGGGGCCACCGGTGGCTGCTGCGCGAGCCCGGCTCGGGCACCCGTCTGGTGAACGAGGAGTTCCTAGCGAGCGCCGGCATCGACGTGCAGACCATGACCCTCGGCTCCAACGGGGCAATCAAGCAGGCGGCCCGCGCCGGCCTGGGGGTGTCTTTCGTGTCGCGAGCCGCGGTGGCGACCGAGCTCGAGGCCGGGCTGCTGGGCGTGATCGCTGTCGCGTCCGGCCCGGGGACGCGCGACTGGTACGTGATGCGCTCCTCCGTTGGTCCGTCACGGCCCGTCGTGGCGGAGTTCCTGACTTTCGTCACCTCGACGGACGCTCGGAGCGTGCTCGAGGGGTAGGGGCGCCGGTCACCTCGCCTCTGCGGGCGGAAGAGCCGGCGACGTCCGTACCGCTCGACGAGCTCCGAGTCGTCCGTCGCCCGGGACGACGGCCCTACGGCTTGATGTTCTGGTTCAGGTGGAACAGGTTGCCAGGGTCGTACTTCCGCTTGATCTCGACCAGGCGATCATAGTTTCCGCCATAGTTGGCCCTGATCCTGTCCTGGTCGTCGCCGGCCATGAAGTTGACGTAGCCGCCCTCCTCCGAATGAGGCGCCGTCGCGTCGTAGAAGTCCCGAACCCACGCCGTATTGGCGTCGTTCTGTGCCGGATCGGGCCACATGCCTGCGATCACCGTGGCGAAGGTTGCGTCGCGATACGCGAAGGCCGTCGCGTCGGACGCGATCCGCTGGCACGCGCCGTTGATCGGATAGATATGAACTGTTGAGTTGACGACGGGCACCTTCGGCCCATGCTCGAGATGCGCCTCGATCGCCTCGTCGGTGAGCTCCTGCACGAAGTTCGCCTTCCAGTAGTGCTGCAGTCCGGGGGGGACGAGCCCGTCGAACGCGCTGTTGAGCGCCGGGTAGGGCATCGGCCCCACGTGCTCCGCCACGACAGGCGCGACCTCGTGCAGCGGCCGTAGCGCGGCCTCGCCCTCCTCCACGGGACCCGCCCAGCAGGCCACGAGGAAGAGGAACGTGTCGCCATGCCGGTCCTCCGGGATGAACGGCAGCGGCGGGGCGATCTGCCAGGCCGGAAAGACGCCGAGCTCCTCGGGCGCGTCCTTGATGAACTCGCGGAAGAACTTCAACACCGTGGCGGCATCGTCGAGCTCGAACAGCATCGGGCCGGCGTAGATCTCTTTGACCGGGTGCAGCTGGTACTCGAACGACGTAACGACGCCGAAGTTGCCCCCGCCGCCGCGAATTCCCCAGAACAAATCCTCGTTCTCCTGCTCGCTTGCGCTCAGCGTCCGGCCGTCCGCGGTCACGATCTTCGCCGCGAGCAGGTTGTCGCAGGAAAGGCCGAAGCCGCGAGTGAGATGACCGATCCCGCCGCCGAGCGTGAGCCCGCCGATACCGGTCGTCGAGATGATGCCCCCGGTCGTCGCCAGGCCGTGGGCATGAGTTGCGTCGTTGAAGGCTCCCCAGGTTGTTCCGCCCTCGGCACGCGCCGTCCCCTTGGCCGGATCGACCTCGACTCGTTGCATGCGAGACAGGTCGATCACGACTGCGTCGTCGCCGGTGCCGAAACCGGGGACGCTGTGGGACCCTCCGCGCACCGCGACCGGGAGGTCGTTCTCCCGGGCGAAGTTGACAGCCGCCACCACATCATCGACGCCGGCGGACCGTACGATCACATGCGGTCGCCGGTCGATCATCGCGTTGTAGACGCTGCGCGCCTCCTCGTAGGCTGCATCCCCGGGTGTAATGGCCTCGCCCCGCAGTTGCTCGCGGAGCTGCGCCGCCGTTGCCGTAGCCATGGGTTCTTCCTCCTCGCGATGGTAGTCAGGGTGTTCTTACTATGAACCGGCCTCGATTACAACTCCGAGCGGGCGCCCGAGTCGTGCAGCGGGTTGCATTGGTGAAGCGCTCGGCACCGTTGATCGGCGCGGGGCTAGCAATGGGCATGCGGATGAGAGGACTTGAACCTCCACGTCCTTTCGGACACACGGACCTGAACCGTGCGCGTCTACCAATTCCGCCACATCCGCTGGCATCTCAATGCTAGCGGTGCTCCGGATCAGTTCAAAGGATCGCGGAGCGATGCGTCCCGACATCTGTACCCACGACTGAGCCACATTGAGCGCCGCGGCCCTCGGGTGGCCCAGCCTGCTCGCGTACCATCTCGATTCTGAGACGGGGTTTCCTCACTGCCGCAGTGGCCATCGGCCTCGCACTCGCGCTGTCGCCCACCGTGGCCGCCGCGCCGCAGCGCGACGTCGAGGTCGTCGTCACCCTCGACGCGCCGCCGCTGGCGCGGGCCCTCGCCTCGAGCCAGGTTCTCACCTACGCCGCGAGGACCGGCCGACTCGATCTCAGCTCGCGCTCCAGCGTCTCGTACCTCGACGCGCTCGCGGCGGCACAGCGAGTGGTCGCCGGCCGGATCGCACGCGCGATCCCCCACGCCGTGCTCCGGTGGCGCTACGGCGTGGTCGCAAACGGGTTCGCGGTCGTCGTCCCGGCCGGCCGCGAGCAGGAGCTCGGGCGCATTCCCGGCGTCGCCCGCGTGTATCCGAGCATTCGCTATCACTCCCTGCTCGACCGCAGCCCCCAGCTGATCGGAGCGCCGGCGCTCTGGGGACCGAACCTCTCGACTGCCGGCAACGGGGTGAAGATCGGGATCATCGACGACGGTCTCGACCAGGCTCACCCGTTCTTCAGCGGCGCCGGCTTCTCGATGCCGCCTGGCTTCCCGAAGGGCCAGGCGGCCTTCACGACATCGAAGGTGATCGCAGCCCGCGCCTTTCCGCCGCGCGCGCCCAAATGGCGGTACGCGGGCAAGCCGTTCGATCCGAGCTTCTCCGAGCACGCGACTCACGTGGCCGGGATCGCGGCCGGAATCCGGCTCGCAACCGCTGGGCGCAGGCAGAACGTCTCCGGCGTCGCCCCGAACGCCTACCTCGGCAACTACAAGGTTCTGACGATTCCGACCGAGGCGAACGTCGGGCTCGACGGGAACGCACCCGAGATCGTGGCCGGAATCGAGGCCGCCGTCCGTGACGGCATGGACGTGATCAACCTCTCGCTCGGAGAGCCGGAGGTCGAGCCCTCGCGCGATCTCGTCGTGAAGGCCATCAACGCCGCGGCCGACGCAGGCGTCGTGCCCGCGATCGCGGCCGGGAACGACTTTCAGGAGTTCGGCCGTGGAACGATCGGCTCGCCCGGAACCGCCTCGCAGGCGATCACGGCCGCAGCCGCGACGAAGGCTCGCCGGATCGCTGACTTTTCGTCGGCCGGGCCGACGCCCCTCTCGCTCCAGCTCAAGCCCGACGTCACGGCGCCGGGCGTCGACATCTACTCGTCCATCCCCCCGCCCGACCTCTGGGCGAGCTTCAGTGGGACGAGCATGGCGTCGCCTCATGTCGCCGGCGCTGCTGCGCTCCTGCGCGAGCGTCATCCCGGGTGGACGGTTGCACAGATCAAATCGGCGCTCGTGGAGACCGGCGACCTGATCTACGCGGACGCCGGGAACTCGACCGAGTTGCCACCCACCCGGCAGGGGGGCGGCATGATCGATCTGCCACGCGCGAACAACCCGCTCGTGTTCACCTCTCCGACATCATTCACCTTCGGATTCCTGCGCCCGGGCGAATCGACCGCGCGCACCGTGAGCCTGGTCGACGCGGGTGGCGGCGCCGGCACCTGGGCGGTCTCGGTCGACCGGGTGACGGGCGACCCGAACGTATCGCTCCAGGCCCCTGCGATCATCTCCGTCCCGGGCGCACTCGAGTTACGCGTCGCCGCGGCGGCGGGTGCACAAGGGGAGGTCAGCGGATTCGTCGTGCTCACGCGCGGCGCCGAGACGCGCCGGATCCCTCTCTGGCTACGTGTCGTCTCGGCGCAACTTGGCGCCGAGCCCCACGCGACGCTGAAGCGGACCGGCACGTACCGGGGAAATTCCAGCGGCAAGCGATCGCTCGTGGACGCATACCGCTATCCCGATGCCCCGGCGATCGTCGGCGTGCGGCGCCTCCTCCTCGGCCCCGAGCAGGTATTCCGCTTCAGGTTGAGCCGCCGCGTCGCAAACTTCGGCGTGGCGGTCCTGAGCCAGGCACGCGGCGTGGACATCGAGCCGCGCATCGTGAGCTCCGGGGACGAGAACCGGCTCACCGGATACGACGCGCTGCCGGTCAACCTCAACCCGTATCTGTCCCGCTTCTTCCAGCAGACGCTCGTCTCGGGAACGCTCATCCCGAGCGCGGGAACCTACGACATCGTCTTCGACTCTGCGACGCCCTCGACGGCCGGCGCGTTCCGGTTCCGCTTCTGGGTCGACGACCGCACGCCTCCGCGCGCGCGGCTCCTGACGCGAAGCCTGCAGGGGGGCAGCCTTCGCGTGGCGGTGAGGGACGCCGGCTCGGGCGTGGACGGCGAGTTGTCGCGTGCGCTCATCGACGGTGAGTTCGCCACGGTGAGCTACAGGTCGGGAGTCGTGACGGTGAAGCCGCGCACGCCGCTGAAGCGGGGGCGTCACAGGCTTGTCATCCGCGTCTCCGACTACCAGGAGACGAAGAACAACGAGAACGTCGGGCCGATCCTGCCGAACTCGCGCAGGCTCAGCGCCCACTTCACCGTCCGGTAGACGATCGAGCTAGGAGCGTGGGTCTGTATGTCCACGCGCTCGACCGGTCTGTTCAGACGGAACGCGGGCGGAGCCCGGGTTCCTGAGGTCGGCACCGCAAGCGGCGCCTAGCCCGATTCATCGCTCCGATCTCTAGCGCCTGTCGCGCTCCTCGATGGTCGGCAGACGCGAGAGGTCGCGCTGAACGCTCGCGGCGAACTCGTCGGCCGAGAGCTCCTCGTCGCTCGGAGGCACGACCCGCAGATGATCCTTCTGCCGCGGCTTCGAACGGCGCGCCTTGCGTAGCGAGCCCGTTCGGCCCGCGAGACGCGGCCACTCGGCGCCGGCCAAAGCGACGACAGCGCCGGCGAGCAGCACGACGAAGAGCCAGCTCACGGTAGCCATTCTAGCGGTCGCCTGCCACCGCCCCCGACCCGGTTGGCGCTCGCGTCACACTTGGAGCGAGCTTGAGACGAACCCATGCGCCGGCGGCCCGATCGGAGCGCGCTTCTACACGGGCAGGAAGGGAACGTCCCAGAGGCTCGCGATCGCGACGGCGGCCGCCACACCTCCAATGACGAGCGCGGCGCCGAGCGCCTTGAGGATCGGACCGGCGTCCGAGCCCGCCTCGCGTGCCTGCCGCAGGCGCTCGAGCGTGCGCACGAGCAAGCGCTCCGCCCACGAGAACTCGAGGGCCAGCAAGAAGAGCCCACCGGCGATCACGACGATCCCGGGCCCGGGAAGCGGAATCAGGATCACGCCGAGGACGAGGAGCGCGAAGCCAAGGGCGACGACGCCGACCCGAGCCAGCGTGCTGCGCTGCCGGTGGCGGCGCCGCTGCCGACGGAGCCGCTCGAGTACGTCGTTCATCTCCGGTCTGCCGCCAGCGAGACGAGCTCGAAACGGTCAACGTCGACGAGCCCGCGGTCGGTCAGCTTCAGCTTCGGGATCACCGACAGCGCGAGGAAGGCGAGCGCCTGGAACGGCGCGGCGATCGTGCACCCAAGCGCTTCGGCGGCCCGGGAGCAGGCCCTGCTCCGGGCCACTACGTCGTCCAATCGCGCATCCGAGAGCAGCCCGGCGACGGGAAGCGCCAGCTCCGCCTGCACGCCGCGGTCGGCGATCGCGACCATACCCCCGCCGAGCTCGGCCAGCCGCGCTATCGCGCGCGTGATGTCGCCGTCATCGACGCCGACGACGACGATGTTGTGCGCGTCGTGCGAGAAGGTCGACGCAAGTGCGCCCCGCTGGAGGCCGAACCCGCGAACGAGGCCGATTCCGACTCGCCCGGTTGCCAGGTGCCGCTCGACGACGGCGATCTTCGCGAGGTCGCGCCCGGGGTCGGCGACGGCGAACCCACCTTCGACGGTCGGCTCCTCGAGCACCATCTCCGTGACGATCTGCTCAGGTACCAACTGGATCACGCGAGCCTCTCCACCGCCCCAGGCAATCGCCAGGTCGTTCATGCCGAGCGCCTGAACCCGCACCGTGTTCTTCACCCAGTCGGGCACGCTCGGGCGTGGGATGTCCCCCACGGGGCGACCAGCTTTCAGAACGAGGTCCGGCCGGAAGCCCTCGAGATCGTCGAGGAGGAGCAGGTCGGCCTGGTAGGCCGGCGCGATCGCTCCGAGATGATCGAGCCGGTGCCAGGACGCTGCGTTGAAGGACGCCATTACGAGGGCATCCTCCGGAGCAATTCCCCAGGCGACGGCCTCGCGCACGATCGAGTTGATGTGGCCCTCCTCGGCGACGTGCTCCGGCTCCCGGTCGTCGGTGCAGAAGGCGAGCCGGTGCGGGCCAAACTCGTTGACGAGCGGCAGCAGCGCATGCAGGTTCCTGGCGACGGATGCCTCGCGAATCAGAACCCACATGCCGGCACGGAGCCGCTGCCGGCCTTCCTCCACCGTAAACGCCTCGTGGTCGGAGCGGATCCCGGCCGCCGCATACGCGTTCAACGCGCGGCCGAGCACCCCCGGCGCGTGGCCGTCGACGTGGGTGGCGAGAGCGAGCTTCGCAAGCTCGTGCTCGTCGCCGGAGATGACGCCGGGAAAGTTCATCATCTCCGCGAGCCCGATCGTGCGGCGCCGCCGAAGCAGCCCCTCGAGGTCCCCAGGCGAGAGAGCGCGGCGCGGCGACTCGAAGGCCGAGGCGGGAACACAGGAGGAGGCCATGAAATAGACGTCCAGCGGCAGCTCGGCGCAGAGATCGAGCAGCCAGTGCACCCCGTCGGTCCCGAGCACGTTCGCGATCTCGTGCGGATCGGCTACGACCGCCGTCGTCCCGAGCGGCAGGACGAGGCGGGCGAACTCGTCGACGAGGAGCTTCGATGACTCCAGGTGGACGTGCGCGTCGATGAACCCCGGCACGACGTACTTCCCGGCGGCGTCGATCACCTCATCCCCCTCGTAGTCACCGAGGCCGGCGACCACGCCGTCGCACACCGCTACGTCGGCCTCTAGCCACTCACGCGTGAAGACTGAGAGGACCCGGCCGCCCCGGACGACTACGTCTGCGGGCTCGTCGCCTCGGGCTACCGCGATCCTCCGTGCGAGCGTCGTCGTGTGGCTCACAGGCCGATGATGTCGTCGGGCCGCACCGGGACGCGAGTGAGCTCGCGCCCCGTCGCGTCACGGAGCGCCGAGACGATGGCCGCCGTCGAGACGACGGTAGGAGGCTCTCCGACACCCTTGACCCCGTAGGGCGCCTCCGGCTCAGGCTCCTCGACGAGCACGGAGTCGACCGGCGGCATATCCAGTGTGGTCGGGATCAGGTAGTCGGTGAAGCTCGCGTTCGTGATCAGGCCCCCGCTCGTCTGGATCTCCTCCATCAGCGCCAGGCCGAGGCCCTGCGCGGTGCCACCCTCGATCTGCCCGCGGACAGCCTGGGGATTGAGGGCCTTTCCGACGTCCTGGGCCGTCCCGATCCAGGCGACTCGCGTCAGCCCGAGCTCGATGTCGACCTCGGCGACCACGCGCATCGCCGCACATGCGAACGCTACGTGGGCGCGCTCGTCCGTCACCTGGCCCGTCTCCGGGTCGAGCGGAGCGGTCTTCGGGTGGCGGTAGATCCGCTCGGCATCGATCTCGTCGCCGGCCTCGAGGCTGCCGCCGCGCCGGGCAAGCTCCTCCTTGACTGCGTCGCAGGCGAGACGAACCGCGCCGGAGGCCATCCACGTCATGCGCGACGCCGAGGCGGAGCCCGCGGAGTCGACGGTGCTCGTCGTATGGGGAGCCACCATCACGTTCTCGAGCTCGAGCTCCGTCCGGGCGACCTGGGCGAGCACGTTGGTGACCCCCTGCCCAACCTCCGCCGCGGCGCAGTGCACCTCGGCGACGAGCTCACCCGACGCATCGGTGAAGAGCCTCACTCGAGCAGCCGTGTAGTCGTCGAACCCCTCCGAGTACCCGATGTTCTTGAAGCCGACCGCGAACCCGACGCCGCGCCTGACACCCTCTCCGCGCGTGACGTTGCCGGCACCTCCCGGCAAACGCAGGGGGCCGCGCGGCAGCTCCTCGGGATCGGGGACGGGAATGGCCGCGCAGCGGCGGATCACCTCTGCGACCGGCAACGAGCCGTCGATCTTCTGACCGGTTGGCAGCTCGTCCCCCGGCGCCAGCGCGTTTCTCAGACGCAGCTCGACGGGGTCGATTGCGAGTGCCGCCGCGAGCCTGTCCATCTGCGCTTCCGAGGCGAAGCAGGTCTGGACGGCACCGAACCCGCGCATCGCGCCGCATGGGGGGTTGTTCGTGTAGACGCACGTGCTCTCGACGAGGACGTTCTCGACCGCGTACGGGCCGCACGCAAAGGATGCCGCGTTCGACGTCACCGCAGTCGAGCTCGAGGCGTACGCGCCGCCGTCCAGGAGGATCCTCATCCGGACGCACGTGAGCTTTCCGTCGCTGCGGGCCCGGTGCTCGGCCCAGATGCGCGCGGGGTGCCGGTGGATGTGGCCGACGAAGGATTCCTGGCGGGTGTAGACCATTTTCACGGGTCGGTTCGTGCGCAGGGCCAGCATCGCGCCGTGGATCTGCATCGAGAGATCCTCGCGCCCGCCGAAGGCCCCGCCGACGCCGGCGAGGTGGATCCGAACCTGCTCGGGCTCGAGGCCGAGGCACGGAACCACCTGGTCGCGATCGACGTGCAGCCATTGCGTCGCGACGTAGATGTCGATTCCGCCCTCCCCGTCCGGCACGGCGAGACCCGACTCAGGCCCGAGGAAGGCCTGATCCTGCATCCCCACCTCGTAGATGCCCGAGACCGAGACGTCGCCGTCCCGCTCGGGATCACCGTGCCGGATCACGATCGTGCGGACGACGTTCGGCCTCGGATCGTCGTGGTAGCCGTGACCTGACGTCGGCCGATCCGGATGAAGCGGCTCCTGCTCGAGCGCGCGCTCGGCGTCGACGAGCGGCTCCAGCGGCTCGTAGACGACCCCGATCCTCTCGGCGGCTCGGCGCGCCTGCTCCGGGTGGTCTGCCGCCACGATGGCCACGGGCTCGCCGAAGTAGCGGACGCTGCCGGACGCCAGCACCGGCTGGTCGCGGAACTCGAGCCCGTAGCGCTTCTCGCCCGGAACGTCGTCGGAAGTCAGAACCGCGTGGACGCCGGGTAGCGAGGCGGCCGCGGAGACGTCGACATCGGTGATACGTGCATGCGCGTGCGGGCTCCGCAGGGTGTGGCCCCAGAGCATTCCCTCCGCGAAGAGGTCGCTCGAGTACGCGAACTCGCCGGTGACCTTCGGGACGGCGTCGATCCGCTCCACGGCCTCGCCCACGCGCCCGATCTCGAGCCGCCGGCGACCAGGCACGCTGACCACCCGCTCGGTCGTCATCCCGCTGCCGCCAGCCGCACCGCGTCGAAGATCTTTGCGTACCCGGTGCAGCGGCACAGGTTGCCCGAGAGCGCCTCGCGAATCTCGTCGTCGGACGGGCTCGGGTTTCGCCTGAGCAGGTCGGCTGTCGCCACGATCAGACCGGGTGTGCAGAAGCCGCACTGGACGGCTCCGGCACGCGCGAAGGCTTCCTGCACCGGGTGCAGCTCCCCGTCGCTGGCGAAGCTCTCGACCGTCGTCACCTCGTGCCCCTCGGCCTGGCCGGCGAGGACGAGGCAGGCGCACACGAGGGTGCCGTCGTAGAGGACGGAGCACGAGCCGCACTCCCCCTGCTCGCAGGCGTTCTTGGAGCCGGGCAGGCCCAACCGCTCCCGCAGGACGTAGAGCAGGCTCTCTCCGCCCCAAACGTCCGCCTCGCGGCGCTCTCCGTTCACCGTGAGCCCGATTTTCATGCCAGGCACCGTTCCACGGCGCGCCCGACGAGCACGCGAAGCGCGTGCGCGCGGTAGCTTCGGGTACCGCGCACGTCGTCGATTGGGCTCGCCGCGTCGACGACGGCGTCGGCGCAGGCGTCGAGCGCGGCGAGCGGCACGCTAACAAGTCGCGGCACCGGGCCGGCTGAGCCGAATGCTGCGCGCACGACGGCCGCGTCACGGTCCGCAACGAGCGCGAGCGAGACGACGGCGATCACCATCGCGTTCCGAGGCCCGACCTTCATGAATGTCTGCTTGGCGCCGGAGGGTCGTACTCGCACGGCGACGACGAGCTCGTCTGCGGCCAGCGCGTTCAGCTTCGGGCCGACCAGGAACTGCTCGAGCGGGACCACGCGCCTGCCGGAGACACTTGACAGCTCGATCTCCGCGCGCTCGATCAGCAGAGGGGGCAGCGAATCGCCCGCGGGCGAGGCGGTGCCGAGGTTGCCGCCGAGCGTGCCCCGGTTCTGGATCTGAGGCGAGCCGACGGTGCGCGCGGCCTCCGCGAGAGCCGGCAGCCATTCAGCGAGAGGGGGTTGCCGGAGCTCGGTGTAGGTCAGTCCTGAGCCGAGCCGAAGAGTCCCATCGTCGCGTGACCACCCTTTCAGCTCCGGCACGTCGGCGAGGTTCAGGAGGACGTCCGGCCGTGCTCGATCGAAGTTCAGGTCGACCATCACATCCGTGCCGCCCGCGATCGGCAACGCCTCCGGCCTCTCGGCGCGAAGCCGGAGCGCCTCGTCGAGCGTCCGGGGCGAAAGCACATCCATCGAGGGAAGCGTAACGAGCTACTCGAAGAAGGTCAGGGCGCCGAGAATCACGAACAGCCCGACCAGCGCCCACCCTTCGAAGGCCACTGCCTCGCCGTCGCCGGTGACCTGCCAGACCGCGATCGCCGTGATCAGCAGGGCAGCGATGTACACCGGCGGCAAGACGAACGTGAGCTGCGTCGAGAGAAGGAGCGAGAGCAGGACGAGCGCCGGAAACAGGAAGACCGCTATCTGGCTGACCGAGTTCTTGACCACCGAGATCGCCAGGTCGCTCTCGCCCTTCATGGCGAGCACGATCCCGACGAAGTTCTCGACCGCGTTCCCGGCGATCGCGACGATTACGAGCCCGGTGAACGCCTTCGAGATGCCGAGCGTATCGACGGCGGTGTCGATTGAGCCGACAAACCAGTCCGACACGAACGCGGCCCCCACTCCGCTCACCGCGAGCAGGCCGAGCGCCAGCGGCAGCGGGACGACCGAGTGAGCCGCTTCCGTCCGCGCTTCGTCTGACCTGAGGTAGGAGACGAGGAATACGACGTAGACGAACAGGAGCACGACGGCTCCCACGATCGAGATCGCTACCTGGTGACGGCTGGCTCGATCTCCGACCTTGTCCGAGGCGCCGAGCAGGACGATGATGAAGACGGCGAGGAGGAGCAGAGTCGCCGTGTCGTTCGGGAGCCGCCGGTGGAAGCGCATCACGCCGTCCTTCGCCTGCCACGCGCCGGCCACGATCACGAGCCCGAGGACGAGCAGGGCGTTCGCGAAGAGCGAGCCGAGGATCGAGAAGCGCGCGACGACGACCTCGCCGGCGTGCAGGGCGAAGAGCACGATGAAGAGCTCCGGGAGGTTGCCGAGCGTCGACTGCAGCACGCCGGTCACCGCTGGCCCGAAGCGACCTCCGACCGCCTCGGTCGCGAACGAGACGATCCACGCGAGTCCTGCGAGCGCGCCTGCCGAGACGACGAAGACGGCGAGCTTCGGCCCGCCTCCGAGGTCGAGCGCACCCGTCGCAAGGGTCAGGACGAGGATCAGGACGAGCAGGCCGAGCTGCCGTTTTGTCAGAGCACCGCGCATGAGAGGATCGCCGGATTATGCGGACCCTGCTGACCGGCGCGTACGTGGTGACGATGGACGACGCGGGAACGGAGCTCCCGGGCGGGTGGATTCTGGCGGCGGACGGATTCGTCGTCTCGGTGGGTGACGGTCCTGCGCCTCCCGCCGAGACCACGATCGATTTAGGCGATGCGCTCGCCCTTCCTGGGCTGATCAACACCCATCATCACCTCTACCAGACCCTGACCCGCGCACGGGCACAACAGGCGACGCTGTTCGAGTGGCTCCAGGAGCTCTACCCGGTGTGGGCGGGAATCGACGCGGAGGCGGAATACGCAGCTGCGCGCACGGGGCTCGCGGAGCTCGCGCTGTCCGGCTGCACGACCGTCTTTGATCACCACTACGTCTTTCCCCGCGGACGGCGAGGGCTGATCGAGGCCGAGGTCCGGGCAGCGCGGGAGCTCGGCGTCCGGATCGTCGCGGCACGCGGCTCAATGGATCTCGGCGTTTCCGGCGGCGGCCTTCCACCCGACGAGCTCGTCGAGGACATCGACGATGCTCTCGCCGACACGGAGCGACTCGCTGCGAAGCTGCACGAGACCGGCCCCGGCGCTCGCGTCCAGCTGGCCGTGGCGCCGTGCTCGCCGTTCTCCGCCACGCGAGAGCTGATGCGCGAGTCTGCCGCGCTTGCGCGACGGCTCGAGCTGCCGCTTCACACCCACCTCGCCGAGACGCACGACGAGGAGGCATTCTGCCTCGAGCGCTACGGCTGCACGCCTGTCGAGTACCTGGGCCAGCTCGGCTGGCTCGCCTCCGACGTCTGGTGCGCCCACTGCGTCCACCTCTCGCCGGCGGACATACACGCCTTCGCCGGTAACGGCGTCGGCGTCGCGCACTGCCCGAGCTCCAATCTGCGCCTGGGCGCCGGCGTGGCGCCCGTTCGCTCCATGCTCGACGCCGGAGTCCGCGTAGGGCTCGGAGTCGATGGGTCAGCCTCGAACGAGCGCGGCGACCTCCTCGCCGAGATCCGCCAGGCGCTCCTCGTCGCGCGCGGTCGCGACGGTCCGCGGGCGCTCAGCGCACGCGAGGCTATCCGGCTCGGGACGCGAGGCGGGGCGGCCGTCCTCGGGCGGGACGACATCGGCTCGCTCGAGCCCGGAAAGTGCGCGGACATCGCCGTCTGGCGCACTGACGCGCTTCCCTTCGCAGGCGCGAACGACCCGGTCGCGGCGCTCGTCCTCTCGGGGCCGCACCGCGTCGACCGCCTCTTCGTCGGAGGCGAGGAGGCGGTGCGCGACGGGCGTCTCGTCTTTGCCGAGGAGAGCGAGATCGCCCGGGAGCACCGCCTCCAGGCCCGTCGCTTCTA
>JBBRYW010000095.1:0-12972 GCA_038237235.1 Gaiellales bacterium
TATAAACGGAAGTTCCACCTCGAGAACGGCTATCCGACGTACGCGTTCGGGGTTGTCGACGTGGACCTTGGAGGAGAGAGCAACGACTCGGAGCTACGGATCGACGTGCCGTTCCCGGAGGGTGGGCCGAGCTGGGGCGACCCACCCGAGGTAAAGCTCCATACGAAGCAAGCGGAGCGATACCGGGAGGCGGTCGCGCGCCGCTGACATGTCGCGCTAGCCCACCACGCCCGAGCGAGCGAGTCAACTTCCGCTCACGATCGGGGCCGCAGCCACGACGCCGGCCAAGACGTCGCGGAAGCTGCGGTATCGCTCGCCGTAGAGTCGCTCAAGCGCCGATGTGCGAAGGCGAAGGCGTGCGAAGAGTCACGCTTGCTGGCGGCTCCGACGCGTTGCCGACCCACTCCAAGTGTTACGACCGGGATTGGGAGACCATCGAGTACGGCCTAGAACCCTTCCCGCTGTGTTTCGCCAATCGAAGCGCCAAGCCCTCCTAGCTGTTGTCGAAGGCGAGGGCAGATCCGAACCACAGAAGCGGCCAGGTCAGAGCCCCACACACGGCCACTAGGCGCAGAAGTTGCGGCCGCCGGCGGAGAGAGGCTGCCGTGGCGGCAAGCAGTAGCGAAACCACCAACGCGACCAGGTAGTAGAGATGACTCCCACTGGAGTCGTGCGTCTGCCAACGGGTTCTTCCATCGCTGGTGTAGTCGTCTTCGCCAAAGGCGTAGAAGCTGAGCGACAGCGCGCTTGCAACCGCCGCGAGCGCGAGCAGTGGGACGCCGTAGCGTCTGAGCAGGCTTCGGGGCATTAGCGCGCCCGCAATCGACAGCAGCACGCCCACTGCAACCAGGGCGAAAGCGCCGACGTTGCCGAGGGCGACGTGGGCGAGCACGGCTGCGAGAGCAAGCATCTGTTTCGTCAGCCTACGAGCCCACAATCGCGGCCCTGCCCGGGTGGCGGCCGGCAGAAAGCTGGGCTCGAGTTGCCCTCCCTCGCGCGAGCGGCAGCCGGACCGAGGGTAGTTCTCCGCTCGTGGCGTCCACCTTCTTCGGCGGCTTTGGCTCAGCAATAGTCTGGACGCGCTCGAAGAACGCGTCGACGTCGGTGACACTCGTGTACGGAGTCTTGAGAGTCCTTGCCACGTATCTCACGATAGTCGGCGTGCCAGATAATCACGATCGCCTCGGCCCTACGCTACCCGCCCGATCACGTCGCTAGAGTCGCGGCGATGGAGGCGCCCCGGGGATGAACTCCCAACTTTCACGCCAGTCCGGGGCCGGGATTCGCGTCAACGACATCCACTCGCAGTTGAATGAGACGGTCGTCGCCGATGTGATCCCGGTCGACTCGCTCGAGGCGATCCGCCAGGCGATTTCGCGTTCGCGGGCCGAGAGTCTGCCGATCGCCGTGAGTGGCGGGAGGCATGCCATGGGTGGTCAGCAGTTCTGCTCGGGGGGACTTCTGCTCGACACACAGCCGCTTGGGCGCGTGCTCGCATTCGACCGCGAGCGCGGAACGATCGACGTCGAAGCCGGTATTCAGTGGCCGGCCCTGCTCGCTTTCCTGGATGCAGACCAAGACGGCCGCGCGCCGGCCTGGGGCATCAGGCAGAAGCAAACCGGAGCGGACCGCCTATCGCTCGGCGGCGCACTCGCCGCCAACGTCCACGGTCGAGGACTGACCTTCAAACCGATTGTCGACGACGTTGAGTCGTTCACCCTCGTAGACGGGTTCGGCGATGTCCACGAGTGCAGCCGCGAAGAGAACGCCGAGCTGTTCCGCCTCGCCGTCGGAGGCTACGGCCTTGTTGGCGTCGTCTACTCAGTAAGGCTTCGACTCGCGCCGCGTCGGCCGCTCGAGCGCGTCGTCGAGGTCAGGGAGATCGAAGGGGTGATCGAGGCGTTCGACGACCGGATCGCGAGCGGTTTCCTGTATGGCGACTTCCAGTTCGCGATCGACCCTAACGAACCGTCCTTCCTGCGACGGGGCGTCTTCTCGTGCTACCGCCCAGTGGATGACGCAACCCCGATCCCGAAGGGTCAGCGGGCGCTCACGACAGACGAGTGGAGGAAGCTGCTCTACCTCGCTCACGTCGACAAGGCCAAGGCGTGGGAGCTGTACTCGGCGCACTACCTGGCAACTTCGGGGCAGCTCTACCTCTCGGACTCGCACCAGTTCGGCGACTACGTCGATGATTATCACCGATGGCTCGACAACATGACGGGCGCTGCCGAGCGAGCGACAGAGATGATCACCGAGGTGTATGTCCCGCGCACTCGGCTCGCTGACTTCATGAGCGAAGTCGCCGAGGACTGCCGTCGTACGGAAGTCGACGTCGTGTACGGGACGGTCCGCCTGGTCGAACGCGACGACGTCACGTTCCTCCCGTGGGCGCGCGATCGATGGGCGTGCGTGATCTTCAACCTGCATACCGTGCACACGCCCGTCGGACTCGAGCACGCAGCAGCGGCATTCCGGCGTCTCATCGACATGGCGATGGCGCGCAGTGGCAGCTACTTCCTGACTTACCACCGCTGGGCGCGGCCCGATCAGGTCGAGACGTGCTACCCAGAGTTCGGCGAGTTCCTCGCTGCGAAGAGACTCTTCGACCCGGACGAGCGCTTCCAGAGCGACTGGTACCACCACTACGCAACTCTCCTCGCGTGAGGTCTGGATTACGCGTCCGCGCGAGGCTTCGCGCGCTCGTACTCATCGCGGTGGTGCTCGACGTTCCGCTGCTGGCGTGGCTCGTCAAGCGGCTGACGCCTACGCCGGTCGTAGAAACACTCCAGATTGACGGAGTGCCTGTGGAGGTTCTCCGTCCACCCGGCCGCGAGCCACGTCCGACATGGGTTTTCATCAGCGGTGCCCACCCACTTCGTCGGCGGGAGCCCGTCGTTGCGCGACTCGCGCAAGGACTCGCCCGAGCGGGATGCATGGTCGCCGTGCCCGACATGCCAGGCCTCGGCGTCGGGACGATCACGTCGCGAACTGTTGAGGCGACCGAGGCCGTGGTGCGAGCCATATGCGACCGCCCCGACGTGCGCAACGGCCGGGCAGCGCTGATCGGTGCCTCGATGGGCGCCGGACTTGCCCTCCTCGCTGCGGGAAGTCCTGACCTCGCCGAGCGCGTTTCGGTCGTTGCCGCCGTCGCGCCATTCGCCAACCTCCGAAAGCTCGTCTGCCTCACGACGACAGGCTGCTACGAGGAGGACAACGCCTTTACACGACACGAGGTGACCGATCTCCATCGCCAGGTTGTGGCGCGTTCGCTTGCTGCGGCGCTCTCACCAGGGCGAGATCGAGATCGTCTGATCGCCGAGGTCGCTCGTATCGACGATGAGCAGCTCAATCCACTCGAAGAGCTTCCGCGCCGGATGGTGGGGCTGGCAGACGAGGCGGCGGCGGTCGTGGCGCTATTGGGGAACCGCGAGCCGGAACGATACGACGAGTTCTATGATCGACTGCCGGCGACGGTGCGTGACTTCGTCGAAGAGCTCTCTCCTGTGCGCATCCGTGACGGGCTGCGCGCTCATGTCGAGCTTGTTGTTCCGCCGAGCGACGTCTACTTTCCGCTCGCCGAGGCGCTCGCGCTCGCTGACTCGCTACCGAACATCCGGCTCACAGTCACCCAGACGCTCGATCACACGCGTCCGAGCGCTTCGCTCACCCAGCTCAAGGGCTTCGCCGCGTTCGGTGGTTTCGTCGTACGCGGGTTGGCAGCAGCGGGATAGCCCCGCAAACACAGAGGTCCGAGAGGATGGCGTTCGCATGACGGGTGAGAGCAAGACTCCGGTTCCACCCGCAATCCCTCCGATTGCGCGAAACGTCTTGTTACCGGAGCGGCTGCGCGACCTGACCTTCGAGGCGCCGGTCATCGCACTTCGACGACACGAACCGTCGCGAAATCGCCGTTTCGAAGGCCTGTACGGTCGACTCTACAACCGTGTCATTCAGAGTCCGGCGCTGCGAAGGGCGGCGTTTTCGATCTGGGGCTCTGCCGATCCACTCTACGACCTCGACGTGTTCGTTACGGATGCTGTTCGTGCCGCTCGCACGATGTCACCGCTTCCCGTTCTCGTCGACCTACCGAGCGGCGGCGGCACGCTCCTCCCGTTCCTCGCGCGTGACGGCTTCCGGGGGACTGTCATCGAGGTCGACCTGGCGGCAGCCATGCTGCAGCGAGCCGTCGCGCTCCACTGTTCCATCACCCCTGGCCTGGAGACCGTCTTCCTCCAAAGCGACGCGCTCGATCTCTCCTTGAGGGATGGGGTTGCCGACGTCGTCATCAGCATCAACGGTCTTCACGTCGTTCCGGATCACGCCCGGTTCTTGGCAGAACTGGCGCGCATCACGAAACCCGGCGGAAGGCTCTGGCTGATCTCGCCCGTGGATGGCCCGAGCGCTCGAAGCAGAGCGACTCTGGCGGCCGCAAGGTCGCTCCAAATCACGCCGCGTACTCCTCCAACGCTGGCAGAGCTGGGCGATCTGCTCGAGGAGGCAGGCTTCAGGCAGTTCCACTCGTACGGCGGCGCGAGCATCACCGGCGTTGCGTGCGACAAGGTGTAGCGAAGGGCACTAACTCCCGTGGCGGTGTTCCCCGGACAGAGCACGGGGATGCTGGCTCTGCTCGGCGCGAGCGCACAGAAGGAACGTCGAAAACACCGGGGCAACCGTAGACTGCGGAGCTCGTGCCCGCCATCCGGCTGACACCGGCAGCTTGCCGCAAGGGAGCGGTGGCATGAACGCGGCCGTCTGGAAAGACGGTGTAGACGCCGCAGCGGCTGGCGACACGTCCGTCGCTGCCGGGTAGAGCGCCGAGCTTCGGCTCTGCGCCGTTGATGCAGGCGTGGAGCGCCTGTCATGTTTCGTGGCTACGCGAGCTTGGAGATGCGCTCGAGGACTCCGAGTTCCGAGCGGGGGTCGACATGGGCGACGAGCGAGGCGTGGGCATTGAGGACGCACCGCCACGCCTCGAGTTGTGGTTCGCGTATCCGGGGCATCCCTCCGCAGCCACGACACCGAATTTCAGGGCGCGAGCTCGCAAAGCCAGCCGTGTTTCCACGGATCGCAACTCGTGACGGTAGCGGCGGGGCACCTTGCAAGCAGGAGGTCGCTGGTTGAGCCCGGCACCGCCCACTCCAGGAAGACCTGCAAAGCGGCGCCTGTCATTGATCCCGCTTGACGCGCGATGACTGGCGAGACGAGCTCGCCGTCGTCGAAGCACGGCGATGCCTTCAATAGGCGCCGTCGAGTTCCAGTTGCTCAACGCCGCCAGCGCCGGTGAGCCACCGTCATTCCAGGGTCTCGGCCGAGCCCTTTTGGTCGAAGCTCGGGCGCGCTACAGTTGGCTAGCGCCTGTTGGCTTCGAACTCGGCGTAGTACGCGTCCGCGGACTTTCCGAACGTCGCGCTGAACGCTTCAGGCCAGGCGATGCCGCGACCGATCGCGTCGAAGTAGGTCAGGAGCTTCGCCACGCCTGCTTCGCCTACGAGTCGGTCTGCTGCGATGGCGAAGATGTCGAAAGCCTTTGCGGTCTCGTACTGGCCTCGAAGCACCGCGAGTGCATTGAGAGACGTCGCCGACGCGGCGGCGGCATCTGCCCACCGTTTTCGTGCGGCGCTCATGTCCAATAGACCAGCTGATGCAACCGCGAGGTGACCTGCCAGTTCGCCCGTTCCCTCGCTGAGCCAGCGCGGTCCGGCTTGCGGGATGTCGTCGAGGCCGCTGTTCAGGGCCGAGTCGCCGGCCGCCCCCTGCAGGATCACCATGAACGCCTCCTTGGCGACGATCTTCTTCCCGTTCGGGTTGGCGAACCAAAGAGGGCCGATATAGATCCTCCGATCGAAATCGGCGTGCGCGACCAGGCCCCGTCCGATCCAGAGCGCGCGCGCCTCGTCGAGGCTGGTGTTCGGGCGCGTTTGCGCATACGTGGCGACCATCGCCTCCGCGTCCGTGTGCGCCCAGACTCTGACCTGCGGCAGCTCACGACCGAGTGCCGATCGGAAGTAGCGAGCTGCCAGGTCGAATGCGTCGCGGACCGCCGCTTGCTCTGTCGCCGTCACCTCCGGCCCGAACGCGTAGGTCGCGTCGGCGCCGGGTGTCGCCGGCGGAGGCGAGGGTGGAGATGGAGTTGGAGGAGGCGGGGGTGCCGGTAGCGGGGGAGGCGGTGGTGGTGTCGGAGGTGGAGATGGAGGCTGCTGTGGTGCGGGCTGCCGGAGCTGACAGCGAGCTGTCAGCTGCAACCGCTTCAGGATCGCGTTCTGGCTCTTGACGAACGCCTCCCGCGCCTTCCTGCTCTTGTGCGCGCGAAAGTAGGCTCGGCGATTCGCCGCCATCGTGCGGGTGAACGTCGTCAGCATCTTCGTAGCCTTCGCCTTCTGCGCTGAGGTACAAGTTGCGGCGTCGGAGGCCGTCACGTTCGAGAGCACGGTCGCGGCAACGGCGATGGCGGTCGCGACCACGGCGACTAAGGTCGCTGACCAGGAAGCACGCCGCATGTCGCTCAGGTTACCGGGGTGATCGCGCCCACGAGTCTTCATCCACCTCGAAGTGCGACCGCTCTTGCGGCGGCTCATCGCCATTCGCGCGACTCTCCGACGAGGAACTGCGTGCTGCGATCGTCGACGTCATGGAGGAGGAGTTCGCCGTCTTCGATCTCCTCGACTCGGTTTAGCGACGGCTCCTCTCCGTCGAAGCCTCGAGAACGTCTCTTGAAGGCACGGACGCCATGGATCCCCGACGCCGGCGCAGCGCCTATGGATGCAGTCACGGGCGGGGCGAGCCACACGCCACGATTTCACCACGGTTACGCCATGGCTCTCGCGTAGCGGCAAGCCGTGCACCGAGCGGCGGCGCAAAAGCACGGCGGCTCCGTTCTGGGCGTCGTACTTCTTGCGATAGAAACGAGGCCCTGCACGCGGGGACGAGCCGGGCGGACGAACGCCGCCACCGCCAGGGTCGAGAGCGCGACTGCGCCCTCGATGAGACCGGTAGCCAGGAGCTACGGCGACTATCCCGGTTTTGCCTTATTCACTGTTGAGTGGCGGGTCGCGCCGGGGGATTGGTGAGGCGTTGATCAGCGAGGTGGTGGTGTCGCCGTGAGCGAGGAAGCGGTCGAGCAGCGGGCTGAGGTCGTCGATCGAGCGTAGGTAGGCCTTGATGTAGAAGCAGTCTTCTCCGGTGATGCGGTGGCATTCGCTGATCTCGGGGATCTCGGCGGCGAGCTCGGGGATCCGCGGCAGCTGACCAGGGGCGGGTTTGATCCGGACGATCGCTGTCAGCTGGTAGCCGAGGGTACGGGGGTCGATCTCGGCGCGGTAGCCGGTGATCACGCCGGCGCGCTCGAGGCGCTGCACCCGCTCGGCGACCGCTGGTGAGGACAGGCTCACGCGCCGGCCGAGCTCGGCGAATGAGACGCGACCTTCGGCGGTCAGCTCGGAGAGGATCTTACGGTCGGTATCGTCGAGTCTCGGAAGATTGAAGCCATTTACCGGTGAAACTCCGTTCTTCATAACTAGTGAACAAGGTAACACCTTCGATTGGCTATGGTCACATCGCCTGGTGACGGCGACACTATCGCTATCGCCGATCGAGTCGACACCAGCCCTGCCTCGCAAGTCTCAGCCGGTGGCCGTGTGGATGCCGTGCCTCCGCGGGCGTACTTCATCGGCAGCGCTGTCTTCCACTATCTTGGCCCCTCTTTCGCGGTCTTGCTGTTCGCCCGGGTTGACGTGCTCGGCGTTGCCTGGCTGCGAATTGCCTCGGCGGCGCTGATCTTCGCTTGCTGGCGTCGGCCTTGGCGCAGGTTTTTCGCGCTCGATCGCGACGGCCGGATGCTGATCGTCGGGTTGGGCGCGGTCTTCGCGGTCATGAACGTCTGCTTCTACGGCGCGATCGACCGGTTGCCGTTGGCGATGGTGGCGGCGGTCGAGTTCATCGGACCGGTCGTCCTGGCGGTGATCGGAGCCCGCGTTGGCCGCAACGTCGCCGCCGTCGTGGCAGCGGCAGCAGGCGTCTACCTCTTGACCCATGTGCGCTTCGTCGGCGAGCCGGTCGGGGTCGCCTTTGCTTTCGCGAATGCGGCCCTGTTCACTGGCTATATCATTCTCGCCCACCGCGTCTCCCGGCGTCCGGCGATGGGCGGCGTCAACAGTCTGGCCGCGGCGATGATGTTCGCGTTCGTCTTCATCTCGCCGATCGGCTTGGGGGACGCTGCGCACGCGTTCTCAGACCCGATAGCGCTCGCCGCCGGCGTCGGTGTGGGCGTGTCCTCCTCGGTGATTCCGTACGTGTTTGACCAGCTGGCGATGGCGCGCCTGCCGCGGGCGACCTACGCGCTGTTTGTCGCACTCCTGCCCGCGACAGCGACGGTCGTCGGCGTCATCGTCCTCCACCAGTTCCCATCCCTCGTCGACCTCGCCGGAATCGCCCTCGTGATGACTGGCGTCGCCCTCCATCGCCCCGAACTCGTGTCGCGTCGGGAATCTCGTCGTCGACAGGAGGCCGGGTCCGCGGGGAGCAGGTGAGGTTCAGCAACGCTGGCCTCCATGTCTCCGGCCTGGGCATGATGAGCTACGGCGAAAAGTCGAGATGTTGCTGGGTGTTGAACCAGGGGTCGGCGGAGCCGATCGTGCCGTACGTAGTCGAAGTCAGCATCTGCACCGGAGCCGCATCCCGGTGAACCACTTCGGATTGCAGAGGAGCGACTGCGGGGCAGCGATGCCAGGTAGTAGCGCGCGAACGCGCGAAGCCAAGGGCACCGTGTCGGAGTGCTGACCAACGTCCTAGGCAGCCTCAGGCGCCGGAGAAAGATCGCGGTGCGGCGACGCATCTCGCGCGTCGGGCGCTGACGGCCGAAGGCCACCGACGGCGCCGTCTGGCAGCTGAGCGCGACCGACTGCTACTCGTCGTATGCCTGGGCCGAGCTCGTCGTCTGCTGCAACGACAATGCCGCGGCCAAGCAGGCCTCGAAGCTCGCGCGCCCGGTCGCACGCGAGCTGAAGCAGGCCGGCTGGCGGCTCGAGCGCGTGCTCTTGAGACAACGGCAACGAATTCGGAGCGAGCCCTTCCGTCAGACAGTCGGCCAACTGCAGGCGCGCATCACGCACATCCGCTCCCGTTGGCCGCAGACGAACGGGCACGTCGAAGCGCTGCACCGGCTGATCCTCGAGAGTGCTGGCGTCCGGCCCTCGCCCGCTTCCTCTATCCCCGCGACACCGGGCTCAAGCGCGAGCCCGAGCGCTACCTTACTGACTACAACAACGACCCGCGTCCACCAAGGCCGCCTCACCTGCGGTCGCATCCCCGCCGACATCGTCTACGGTGCCCGCAAGATGGAGTCGAGATGAGCCATAGCTGTCGGCACATCTTGGAGGCTGTGCAGCCGGGGGACGCGGCTGCGCCTGTTCGTGAAATGCGGCGTTCGGGCCTAGATCATCGTCTTCGGAGGAGCTTCGCACGGCGCGCCGGGCATCTACCAGTCCACCTTGCCCCGCACCGTGAAGGTGCGCCCGGAATGAGGGGGTGGTTCGTGGCCGGGTGCTCCAGCGAATCTCGGCGCCAGCTGGAGACGAGCCCGTTCCCGATCGTCAGGATGGCGACGAGAACACGGCGCGTATGCAGATAAGAGAGGCGCGCGAGCTCGATGCTCTCTCGATCGCGCGGCTGATTGCCGAGGCGAACCCGAACATGGTCGTGACTCCGGAGTCGTGGATCCACCGCCGCCGCACGGAGCCAGGACGCGCACACGCGCTCCATCTCGTCACCGAGGTTGAGGGCGAGGTGGTGGCCCGCGCGCAGGCGGGCCTCAACGCCCACACGACCGCTGCTCGCGTCGCGTACGGCAGCGTCATCGTCGATCCCGCCCACCGCCGCCGGGGGATCGGCTCCGCAATGCTCGAGCGCGTCGAGCGACACCTCGCGGAGCTCGACGCCGCGACCTGGACGACGATGATCTTCGAGAATGACGACGGCATCGCCTTCGCGCGGCGCCACGGCTTCCGGGACGATCGCGCAGCAGTCGCGTTGGCAGTCGATCCGCGCGCCGTCGAGCTCCCGCTGCCAGCGGGCATCGAGATCGTTCCGGCAAGCGAGCTCGGGCCTGAGGTTGTGTTCGAGATCGACTCGGCGGGCGCTCTCGACGAGCCGCTGCCGAACCCTCCGGCGCCAACGCCGTTCGCGGAATGGCGGGCGGAGATCTGGGACGAGCCCAGCTTCACGAGCGACGGCAGCTTCGGCGCGGTCGCCGCCGGGACCGCAGCCGCGATCGCCCTCCTCTACGTCGCACCTGACCTCGGACGCGGGGTGAACGCCTTCACGGCGACGCTGCCGCAGTTCCGCGGCCGTGGCTTCGCGACTGCGGCGAAGATCGCGACGATGCGCTGGGCGGCGACGAACGGGATCACCCGCGTCTCGACGGCGAACGACGACACGAACGCGCCGATGCTTGCGATCAACGCGCGGCTCGGCTACGAGCCGGTGGGTAGGCTGCTGACGATGCGGCGCGAGCTTTAAGGGTCTAAAGGACGGGAGCGCATGGGGTTCAGAAACTCGGTCACCCGCGTCGGAGATTGTCTGGTAGCGCGAACTGACCGAGAAGATCCCACCACGCGCAGCCTCTGCTGGAGCGCGCGCTCGCGCTGCTTTGGCCTCGCGACGACATGACCGGAAAGAAAGCCGAGATCGGCGCGTCGACCATCCCCGCTCACAAGCCACCCGCGTCCGAGGCGATCAAGGCTATCCAGGCCGGCAACCTGCAGGCCCTCGCGCATCTGACCGGAGAGCACCCCGAGCTCGCGAGCACAAGGGGCCTCCGCCAGAACGGGCATACGCTCACGCTGCTCCATGTCGCGACGGACTGGCCGGGGCACTTCCCGAACGGGCCCAAGACTGTGGCCGCCTTGATCGAGGCCGGCGCAGATGCTTCCGACGGCTGGGTTTCTGACGATCCTCGGTGCGGCGGCACCCGTTGGGGCGCTCTGCGTCGCCGGCTTCGTCGCCTCCGCGTGTCTGACAAGCGGCGACATCCTGTGGGTGACCCACGTTCCAGCGGGAGGTGCCCGAGCATCTGCTCTCGCGCCTCAGCTCGTTCGACTGGCTCGGCTCGGTCGCCCTCAACCCGATCGGCTACGCCCTGGTCGGCCCGCCAGCGGGTCAGATCGGCGTGTCCGAGACGATCTACCTGGCGGCAGCGACCAACGCGGGCGTCTCGCTCGTCGTCGCGGTGGTTCCGAGCATCCGTCACCTTCACGCGGCGCCAGGCCCAGTATCTGCGACGTAGCCGGCCGGCGAGGGCCGAGCGGAGGCGCTTTCAGGCCGGCTCCCGTTCCGACTCCGGCTCCGCACGGATGATGGCATGGAGGCTCGGTAGCGCGAGCACGGTGCGCTCAGCGGTTGCATCTGCGAGCAAGAGGCGCTGGGCAAGGCCTTCGCGCTCGCGCGGCGCTGCGCTGCGTCGTCGTACCGGCGCTCGCCTTCAGGTGGGCTGGCGGCGCCGGGCCGAGACGAGACGAGGGAAACCGTTTACCGCCGTCAGGCGTACTCCTGACCATGATCAGACGCGTCTTTTCCCACCTCCTCGCAGGACTGCTCGGCCTCGTGCTTGCCATCTCGGTCAGCGCGTGTGGCGGCTCCGAACACAAGAACAAGGGCGGGAAGACGAATACGAGCAGCGGCTACTGACGATGTCTTCGCGCGGAGCTTCGCCGCTCCGTCGATGGCCGTCGCCGTCAGTTGGGTAATCAGGCCCACGGCCCCGGCAGCGACCTGGGGGTCCCGCCGGCGCGTATCGGCCCCTTCAGCGAGCTGCCGTCCGGTTGGCTCCCGTGGCGGCCGGACGCCACGCTGGTCGTCGGCGGAGTCGCGACGACGAATGCTTTCTCGTGGGCAGCGCCGGCTTACCCTCGGTTGATGCTGATCCGACGGTCGGACTCGTCGATTCGGTAGTCGTTGATGCTGGCGTCCCGTCGCCGCATGAGGCCGTTGTTATCGAACTCCCAGTGCTCGTTGCCGTGGCTCCGCCACCACTGGCCCTCGGCGTCGTGGCACTCGTACTCGAAGCGCACCGAGATACGGCTCTCCGTGAACGCCCACAACTCCTTGCGGAGGCGGTAGTCGAGCTCGAGCGCCCACTTGCGGCGCAGAAACTCGACGATCGCGTCGCGGCCTTGGAAGAACTCGTCGCGGTTTCGCCACTGCGAATCCTCGCTGTAGGCGGACGCGACGCGTTCCGGGTCGCGCGTGTTCCACGCGTCTTCGGCCGCCTGCACCTTCTGGCGAGCGGTCTCCAGCGTGAACGGGGGCAGCGGCGGTCGGGTCTCCACGGTGACTCCCTCCTGAAATCTCACGTCACTGCCGTCAAGGACCCTCGAAACCAACGAGGGACACGCATCCTAAGGCACCGTCAGAGGCGCAGAGGCCGCCGGCGCGAGCTCGGACGAGTGGCTGCCGCGCGTGCGCCTCCGACGGGGGCGCGATCGACCGTTCACCCGACGACGAAGAGACTCAGCGTCGACAGCAGCGCCATGGCGTGGCGGCAGCGGCGGGCCACGGAGAGGATCATGTCATCGACTCCGGGCACGACGGTGCCGGCGACCGACGGGCTGCAGCACTTGCCCGAGCCGCTTCTGCTCGGGTGTCAAATCACTCCGTCGACGAATCAGACTCAGTAGGCGCCGGAGCTGCCGCACGCAAGCAACGGTACAGGCGCTTGCAGCTCGGGGCATCGGCGAGGCTCCACGGCGGGCGCCAGCTCGAGCTGGCAGGAGCGAGCGGCGGCCGCGTTCTGGCTCAGGGCACGACGCGCGCGCTAGGAGGAGTTGGCGTAACGGCCGGTCTGGTCCAGCGCGTAGTCGAGGAACTCCAACGTACTTGCTACGGGTTCGGCTTCGGCAGGCTGATGAACCCGTGCCCACGGGTCGGGCCGGTCATCCAGCGCTCGTTCGATAAGACTCGCCCAGCAGGGGTCAAGGA
>JBBRYW010000096.1:0-12765 GCA_038237235.1 Gaiellales bacterium
CGAGCGAGACTTCGAGGAGGTTGACGCTGTCCATGATGGGCAAGTCAGTCTCAATCAGGAAGTCGTAGAGCGACTGACCCGGTGCGGGGTGAAAGTCGGGATCGGGACAGGGATAGTCGTTCGTGTCGTGCCCGATGTCCAGGAAGATTGCTTTGTGTCGCGGAATGGTGCACGTCCGGCTCCCGCTGAACACGCGCGGACCGGCGATGGGCGGGATGAACCAGACCCGGCCGCCTTGTCCGACGGCGCAGTCGGCGCCGGTTTGATCGAGCAACGGATTGTGCTCCAACGGTTGCGCGTAGATCCACTGAGCTTCGAGCTCGGCCCAGGTCGCCATGCTCTTGCCGTACGGGTGTGATGTCCTCGGGAACAGCACTGAGTTCGGGCTGCGGCCCTGCGCGGCTGCTTGTGCCGCTACCGATGTGTGCGCTGAGACGGCAGATCCGACGAATGCTGCGACCAGGATGGCAAGCAATATCTGGCGCATCTAATCCTCCTTGCTGTGAATTGGGAGAGATGTATGTTCGGCCGCGAGTGGTCGATTGCGAACTGCAACGTGTGCATCGGGCATGCGAGGGAAGCAGCGTCTCAACGGCTGTCCGGACGTATTCGTCTGGCCGCAACTTCTCTCGTGTATCACTGCGCCGGCTGGTGCGACTAATCTCAAATCCAGGGTAGGCGTCGGCAGAGCTGATTACTCGCCGTTTCCGGACAGCATTGCCTGGCGCGCTTACATTTTTCTACGCGGTCTCCGGCGCAGCCCCGGGCCCATCACGGCGAGCCGGGTGACCTGCTCGAGACGCTCACCGTCGAGCTCGGTGTCATGCTTGCCCGAGTCGAGCGCGCCGTGCGCGGCGCGGGAAACATCGGCCGCGTCCACGTTTGCCGATGGGGCGACGGCAGCGAGGATCTGCCGCTGAAGCTGCTGTGCGCAGTGGTCGGTTTGAGCCCGTGACCCTTCCTGGCATCCTTTCGGGACATGTCCCGAAAGGTCATCGCCGCGCTCGTCGCCGGACTGGTGCTCCCCGCGCTCGTCGGCGCGGCCCGGACGCAGACGACCGTGACCGAGGTGATCGACGGCGACACGATCGCCGTCTCGGGCGGGCCGCGCGTCCGGTTCGTCCAGATCGACACGCCCGAGCTCGGTAGCGGCGAGTGCTACTCGCGCCGGGCCGCCAAGGATCTGCGTAGGCTGATCCCGGTGGGTACGCCGGTCGAGCTGCAAGCCGACGCCCGGCTCGACAGGGTCGACCGCTACGGGCGCCTTCTCCGCTATGTCTTTCGAGGCGGCACGAACGTCAACCTCGAGCTCGTCGCTCAGGGCGACGCGACGGTCTGGTTCTACGGCGGTGCGCGAGGTCGCTACGCGGACGCGCTGCTCGCGGCGGCCGCGCGGGCGCGGCGCGAGCAGCGCGGGCTCTGGGGCGCCTGCAGCACCGTGTGGAACCCGTACGGGCCGGCCACGACCTCTCAGAAGGGGTCGACGGCGCGGGCGACAGGACGCCGCCGTCGTTGCGACCGTGCGTACCCGACCGTCTGCATCCCGTCGCCCCCGCCCGATCTCGACTGCCGCGACGTCCGCGACAGGAACTTCAAGGTGCTCCCGCCCGACCCGCACCACTTCGACGGAAACCACGACGGAATCGGCTGCGAGCGGCCATAGAGAGGAGGAGTTCCAGTTGCCAACGAACCCCCCGGCAGGAATACCCCGCGTCATCCCGTACCTGCTGTACGAGAACGCCGCCGCCGCGCTCGACTGGCTCGCCCGCGCGTTCGGCTTCGAGGAGGACCTCCGACTCTCCGGCAGCGACGGACACGTCATGCATGCCGAGATGACGCTCGCCGACGGCCGCATCATGCTCGGCCAGCCCGGCGGCGACTACAAGAGCCCGAAACAGACCGGACACCGACCGGTCAGCGTGCACGTCTACGTCGACGACGTCGACGCCCACCACGAGCGCGCCAGGCAGGCCGGCGCCACGATCACCGCCGAGCCCGCCGACCAGACGTACGGAGACCGCCGCTACATGGCCGAGGATCTCGAGGGCCAGCAGTGGGTGTTCGCGCAGCACGTGCGCGATGTTTCGCGGGAGGAGTGGGGCGCCGAGCAGTCGGTCTGATCAATCATCTAAGGGCCGCACGTGCCGCGGCGTCACGTCGGCCGGCGACGTGCAGCCGAGGAGCGCAAGCGTGATGGCGACCTCGTCGCGCAGCAGCTCGAGCACGTGGGCGACGCCCCGCTCCCCGTCGACGGCGAGTCCCCACAGAAACGCCCGTCCGAGCAACACGGCCCGCGCGCCGAGCGCGAGGGCCTTGACCGCGTCCGTCCCGCGGCGAATCCCGCCGTCCAGCAGCACCTCGACCCGGCCTCCGACGGCCTCGATCACCTCCGGTAACAGCTCGATCGTCGCGGCGACGCCGTCGAGCTGCCTGCCTCCGTGGTTCGAGACGACCAGCGCGGCCGCTCCGTGCTCGCAGGATAGCTCGGCGTCCTCGGCGGTCTGGATGCCCTTCACCACGACCGGGAGCGGGCTGGACTCGACGAGCCGCTCGAGGTCGCGCCAGGTCAGCGTGGGGCTGATGAGCGCGAAGAGCTCGCTGATGGGAGCGGCTGAGGGACCGCCCAGCACCGCCTCCAGGCTGGGCACGCGGATGCCGGCCGGCAGGCGGAACTCGTTCCGCAGGTCGCGCTCCCGGTTGGCGGCAATCGGCGCGTCGACCGTGAGCACGATCGCCGCGAAGCCGGCGTCGACCGCCTGGTCGATCAGCGCGCGCGTGACGCCGAAGTCCCTGTACCAGTAGAGCTGGAACCAGCGGACGCCGCCGGGCGCCGCAGCCGCCACGTCTGCCGGTGTAGCGGTCGCGAAGGTCGAGAGGCACATGATCGTCGACGCCGCGGCCGCCGCCCGGGCCGTCGCCGGCTCGCCGTCGGCGTTCGCCATCCGCTGGAGGGCAAGTGGCCCGACGAGCATCGGCATCGCGATCTCGGTGCCGAGCACCGAGGTCTTGGTGGTCACGGTGCCGACGTCCACGAGCACTCGCGGACGCAGGCGCAGGCGCCGGAACGCCTTGCGATTCTCGCGCAGCGTCCACTCGTCCTCCGCACCGCCTGCGAAGTAGTCGAACGGTCCCGCCTCGAGCCGCTCCTCGGCGAGCCGCGCGTAATCCTCGACATTCAGCAGGTCCACCGGCGCGAGCGTAGAGCAAATCAGGCGGGCTCAGACCCCTTAGGCTTCTTGCATGATGGGCGGACCTCCATACCGGCCGATCGACGCGCAGGTGATTCCGCGCTTCGCCGGCATCCGCACCTTCATGCGCCTGCCGCACGTCACGAGCCTCGACGGCGTCGATGCTGCCGCGATCGGGATCCCTTTCGACACCGCCACGAGCTACCGCTCGGGCGCCCGCTTCGGGCCCGAGGCGATCCGGTCGGCCTCCGCGCTGCTCCGCCCGTTCCACCCTGCGTTCGGGCTCGACCTGCTCGACCTCGTATCGACGGTCGACTACGGCGATCTGCCCGTCGCGCCTGGCGACACGGAGGGAACCTACCGGCGCATCGAGCAGGCGCTCGCGCCCATCGTCGACGCGGGCGTGTTCCCGCTCGTGCTGGGTGGAGACCACGCGATCACGCTCGCGGAGCTGCGCGCGCTCGCCCGCGTCCACGGGACGCTCGCACTCGTCCAGCTCGACTCGCATACCGATACGTGGGAGGCCTACTTCGGCCAGCGCTACTTCCACGGGACGACGTTCAAGCGGGCCGCCGAGGAGGGCCTGATCGAGCCCGCGGCTTCCATCCAGGCGGGCATGCGGGGCTCGCTGTACGCCGCTTCCGACCTCGATGAGGCGCGCGCCATGGGCTTCACCGTCATTGCAAGCGAGGAGTTGCGCGTCCTCGGGCCGGAGGGGTACGCCGCGGCCGTCCGCGAGCGGGTCGGTGAGCGCCCCGTTTTCTGCTCGTTCGACATCGACTTTCTCGACCCCGCCTTCGCGCCCGGGACGGGGACCCCCGAGATCGCCGGCTTCTCCACTGCGGAGGCGGTCGCGTTTCTGCGCGCGCTCCGCGGCCTGCGTCTCGTCGGCTGCGACGTGGTCGAGGTCTCGCCGCCCTACGACGGCCCGGGGCAGCCGACGGCGCTCGCCGCCGCGAACATGCTCTGGGAGCTGCTCGCGCTGAGAGCGGCGGCGGCTTGACCCCCGTCCGCGCGCAGATCGAGCTGCCGCTCGACCCGTCGGGGGCGTTTGCAGGGGTGGTAGCGGAGCTCGGGGCCGCAGGGGTGACGGTGGCCGCGGCAGAGCCCGGCGAGCGACTCCAGTTCGAGTGGAGCCCCGCCCCCTGGCAGGAGTTGACGACTGAAGTGGAGCTTCGCTTCGAGCCGATCGGTAATGGGACGCGAGTGACCGTCGAGCGCCGCGGCTTCGAGGCGCTCCTCGACGACGGTCGCGACCTGGCCGACTGGTTCGCGGGCCAGGTCGCGGCGCCGCTCCTCGGCGGGGGCTTCGGCGACTGGGTCACCGACCGCAGGGCCCGCCGGCCGTCAGGGTTCACGGCGAGAGAGGTCTACCGCGACCTGCTCTTCCACCGCCCGGGCTTCAAGGTGCTGCTCGGGATGCGCGAGGCGCTCGAGAGCGGCTGCAGCGCTCTCGCCGTTGACCACAGCGGGCAGATGGTCAGCGTCGCAGGCGAGCAGAACCGCGTTTCTTGCTCGCGTGCCGCTAGCGAACCAGATCTCATCAATCTGGCAACAGCTTTCCCGGGTTCAGGATCCCGCGCGGGTCGAGTGCCTGCTTGATCCGCCGCATCTGCTCGATCGCGACCGGGTCGAGATCCTCGCCGAGCCACTCCCGCTTGAGCAAGCCGATCCCGTGCTCGGCGCTGATCGTCCCGCCGACGGCGAGCGCAGCGCGCAGGATCTCGGCCTCCGCGGCCCTGGCCCGCTCGGCCTCGTCGCCGGCCCGCCGGTCGTAGAGCACGCTCGGGTGCAGGTTGCCGTCGCCGGCGTGGCAGACGACCGGGATGCGGAGACGGGATCGCTCGGCAATCGCCGCGATCGCTCGCAGCGTCTCCGGAATGCGGGCGATCGGCACGCAGACGTCCTCGAACAGGAAGTCTGGCCCGGCGGCGACGAGCGCCGGTGAGATACCTCGCCGGGCCTCCCAGAGGCGCTCGACCTCGGCCTCCTCGTCGGCCACCTCGAGCGAGAGGCCGCCGGCCTCGCCGAGCACCGCCGCCAGCCGCTCGAGGTCTGACCGGACGCGAGTCGCGTCAGGACCGTCGCATTCGACGAGCAGAGCCGCCTCTCCCTCGAGGCCGAGCAGCTCGAGGCAGCCGCGGTCGAGCAGCTCGAGCGCCGAGGGGACGAGCCCCGCGTGAATGACCGCAACGACGGCCCGCCCGGCCGCCTCGACCGACCCGAAGCGTGCAGTAGCCGCGACCCGTGCGGCCGGCGCGGGCACGAGGCGGAGCGTCGCCTCCGTCACGACCGCGAGCGTTCCCTCGGAGCCGACGATGAGCTGCGCGAGCCGCAGCCCGGAGGTGTTCTTCCTGGTCGCGCGACCCGTCCGGAAGATGCGCCCGTCGGCGCTCACCGCCTCGAGCGCAAGCACGTACTCGGCCGTCACGCCGTACTTGAAGCAGCGCGGCCCGCCGGCGTTCTCGGCGATGTTGCCGCCGAGCGTCGAGCGCGCGAGGGACGCTGGGTCCGGCGGGTAGAAGAGCCCGGCGGCGAGCGCGGCCGCTCCGACGTCCGCGGTCCGCGCGCCCGCACCCACCGTGACGGTCAGGTTCCCGCGGTCGACCGGTCCGATCCTGCCCAGCCGCTCGAGCCCGAGCGCGATCCCGCCGCGAACCGGGATGGAACCGCCCGAGAGGCCCGTTCGCGCACCGGCGGGCACGACGGGGATGCGGCGGCGATGCGCCACCCGCAGCACCCGCGCGATTCCCTCCGCATCCGCCGGGAGCACGACGACGTCGGGCCTCGCGGGAGCCGCGCTGCTCTCGTCGCCGGCGTAGGCGGCGCGGTCCCGCTCACTCACGAGCACCGCGTCCTCGCCGGCCGCCTCGATCAGGTCATGCAGGAGTGAATTGGCACCAGTCACCCGGACGCGTTATAACGACTTCCCTTCGGAGAGAAAGGGAGGTTCCACATGGCCAGCAGACGGGCGGCGCTCGCCGCCCTTGCACTCGGCGCTCTCGCGCTCGCGGCGGCCGGGTGCGGCAGCAGCAAGAAATCCGCGCAGGAAAGCGCTTCGACCACCTCGCCGACCGCGATGGGCGCGCCGATCAAGATGTCGTTCTCGACCTGGATCGGCTACGCGCCGATCGTCGTCGGCGAGAAGAAGGGCTTCTTCAAGAAGGAGGGCGTCGACCTCAGCTGGACGCTGATCGAGGATCCAGTGCAGCGCTTCGCCGCATTCAAGGCCGGAAAGCTGAACGGAATCGCCTCGACGCTCGACACCTACTCGCGAACCGCTGCGAAGGGGATCCCGTCCAAGGTCGTGCTCGGCCTCGACGCCTCGGTCGGCGGCGACGGGATCGTGGCGAAGAAGGGGATCAACTCGGTCGCGCAGCTGAAGGGTCAGAACGTCGCGGTCAGCGAGGGCTCGACGAGCGAGTGGTTCCTGGCGTACGTCCTCGACAAGCACGGCATGTCGCTCGACGACGTGAAGAAGACGGAGATGACCTCCGGCGACGCGGGCGCCGCGTTCGCGGCCGGCCGCATCCCGGTGGCGGTCACCTGGGAGCCGTGGCTCTCGCGCGCCGAGTCGAACCCGCACGGCCACGTCCTCGTCTCGTCGAAGCAGTACCCGACGATCATCGTCGACGCGGTTGCGTTTCAGCCGAGCTTCGTCTCCGATCACGCCGACTCCGTCAAGGCATTCCTCCGCGGCTACGACGACGCGATCAAGTACATCAAGTCGAGCCCGCAACAGGCCTACCCGATCATCGGCAAGTACATCGGCGGCAAGACCGCGGACGTGAAAGCGCAGCTAGCCACCGTCAAGCTCTTCTCGCTCGCCGACAACAAGAAGTTCTTCGGCCCGGGCGGCAAGGGTGGCCCGGCTTACGAGACCTTCTCGGGCGCCTCCGACTTCTGGAAGAAGATCGGCGAGATCAAGAGCACGAAGAAACCAGCGGACGTGCTTGACGGGTCGTTCGTGAATGGCTTCAGCGGGGCCTAGCACCCCAAGCGGTGCCTGAGCGCCGGATCGCACCGGCTTCGATCCTGCCCGCCCCGGCGGCAGGGTCGGAGTCCCCCGCGCGCCGGCGCAGCCGCCTCGCCCGCTACCTCGCGCCGAAAGAGCCGATCCCGCGCACGCTCGCGCTCGTTCTGGGCCTGAGCTTCTTTGGCCTCGTCGTGGCGGCCTGGGCGATCGCCTCGTACACGAGCCTGACGAGCGACTACTTCCTGCCGACCCCCGTCAAGGTCGCGCGGACGCTCTACGACATGTTCGTGCACCAGGGCTTCCTCCACGACGTCTGGGCGAGCACCTACCGGATCATGGCCGGCTTCGTGATCGCCTCGGCGATCGCAGTCCCGCTCGGGATCGCGATCGGTGCGTTTCGCGTCGTGCAGGCGTTCTTCGAGCCGCTGATCGCGGCGGTTCGCTACATGCCTGCCTCCGCCTTCATCCCGCTGCTGATCATCTGGCTCGGGATCGGGAACGGCGAGAAGATCGGGGTGATCTGGTTCGGCGTCTTCTTCCCGCTCGCCCTTCTGATCGCGGACGTCTCCGCGAACGTGCCGAAGGAGTTCATCAACATCGCCTACACGCTCGGCGCCTCGCGCCGCCACGTCTTCTTCCGGGTGCTCGTCCCGGCCTGCTGGCCGGGGGTCCTCGACAACCTGCGGATCGCGGTCGGCTGGGCGTGGACCTACCTGATCGTCGCGGAGCTGGTCGCGGCCAACACGGGGATCGGCCACGTGATCCTGTCGGCGAGCCGCTCCCTGCAGACCGAGCAGATCATGGGCGGGATCCTCACGATCGGCTTCCTCGGCCTCCTCACCGACGCGATCTTCCGCTGGCTGCACCGGCAGCTCTTTCCCTACACCGAGCGGGCCGCCTCATGAGCCCGCTCCGCGTTCGGTTTCGTGCCTCGGTCACGCCTGATCCTGACTCGCAGCAGCCGCGAGGCGGCCTATGAGCTCCATCGCCGCTTCGGGGGTGTCGATGGTGTTCGAGACGCGGCAGGGAGAGGTGACGGCTCTCGACGACGTCTCGGTCGAGGTTCCCGACGGGAGCTTTGCCTGCATCGTCGGAGCCTCGGGGTGCGGCAAGTCGACGCTCTTGAACGTGATGGGCGGGCTGATCGAGCCGACCTCGGGCACGGTCACTGTCGACGGGCAGCCGATTCACGGGCCCGGGGCCGACCGGGGAATGGTCTTCCAGTCCTACACGCTCTACCCGTGGCTGAAGGTGCGCGCGAACGTCGAGTTCGGCCTCTCGCTCAAGGGCGTCGCCAGAGTGGAGCGACGGAAGATCTCCGACGCGCTCCTGCAGGAGATGGGCCTCGAGGAGTTCTCGCGCGCGTACCCGCGCGAGCTCTCGGGCGGGATGAAGCAGCGGGTGGCGATCGCCCGCGCGCTCGCCAACGAGCCGAAGGTGCTCCTGATGGACGAGCCCTTCGGCGCCCTCGATGCGCTGACGCGCGCGTCAGCGCAGCGCTTCCTGACGGGCCTCTGGGAGCAGCACCGCCGCACGATTGCGTTCGTGACGCACGATATCGACGAGGCGATCTTCCTCGGGGACACGGTGTTCGTGATGAGCCGCCGCCCCGGGCGGATCCGCGAGGTGATCGACGTCGACCTGCCCCGCCCGCGCACGCTCGACGACATCGCGAAGCCCGAGTTCGGCGAGCTGAAGCGCCGCATCCTCGGCCTGATCTTCGAGGACGAGGGCGCTCCGGCCGCCGCGGCACAGTAGGGCCTGACCAGCCGGAAGATGCCCACGGTGGAGAGCACGCGACACGTGGTGCGGCCCTCGAGCCTTTTTCCCGAAGTGGTGTAGACTTCTACACCGTGAACCTCACGGTCCCGGAAGCTGCCCGACGTGCCGGGCGGAGTCCGGAAACGATTCGGCGCTGGATCTGGAGTGGTCGCCTCCCGGCGGTCAAGATCGGCAACCAGCACGTGATCGAGTCTGCGACGCTGGACGGCCTGATCGCTCCTTCCGAAGTCGAGCCTGCAGAGGTCGTTGTGGACGTCCCCGGCGAGCCGGGTGTGTGGCTGCGGCGTGCCGAAGCGCTGGGCCGGGCGCTGAAGGAGCGAGGCGCGCGCGTGCCGAGAGCGGCCGAGATCGTACGAGCGAGCCGGAGAGCGCGCTGAGGCTCGTCGTCGACGCCTCCGCGCTGCTCGATGGAGCGCTGGGGCGTGATCGAGGCGCGTGGAGTCTCCTTCTCGCCGCGGCCGCCACCTCAGAGCTCGAGCTCGTGGCCCCCGAGTTGCTCTGGTCGGAGAGCGTTTCTGCCCTTCACGAACTATCGTGGCGGCGCTCGCTCGAGCCAACCGAGGCCGATGAGGCAAGGGCTCTCATCATCGGCGCGCCCATCGAGCTTCGCCAGCCGGAAGGACTGCGCACGCGCGCGTGGGGCATTGCAGAACGCATGGGGTGGGCGAAGACCTACGACGCCGAGTACTGCGCCGTTGCGGAGCTCCTCGGCTGCGAGCTCGTGACGACGGATCGCCGTCTCCGAGCGGCCGGTGAGCGGCTCCGGTACGTGCGCACTCTCGGCGAGGCCACGGCCCGGCTCGCCGAGCGCTCGTAGTCGTGGGCCTCAGCTGCGCGCACGAGCGCGCGCGCCGTCCGCCTACGCTGACGCGGCGAGCAGCTGCTCGCCCTTACGCAGGTACGCGGAGGCCCGCACGCCCGCGTAGAAGCTCAGGGCTCGCTCGAGCTCGACCTCTCCCTCGGCTCTCCGCCCGTCCGCGATCAGCGCTTCCGCTGCTCGGAGGCGCGAGCGTGCTTCCTCGGTTACGACGCCGATCTCGGCGAAGATCTCGGCGGCGCCTCTGAAGTCGCTGCGGGCGATGGCGACCGCCGCCGCGAGCCAGCGAGTCTTCGTGCCGACACCGGCAGCGGCCTCGAGCACCTCCTCGCCACGCCCGAACGCGGCGATGACCCAGGCGAGGGGGACGGTCCAGTCGGAGGCGAGGGACTGCGCCCGGCCCGCGTTCCTCCACAGGTCCAGGCACTCGTCGGCGAGGGCGAGCGCGTCTGCCTCTCGGCCCACTTCGAGAGCCATGCGAGCGCCGTAACCGAGCGCCGGCCATAGGAGCTGCGGGTCCTTCGCGTTCCGCGCGAGCTCCACGGCGCGTCGCTTGTCCTCGAGGGCGCCCTCGACCTCGCCGCGAGCGAGCCGGATCTCGGCGCGAAGCCAGCGACAAACTGTTTCCATATAGTGCGGCTGGCCGCCGTCGGCGGTCGCGATGAACTCGTCCGCCATGGCCGCTGCCTCGTCCCAGCGACCGAACATGAACTCCTCCAGCGCCCGCTCCGCGGTCAGCCAGCGAACCGGGCCGCCCAGGCCGAATCGCTCTGCGATCCGCATCGCCTCGGTGTGGAGCCGCGCCGCCTCCCGGACGTCACCGAGCTCTTGCCGGGTCGACGCCAGATTGAGGTAGCCGCGGTTCGTATCCCAGGGCGAGTTGATCGCGGCCGAGATCTCGATGCTCCGCTCGAGCTCTTCCAGACCTCCGAGATCGCCCACACGAACCTTTGCTACGCCGATGTTGTTGAGGGCGTGGGCGCTCAGATCCTTGAAGTCGAGCTGCTCGGCCATCATGAGCGCCTCGTCTCCCAACCGAATCGCCTCCTCGTTGCGGCTCGCCAGCATGAGGAAGCGCGCGATGCTGCTCAAGACGTACGCCTTCGATCGGCTGGCAGGTGCGTCGGCAAGAAGCGCGCGGGCATGCTCGAGCAGCTCGAATGCTTGCGTGTTGCGGGTCTGCTTCCACTCGAGGTCGGCAAGCATGATGTCGCTCTCGGCCGCCAGCTCGCGGTTCCCCGCACGCAGCAGGCCGTCCCGCGCCTCGGTCAGCTCCTCGGAGCCCTTGTCCTCCGCGAAGTAGCGCGCCCTGCCGAGCCGGTACAGGAGGCCGAGCCGGTCGTCTCCTTCGCGCGGCAACAGCTCGAGCGCTCGCCCGTAGAACTTCGCCGCCGCTCCGAACGCGAGCAGGGATGTCGCCCGGTCGCCTGCCTCCGACAGGGCGACCCGCGCGCGGTCGGCGATCCCAGAGACGTCCCGACCCACGGCGCGCAGGTAGTCGAGCGCGGCTCCGTAGTGATGCGCCAGCATCTCGGCCCGGTCCTCGGAGCGGCCGGCCGAGAGCGAGTCGATCCACTCGGCCGCGCGACTGTGCTTGTCGGCCCGGTCGCCGCGGGGGATCTGACCGTACGCCACGTCGCGCACGAGCACGTGCCGGAACGCGTACTCGCTCTCGCCGGCGACCGATGACCGGCGCTCGCGCCGAACGAACTCCTTGCGCTCGAGCGAGTGCAGGTCGGAGTCGATCCGCTGCCGCTCGCCTCCGCCCAGCGCGGCCGCCGCGCCGGCCCAGAAGACCTTGCCGATCACGGCTGCATCCTGGAGCAGCTTCTTCTCCTGGGGCAAACGGGCATCCAGCCGCGCGGCGATGATGCCCTGGAGCGACTCCGGCAACGGCAGCTCGTCTCCGTCGGCAGAGCCGCGCTCGCCGACCATCCGGGCGAACTCCTCCGCATAGAGCGGGTTGCCGCCCGCGCGCGCGAGCACCTTCGCCTGTAGCTCCGCGGGCAGCACCACTCGGTCGAGCAGCGCGTGCACGAGCCGGGCCGTGTCGTTCTCCGAGAGCGGCGAGAGTGACAGGCTCGCCGCGTTCGATTTTCCGCCGCCCCAGCCGGGGCGCCGCGCAAGGAGCTCCGGACGGGTCGTGCAGACGACGAGCAGCGGCACCCCGGTCGCCCAGTCGACGAGATGGTCGAGGAAGCCGAGCAGCCCCTCGTCGGCCCATTGCAGATCCTCGAAGACGAGGACGGCAGGCCCCTGCTCCGCGAGCCCTTCGAAGAATGTGCGCCAGGCGGCGAACGCTTCGCCCTGGCGCTCTCCGCCGAGCTCGGCCTCGGTCGCGAGACCGATCAGCGGACGAAGATGCCCTTCGACCCACTCGGCCTCATCCGGAACGGCATCCCGGACCGCTCGCCGGAGCTTCTTCTCCGCGTCCGGCAGCGAGTCGGTCTCGAGAATTCCGGCCTGCGCCTTGACCATCTCGGCCAGCGCCCAGAAAGTGACGCCCTCGCCGTAGGGCAGCGAGCGGCCCTGCCGCCACACGATCAGCTCCGGATCGGCCTCGACGACCCGGAACAGCTCGAAGACGAGCCGGCTCTTGCCGATCCCCGGCACACCGACGAGGGTGACGAGCTGCGGCTCGCATTCCTCGCGGACGCGCGCGAGCGCTGCGCGGAGCGCGTCGAGATCGCCCTCGCGGCCGAGCAGCGGCGTCGCCGCCGATTGCTCGACGTCGACGCCCAGGCGCGAGCGCGCTTCGAGCGCCTGCCAGACGGAGATCGGCTCCGCCTTGCCCTTGGCGGCCACCGGCTCGTGCTCGGCGTAGTCGATCGTCCGGCGCGTCGCGCGGTAGGTCGCCTCGCCCACGAGGATGCCGTTCACGGGCGCGGCGGACTGCAATCGGGCGGCGCTGTTGACCACGTCGCCCGCAGCCATCCCCTCGCCCTCCGACGGCCGGGTATCGAGCGTGACGAGCGCCTCGCCGGTGTTGACCGCGATCCGCA
>JBBRYW010000097.1:0-12505 GCA_038237235.1 Gaiellales bacterium
ACCGCCGCGGCCGTGACGCCGGTGTCGTCCCACTGCGGGCCAGAGTCGACCCAGCCGATCGCCGCGCCCAGCGCCACCGCGGTCGCAACGGCGACCCACGTCCCGGCTCGGCCCGGCCGGTACCCCGCGGCGATTGCGTCGAGCGGCCTAGCGGTCGATCACGAGGCGCCCTGCAGCACCGCGGAGACGGCCGTCGTGAGGCGACTCCACTCCCGCTGGCGGGTTGCCAGCTCCTGCCGACCCGGGCTCGTGAGGTCGTACACACAGCGGCGCCGACCGGCGCTCCGCGTCCAGCGGCTGCGCAGGAAGCCGGCCTCCTCGAGCCGGTGCAGCGCTGGGTAGATCGTCCCTTCGGGTAGATCAAGCGCGCCACCGCTACGTCGTTTGAGCTCCTGGATGATGGCGTAGCCGTGGCCGGGCATGTCGCGAACGGTCGCGAGCAGCAGAAGATCCACGTGCCCCTTGACTACGTCTCCCTTTATACCAAGACAGCCTAGGTAACCGTCACCTCGCCGTCAAGCTTTAGGCTGCCGGGCGTGCCGCCGAGCTTGACTGTCGTGGGGAGCATCAACTACGACCTGACCGCCCGCGTCGAGCGCTTTCCCCGACCAGGCGAGACGGTGACAGGGGCCGAGTCGGCCGGCGGCCCTGGAGGGAAGGGCGCGAACCAGGCTGTGGCTGCAGCGCTGCTCGGAGCGAGCGTCCGCATGGTCGGCAAGCTCGGCAAGGACATCTTCAGGGAACGCTCGCTCGAGGGGCTCGAGGCCGCGGGCGTCGCGATTGACGACATCACATTCGACGACGGCGACAGCGGACTCGCCCTCATCCTCGTGGACGCCTCGGGTGAAAACCAGATCGTCGTCACTCCCGGCGCGAACTGGAGGCTGGCGCCCGGCGACGTCGATGTCGGCCGGACCGACGGCCTCCTCTGCCAGCTCGAGATTCGCGCGGACGTCGTAGAGGCGCTCGCCACACGGGTCGACGGGCTCTTCTGCCTGAACGCGGCGCCCGCTCGGCCCGTCCCGAGGTCGGCCGTCGAGCGCGCCGACCTCGTGGTCGTCAACCGCTACGAGCTCGAGGCCCTCGGCAGCGAGCCCCGCCTCACGGCCTTGACGCTGGGCGCGGAGGGGGCCGTCCTGCTGGAGGGCGGGGAGGAGGTCGCCCGCGCCGAGCCGCCGAAGGTCACCGCCGTGGACGGCACCGCGGCCGGGGACGCCTTCACCGCCTGCATCGTGGTCTCCCTGCTCGAAGGACGTGACCGCGAGGAGGCACTCCGGCGCGCCTGCGCCGCGGGGGCGATCGCCGCGTCGCGGCTCGGCGCGCAGCGCTCGCTGCCGACGGCGGCCGAGGTCGACGAGATCCTCGGGGCATGACAACGCCGGTCATCATCGACTGCGATCCGGGCCACGACGATGCGATCGCGCTCCTGCTCGCGCTCGCGAGCCCCGAGGTCGAGCTCCTCGGCGTGACGACGGTCTCGGGTAACCAGACGCTCGAGAAGACGACCGCGAATGCCCTACGCGTGCTCGAGCTCGCCGGCCGTGACGACGTGCCGGTGTCGGCCGGCGCCGACAGGCCGCTCGTGCGCGAGCCCTTCGTCGCGTCGTACGTGCACGGCGAGTCCGGGCTGGACGGGCCGGACCTGCCCCCGGCGCGCGGGAGCACGACCGGCCGGCGCGCGATCGATTGGACGGCCGAGCGCCTGCGCGCCTCGCAGTGCCCTGTCACGCTGATCCCGACGGGGCCGCTCACGAACGTCGCCCTCCTGCTCGCCGTCTACCCCGAGCTCGCCGACCGCGTCGAGCGCGTCGTCCTGATGGGCGGCGCGATCGGCGAGGGCAACGTCACGCCTGCGGCCGAGTTCAACGTCTGGGCCGACCCCGAGGCTGCGCGCCGGGTGTTCGAGAGCGGGCTCGACCTCACGATGATCGGGCTGGACGTGACGCACAAGGCACTGATGACGCGCGCGGACGCGGAGCGCCTGCGCGAGGCCGGCCGGGTCGGGCGCGCCGTCGCCGAGCTATGGGACTTCTTCTCGACCTTCCACCGAACGACGTACGGCAGCGAGGACTCGCCGATCCACGATGCGGTGGCGGTGGCCCACGTCCTGCGACCGGGGCTCGTCGAGACGCTTCGCCGCAGGGTCGACGTCGATTGCGCCTCCGAGCTCTGCCGCGGCCGCACGCTCGTCGACCTCTGGCGGCGCACGGGCCGCGAGCCGAATGCCTACGTGGGGGTCGACATCGACGCCGGCGCGTTCATGGAGCTTCTGATCGAACGCATCGGCGCGCTGTGAAGTTCGGCGTCATCGCGCTGCCGAATGCGTCCTGGGATGAGCTCGTGCGTCGCTGGCGAACGCTCGACGAGCTCGACGTCGAGACGATCTGGACCGCGGATCACCTGATCGGCGTCGCGCGCGGGCGGCCCTGGCTCGAGGGATGGGCTTGCCTCGCCGGCATGGCGCACGCGACGACTCGAACGCGGATCGGGACGCTCGTCTCGCCGATCACATTCCACAACCCGGCCCGGGTCGCGAAGGCCGCCGTCACCGTCGACCACATGAGCGGCGGACGCCTCGAGCTCGGCGTCGGGGCCGGCGGCTCGCCGCTCGACCACGAGCTGGCGCAGGTGGAGAACTGGCCGAAGGTCGAGCGGGCTCGACGGCTCCGCGCCTTCGTCGAGCGACTGAACGAGCTGCTCGCCGACGACGCGCTGCAGCCGCCGCCGATTCAGGCGCGAATCCCGCTCACGATCGGGGGGATGGCGAAGGGGACGCTGCGGCTCGCGGCCGAGCTGGCGACCCGCTGGTCCAGCTTCGGAGGCGAGCGTCGGGCCGATCCGCGCCGAGCCGCGGCGATCGCGCGCGAGCAGGGAGAGCTGCTCGATCGCTTCTGCCGGGAAGCCGGCCGCGAGCCGGGGGAGATCACCCGGTCGATCCTGATCGCACATCCGTTCATCGCGGAGACGCCCTGGCGCTCGGAGGAATCCTTCCGAGAGATGGTCGCGCGCTGGGACGACGCCGGCATGAACGAGGTGGTCGTCTACTACCCGCCGGGAACCGGCATGCCCGCTGACTCCGTCGAGCCAGGCCTCTTCGAGCGGCTGCTCGCAAAGGGTTAGGCCCGGCCGCGTCGAAACGCGGGGTCATGGCGCGTCAGAAGCGCACCGTCAAGCTGCGCTCCGGTAAGCCCTCGCGGGCCAGGAAGAAGAAACGGCCCGGAGCGGGAGGCCACCAGCACGCCGAGCTTCTCGGGCTCGGGCTCGTCGCGCTTGGGTTGTTCCTCGCTGCGGTGCTCCTCCTCGACTGGAACGGCGGCTACGTCGGCGCGTGGATGGCCGACGGGCTGCGATCGCTCGTCGGAGCCGCAGCCTACGCGGTGCCGCCCGCCTGCCTTGCCATCGGCAGCCTGACAGTGACGAAGAGCTCACTCGTCGACGTCCGACCGTTCCGAACAGGCCTTGCTGTCTCCGCGGGCGGTCTGCTCCTCGGCCTCGGCGAGAGGCATGGCGGGTACGCAGGTCGAGCCCTCGAGGCCGGCTTGGGTCGGTTGCTCGGGCACAGCGGCGCGACGCTGCTGGGCCTCACCGCGCTGCTCGTCGGCGTCCTACTCGTGACCGGGGCCTCGGTCGGAGCCATCCTGCGCCGGTCCGGTCATGCGGTCCGGCACGTCGGCGGCATGGCGCGGCGCAGCTTCGAGCGTGCGACGCCGGAGCCGGAGGCCCGTCCGGATGCCGCGCCCGCCGCCAAGCCGGCGGCCCCGCTGGTCGACGCGGTGCACGACTTCCCGGACGTGGTGACCTCCGGCGAGCCGCCGCGACTCCTGACTGACGAGGAGGACACGTCCCGGAGCCTGGTGCCGGAGCACCAGGAGAGCCTGTTCGGGGCGCGGCCCGAGGCTGGCGACTACCAGCTTCCGGATCGAGGAGCGCTCCGGAAATCGTCGCCTGCCCCGGCGGGCTCGGCCGAGACGAGCACCCGCACGGCGGAGGCGCTCGTCCAGACGCTCGCTCACTTCGGAGTACAGGCGACCGTGATCGGTCAGATCTCCGGCCCGCGGGTCACCCGCTACGAGCTGCAGCTCGCGCCCGGGACGAAGGTCTCGAAGGTCGCCGCGCTGAAAGACGACCTCTCCTACGCGCTCGCGACGACAGAGATCCGAATCCTCGCCCCGATCCCCGGCAAGCAAGCTGTCGGCGTCGAGCTGCCGAACCTGACGCCGAACCTCGTCACGCTCGGGGACGTCTTCGACGACCTGCCGGCTACGGCGAGCCCGGTCTCGGTCTGGCTCGGGAAGGACATCTCGGGAAGCGCCGTCTGGACCGACCTGGCGCGAATGCCCCACATCCTGATCGCCGGCACGACCGGGTCGGGGAAGTCGGGCTGCATCAACACGATGCTGACGTCGATTCTGCTGCGAGCGACGCCCGACGAGGTTCGCTTCATCCTGATCGATCCCAAGCGAATCGAGCTCGGCTACTACGAGTCGATCCCGCATCTCCTGACGCCCGTCGTCTCGAGTCCGAAGGAGGCCTCCGCAGTTCTCGCCAACGTCGTCAGCGAGATGGAGCGCCGCTACGAGCGCCTGAGCGCCGTTCGGGCCCGCAGCCTGCCGGAGGCGAACCGCGCCTTCCGCGCGCGGGGTGAGAATCCGCTCCCGTATCTCCTCGTGGTGATCGACGAGCTAGCCGACCTGATGATGATCTCGCCCCAGGCCGTCGAGGACGCCGTGATCCGCCTCGCACAGAAATCGCGCGCAGTCGGGATCCACCTCGTGCTCGCGACGCAGCGGCCCTCGGTCGACGTGATCACCGGGATGATCAAGGCGAACGTCCCTTCGCGGATCGCGTTCGCCGTCTCGAGCCAGACCGACTCCCGCGTGATCCTGGACGGCGCGGGTGCCGAGAGCCTGCTCGGCCAGGGCGACATGCTGTTCAAGCCGCTCGGCACCTCCCGCCTGCAGCGCCTCCAGGGCGCCTACGTGACCGAGGAGGAGATCGCGCTGATCGTCGAGCAGGCCCGTCACCAGCGGGAGCAGGAGCTCGACGAGTCGCTGCTGGAGGCGCCGGACGTGTTCGACGACTCCGGCGGGGATACGGGCGACGAGGAGTTCGATCCCGACGAGGATCCGCTGCTCGAGCGGGCGATCGACATCGTCGTCCAGACTCAGACGGCCTCCGTCTCGCTCCTGCAGCGCCGGCTGCGGGTCGGGTACACGCGCTCGGGCCGCCTGGTCGACATGCTCGAGCGGCGCGGCATCATCTCGGGCTACGAGGGCTCGAAGCCGAGACGAGTGCTCGTCGACGCCGAGGGTCTCGAGCGCGCGCGGCTGAGCGAAGCGTCCTCGAGCTAACCGAGCGGGCGGCCCGAGCGTCTCAATGGAGGTAGGATCGTCCTGCTCTTGGGCAGGAATTCGGGGACACTGAAAGAGGAGGATCTGTGAAAGCACGACAATGGATTCCCTGGACCACGGCTGCGCTCGTCGCGGCACTCGCGGTGGCCGGGGCAAGTTACGGCGGCGCGACAGCACCGAAGAAGACGATCAAAGTCGCGGTCATCACCGACATCGGCGGACTGAACGACCATGGCTTCAACCAGCTCGCCAACAAGGGACGCCTGAGGGCCGACAAGCTGCCGGGGGTGGAGACGCGCATCTTCACTTCGAAGTCGGGCTCGGACTACATCCCGAACCTGCTCGCGGCGGCGCAGAGCTACGATCTCGTAATCGGTGTCGGCTTCCTGATGACGAAGGACGTCGGAACGGTCTCCAAGCGCTTCCCGAACGTGAAGTTCGCGGGTGTCGACGAGGCGGTCGCGGACATCGAAGGGGGGCCGAACGTTCGCGGCCTGCAATTCAAGGAGCAGGAGGCCGGCTGCCTCGTCGGCGACCTCGCCGCGCGGGTCGTCAAGGCCAAAGGTGGCACGCAGGCGATCAGCGCAGTCGGCGGGCAGAAGGTTCCGGCCGTCGACAGGTTCATCGCGGGCTATCAGTTCTGCGCCAAGAAAGCGAATCCGAAGATCAAGACGTCGTTCGGGTACTCGCAGAGCTTCACCGACACGGCGAAGTGCAAGGAGCTGGCGCTGAACCAGATCGCGGCCGGCTCGCAGGTCGTGTTCGCGGTCGCCGGTGGCTGTGGACTCGGCTCGCTCGACGCAGCCAAGGAGAAGAAGAAGTGGGGGATCGGCGTCGACGCCGACCAGGCATACCTCGGCCCTCACATCCTGACGAGCGCCCTCAAGCGCGTCGACAACGCCGTCTACCAGGCCGTCCAGCTCGCCCGGAACGGCAAGTTCAAGGGCGGAGTCGACCAGACCTTCACCGCAAAGAACGGGGGCGTGGGCCTCGGCAAGGTTAGCCCGAAGGTCCCGAAGAAGCTCGTCGCCCAGACGCAGGCAGTGCTGAAGAAGCTCGCGTCGGGGAAGTTGAAGCCGCCAGCGACGCCGTAGCACCGGCCGGCAAGGCTCGAGTCGTCGAGGCGGGGCCTATCCCCGCCTCGACACTCCTTTCCGGGCGGCGCCGTAGAATCCCCGCGAATGACGACGCGCGCCGAGCCGCCGCTCCTCGAGCTTCGCGGGATCACGAAGCGGTTCCCCGGCGTGCTGGCGAACGATGACGTCGACCTCGACCTGCATCGCGGCGAGGTGCACGCACTGCTCGGCGAGAACGGGGCCGGCAAGTCGACGCTCATGAACATCCTCTACGGGCTCTACAGCCCGGACGAGGGCGAGGTGCTGATCCGCGGCGAGCGGATCTCGATCGGCTCGCCCAAGGAGGCGATCGCGCACGGCATTGGGATGGTGCACCAGCACTTCATGCTGATCCCGGTCATGACCGTGGCCGAGAACATCATCCTCGCGACCGAGCCGACGCGCGCCGGCGTGCTTCTGGACTATGCGGCAGCTGCCAAGCGGGTCGAGGAGGTGTCCCGGACGTTCCACTTCGCGATCGACCCGCAGGCGCGCGTCCAGGACATCACCGTCGGCCAGCAGCAGCGCGTCGAGATCATGAAGGCGCTCTATCGGGGCGCGGACATCCTCATCCTCGACGAGCCGACCGCCGTCCTCACCCCGCAGGAGGCCGGCGAGCTGTTCGAGATCCTGGGAACGCTCAAGCGGGAGGGGATGTCGATCATCTTCATCAGTCACAAGCTGAACGAGGTGCTCGAGATCGCGGATCGCATCTCCGTGCTCCGGCGCGGCAAGAAGATCGAGACTCTGCCGCGGGAAGGGGCGAGCGAGCAGCAGCTGGCGCGCCTCATGGTCGGGCGCGAGGTGCTGCTCCGGGTGGACAAGCGCCCGGCGACGCCCGGGGAGCCGCTGCTCGTCGTCGTCGGCCTCCAGGTCTTGGACGACCGCGGCCTGGAAGCCGTTCGCGAGCTGTCGCTCACTGTCAGGGAGGGGGAGATCGTCGGGATCGCAGGCGTCGACGGAAACGGGCAGAGCGAGCTGATTGACGCGCTCACCGGCCTGCGCCACGCGGCGGGCGGAACGATCAGCGTCGGGGGTCGCCCCATGCAGCGCGCGAGCACGCGCGAGATCCTCGACCAGGGCATCGGCCACATCCCGGAGGACCGCCATCTCCGCGGCCTCGTGCTCGACTTCTCGCTGGCGGAGAACCTCGCGCTGCACGACTATCGCAAAGAGCCCGATTCCCGCTTCGGCTGGCTGTTCCCCGGCCAACTCGTCGCGACGGCGCGCAAGCTCCTGAAGGAGTACGACGTACGCGGCGGGCAGCCGCAGACGCGCGCGGCCTCGCTGTCGGGCGGCAACCAGCAGAAGGTCGTGATCGCCCGCGAGGTCTCGCGCGACCCGCGCGTGCTGATCGCCGCCCAGCCTACGCGCGGACTCGACGTCGGCGCGATCGAGTTCGTGCACCGGCGGCTCGTCGAGCAGCGCGACGCGGGTAAGGGGATTCTCCTGGTGTCGCTCGAGCTCGAGGAGATCCTCTCGCTCTCGGACCGCATCCTCGTGCTCTACGAAGGACAGATCGTGGGGGAGTACGGACGGGACGTCAGCGAGGAGGAGCTCGGCATCGCCATGACCGGCGGGGGTCGGAAGGAAGAGGAAGTGGCGGCTGCATGACACGCCCTGCGTCCACCCGCAGAAGGCGATGCCATGAGTGAGTCCGCGGTCCCGCCCGGCGAGACTCCGGCGGGAGGCGTCCCGCCGACCGGAGGGGGCCAGATTCCGAGCGTCGCTGCGCGGCTCGCCTTCTACCAGCGCGCCGGCGGGATCGTGACGCCCTTGCTGACCGCGGTTCTCGCCTTCTTCGTGGGAGGGCTGGTCGTACTCGTCACGACGGGCAAGAACCCGCTCACGACCTACAAGGCGATCTTCGACGGCACGGGGCTCAACTGGCTCTTTCCCTGGCAGACGTGCTCGGATCCCTGCAGTCCCGCGCTGAACCTGCAACAGACGCTGCTGCTCGTCGCACCGCTGATCCTCACCGGGCTCTCGGTCGCCTTCGCCTTCCGCTGCGGCCTCTTCAACATCGGCGGGCAGGGGCAGTACATAGTCGGGACGGTCATCGCCGTGTGGGTCGGCTCCTCGTTCGCCGGCATGAGCCGGGTCCCGCACATCGTCCTGGCGCTCCTCCTCGCCTCGCTCGGCGGCGCGGTCTGGGCGGGAATCGCGGGCCTGCTGAAGGCGACGGTCGGCGCCCACGAGGTGATCTCGACGATCATGCTGAACTGGATCGCGGTCTGGGTCGGCTCGTACCTCTTCGGGCTGGGCGGGCCCCTGCAGAATCCCCAGGCGCCGGACGTGCCGGTCTCGCGCGATGTGGCGAGCTCGGCAAAGCTCCCCGTCTTCTGGGGCGATCAACTCCTGCAGGGCCTGCACATCGGCTTGTTCGTCGCTCTCGTCGCTCTCGTCGTCTACTGGATCGTGCTCAATCGCACCACACTCGGATTCGAGGTTCGCGCGGTCGGGTTCAACCCGGAGGCCGCCCGCTACGGCGGGATCAGCGTCGCGCGGAACTACTTTCTCGCAATGGCGATCGCCGGGTTGTTCGCGGGGCTCGCCGGGGCGATCGACATCCTCGGCTGGCAGTTCCGTCTGAACGTCCTAGACATCCAGGTCTCACAGGTCGGCTTCATCGGGATCGCTGTCGCCCTCCTCGGCCGCAACACGGCCGTCGGTGTGCTCTTCTCCGCGATCCTCTTCGGAGCACTGCTGAACGGAACCTCGACGCGCCACCTCGATCCGACTGTCTTCCGGCCAGATCTCGCCGGCAATCTGACGAGCATCATCCAGGGCCTGGTGGTCCTCTTCGTCGGTGCGGATCTCCTGATCATCTACCTCTGGCAAGCGCGAAGGAAGCTCGGTCTGGGCAGGCGGCGGGAGACGAGCCAGACGTGAGCGCGCGGGCGGAGAGCCTCCGGCGCCACGTTGCCTGGGATCGCCTGTCGGGGCCGCGACGGGTCGGCATTCTCGGGATCGGCCTCGGCCTGGTGGCGTTCTGGCTCGCGCTCCCGCCCGTCGAGACGCGAACGCCGATCCCCTCGATCCTGGTCGCCCTGCTCGCGCTGGCGGCCGGACTCTGGGCGGTGACGCGAGGGGAGCGCCGGGTCGGCTGGGGCGCGGTCGCGGGCGGGATACTCGGTATCGCCGGCGCGGTGCTCGCGACACGCTCGAGCGTCACCCACCTCGACTCCGTCGTCGCATGGTCGGCTCTGGCCGCCGCGACGCTCCGCTACGCCACGCCACTCACGTTCGCGGCTCTGGGCGGGCTCTTCTCGGAGCGAAGCGGTGTCGTCAACATCGGACTCGAGGGCATGATGCTGATGGGCGCGTTCTTCGGGATCTGGGGGGCGGCGAAGACGGGCTCCTGGGAAGTGGGGCTTCTGATCGGCATGGCCGCGGGCGGACTGCTCGCGCTCGTCCACGCCTTCTTCTCGATCCACCTACGCGCCGATCAGATCGTCAGCGGCACGGCTATCAACTTTCTCGCACTCGGGATCACGGGCTACATGTTCATCGACATCTACGGCGACCAGGGCACCCCCACCGACGTCGCCCAGATTCCCGACGTCCATCTCGCGTTCCTCGACAACGTCTACTTCCTCGGACCGGTCTTCGGACAGCTCAACCTGATGATCTGGCTGAGCCTCATCCTGCTCGTCGCCACGTACGTCGTGATGTTCAAGACTCCGATCGGGCTGCGGATCCGCTCGGTCGGCGAGCATCCCCGTGCGGCCGATACGGTCGGGATCTCCGTCTACCGCACCCGCTACGCGGCCGTGACGCTCTCCGGGATGCTGGCGGCGCTCGGCGGCGCCTACCTGTCGATTGGCTTCGTCCACAGCTTCGCAGAGAACATGACGGCGGGCCGGGGCTTCATCGCGCTTGCCGCCCTGATCTTCGGCAACTGGAGACCCTTCGGCGCGTTCGGAGCAGCCCTGCTCTTCGGCTTCTCGAGCGCGCTTGCGCAGCGACTGCCCGAATACTCAGGCTCGGCAGCCACTCTCTTCACAGCGCTCCCTTACGTGTTGACTTTGATCGCCGTCGCCGGGGTAATCGGCCGCTCGGTGCCGCCAAAGGCTATTGGACGCCCCTACGAGAAACAGTAGTAGGCCGCTCGCGAACGGCCGCGCCCGTGCATCGTTGGTCGTGGGCGTGGCCGCCCTCGCCATGCTTCCCACCGGGGTCGTTCTGGCGCAGCGGCTCGAGGGTGTGAGGCTGCTGGACGCAGCCTTCTTGTTGCCAGTTGCAGCGGTGCTCGGCGTCATCGCGCTCGGCCTCGGCGGCACCGCGCGCCGTGAGGTTCAGCTGACGCTGGGTCGGGTGGGGGAGGATGGGCTGGCCCGCACCGGTCGCTTGCTCGGCGGACTCGCGCTCTACCTCGCGCTGACCGCAGCGCTCGCTCTGGGCGTCTACGGACTCCTCACGTTCTTCGCCGGCTGAGCGAGCGAGGCCCGAAACCGGGCCGCTGCAGGGCGACTGCGCCCGAAACGTCCTACAATCGAGGGTATGTTCGAGATCGGCACCAGCCTGCGGGAGGCCCGCGTCCGCCAGGGCGTCGGCCTGCCCGAGGCCGAGCAGGCGACGAAGGTGCGCGGCAAGTACCTCCGCGCGCTCGAGGACGAGCGCTTCGATCTGCTCCCGGGGCAAACCTACGTCAAGGGCTTTCTCCGCGCCTACGCCGAGTACCTCGGCCTCGACGGTCAGCTTTACGTCGACGAGTACAACTCGCGCTACGTCGCCGGCGAGGAGGAGACGCCGATCCGCGCACGCAGAACGGCGCAGCCCGATCACGGGGCGCTGGTCTCGCGAACCGTCGTCGTCGTGCTCGCGGCGATCGCGCTCATCACGGCATTGTCGTTTGCGGCCTTCGGGCAATTCGGTGGGGACTCGAACGGCTCGAGCTCGCAAGCGAGCAAGAATCCACGAACGGCCGGTACGTTCGCCCAGCACCGTGGGGGCCGCCGGCACGTGAAGAAGCGCCGCTCCCCTAGACCGCCGGCCGCCGCGCGCATCGTCCTGACCGGCATCCACGGAGGCAGCTGGATCCGGGTGCACAATCGCACGACCGCCGGCCGGTCGAGCCAGCTCTTCGTGGGAACGCTCGAGGCGGGGAAGAGTCTCGACTTCCGGGGCAAGCGGCTCTTGCTCGAGATCGGGCAGCCAGGCAACGTCCGCGTCAAGCTCAACGGCCGGTCGAGGTCATTGCCGGGCGGCAACGCGCGTGAGACGCTCGTCGTCACGCCGTCTCGCATCGCCCGGGCCCCCACGGCCGCTTGAGGCCCGTCCGGAAAGTGGCCGCGGTGGATGACACGCGGGTACGTTGGTGCGAGGCAGGGACGCAGGGAACGTGAATGTGCAGGCACATTCGCGCGACCGAGGACGCAGCCTCGCGCCGGGTAGCGCCTGTCAGGAGGCCTGGTCGACTTTCCGGAGAGGCCCTTGACCCGCCCTCGCTGTGTCGTCGTCGCCACCGGGAGCGAGCTCGTTCGCGGTGGCCGGCGCGACTTGAATGGCCCGTTCATCGCCCGCGAGGTACAGCGGCTGGGCTTCGAGCCCACACGGATCTCGATCGTCGGCGACCGTGAGGACGAGCTCGAGGAGGCTGTCCGGGAGGGATTGCGCGCGGAGCTCTGCGTCCTCTCGGGCGGCCTCGGTCCCACCCACGACGATCGCACAGTTTCGGTTCTGGCCCGAGTGGCCGGCCGGCGACTGGTGCTCGACACCGTCCTGTACGAGGAGATCGGCGCGATCTCGCGGAAGATCGCGGAGCGCCTGGGACGCCCCGCGCCGGACTTCGAGCCGGGCGTGCGCAAGCAGGCGACCCTTCCCGAGGGCGCGATCTCGCTCGGCCTCGCCGGCACCGCGCCGGGGATAGTGCTCGAGGCCGACGGCCGCGCGGTCGTCGCTCTCCCCGGGCCGCCGGGGGAGCTGCAACGCCTCTGGCCGCGCGCGCTGCAGACGCAGGCGGTGCGCCGCCTGCTCGCCCGGGCGCACCCGCCCGATCATCGCGTCCTTAGCTTCAACGGCGTCGGTGAGTCTATG
>JBBRYW010000098.1:0-12462 GCA_038237235.1 Gaiellales bacterium
AAGCGACGCGCCGCGCTGGGGGCCGTCGGGCCGTTCGCGACGAACGATCCGGCCGATGTCCGCTGGCTGCTCTGTGGCCGCGGCCGGCCGGTGTCGGCGGGATCGTCCCCGTACACGGTCGTCGTCGACAAGGGGCGTGCCTATCCGTGGCATGAGGCGCCGCCCGTAGCATCGACCCGTCCCGATCTCGCGGCGCTTCGCCGTGCGCTGGGACCCGAGGACGTCGATCGCTACCGCAGTGCCGGCGCCGACGCGGCCGTGGCCTTCACCGAGGGACTCAGTGAGCTCCGGCCGGAGCAGTCGGAGTACGGCGCAGTCGCGGAGCTGACCAGCCGGCTGCACGCGCGCGGTTTCACCACGCCGGTTGCGCTGGCGGGCGGTGAGGCGCGGGCGCCGGTGCACCCGCATCCCTTGCCGACGTCCAGGCCCCTCGGTCGCTTTGCGCTGCTTGCCGTGACAGCCGAGCGCGACGGGCTCTACGTCTCGATGACGCGAGTCGTCTCGTTCGGCCCGCCGCCCGCGGAGCTCGAGGAGCGCGTGAGTGCCGCCGCTGAGGTGGACGCTGCGGTGCTGGCGGCCTCGCGGCCCGGCAGGACGCTCGGAGAGCTCTTCGCCGTGGTCGCCCGCGCCTACGAGGAGCAGGGCCGGCCGGAGGAATGGCGGAGGCACCACCAGGGCGGGATCGCCGGCTAGCCTGACTTCCATGCGAAGCCCCTTCGCGCGTCTTCCCAAGCCCTGGCGAATCGTCCTGGACTGGGTGTCGACGGTCGCGCTCGCGATCGGCTTCGTCCTCGTGTTCGAGGCCGAGGTCGCAAAGCCGTTCCGAATCCCGTCAGCGTCGATGGAGCCCACGCTCCATTGCGCGCGGCCGGCCAACGGATGCCACGCCCGCTTCTCCGACAGGGTGATCGCGCTCAGGCTCGCGTACCGTTTCCGCGCGCCGCGCAGGGGCGAGATCGTCGTCTTCAAGGCCCCGGTGGCCGCAGCCCGCGACTGCGGCGGGCAGGGAGGGATCTTCGTCAAGCGCCTCGTCGGGCTACCGGGCGATGTTGTGTCGGAGCGGAACGGCCGCGTTTTCGTCGACGGGAAGCGGCTGGCCGAGCCGTACGTCAAAGCGCCGTATCGCGACTCGATGACCGCAACCTGGCCTCGAATCTCGCCGAACCACTACTTCATGCTCGGGGACAACCGGCGGAACTCCTGCGACTCGCGCGTCTGGGGAGACGTGCCACGCAACGCGCTCGTCGGCCCGGCCGTCCTGACCTACTGGCCGCCCAGCAGGCTCGCTCCCCGATCGCCGTAAGCACCCGGCCGGCAGCGTCTGTTCCGGCCGCTGGAAGAATCCGGCGAGCTCGCGGGTGCGTAGTCAGAAGTGTTCCCTGACAGCAAGGAGTGCTCATGACGCGATCCATCCTCGCCGCCGGAACGGCGGCGGCCCTCTCGCTGGCCCTTGCGGCCACCGCGCTCGGTCGAGGAGACAAGGCCCTCAAGCTGACCGGCTCGGTGGGGCCTGGCTTCACGATCAGCCTCAAGCAGAACGGCCAGAACGTGAAGTCCCTGAAGGCGGGTACCTATACGTTCGTCGTCTCCGACAAGGCCTCGATCCACAACTTCGTGCTGGAGCGTGAGAAGGGCGGGACGTTCGAGAAGCAGCTGACGTCCGTGGCGTTCAAGGGCACCAAGACTGCGACGATCAGCCTCGGGAAGGGTGAGTGGAAGTACTACTGCAAGCCCCACGAGGCGGGGATGCACGGCGAGTTCAAGGTGAAGTAGCGGATCCCCCGACGCTGGCGGCCGGGCGTGAACGCTCGGCCGTCAGCCTTCGAGCCGCGCGCGCACGTCCTCGAGTCCCTCTTCGAGCCGTGCGACGCGCTCCTCGAGTGCCGCGACGCGATCCGGGGCAGGAGAGCTGTCGATCGGCACGGGTTCCACCACCTCGCCGCCGAGCATCTGCGCGTAGCGCTCCTCCTTCTGCCCCGGGCGCCGACCGAGCCGGGCCGCGAGCCCGCGCTCGACCAGCGCACCGAGCGTTTGCTCCACGTCGTCGAGCGCCCCGAAACGGTGTATGCGGTCGGTGCGCTGCTTCAGTTCGCCAGGCGTTTGGGGCCCGCGCAGCATCAATACGCACAGCATCGCCATCGCGTCGTCCCCAAGCCGCAGCGACTCGTTCAGCAGATGGCGGTACTTGGCGGCGCGGCTACCCCGCCCGCTCGCGAGCCGCGTCCACTCTTTCCGGGATAGCCGCTCGAGGGCTGACCGGATAGTCGGTTCGTCGTAGAGGACGACGGGGTCGCGGTTCGTCGTCTGGTTGCAGGCGGCGCGCAGTGCGTTCAGCGACAGCGGGTAGACGTCGGGCGTCGTCCGCTGCTTCTCGATCAGGCACCCGAGCACCCGGATCTCGACCGCGTCGGCATCCATCGGCGGCCGAAAGGGTACCGCTCTCCGGGTACGGCCTGTGGGCGCTCTGACCGGGCGCCTCGATGACCGGCAGGCTCGGGCCTGCCGGTCGTCGACCGGCCGCTTGCCTAACTCGCCTGAATCAGGACTTCCCCGCTCGTGACCTGGGGCGTCGACTGCGTGATCTCCGATGCATGTTCCCGGATCCAGTCGCCCGCGAGCCGGGTCGACTCATCGGCTCCCGTCTGATCGTCGTAGACGGTGAAGGTGGTGCACCCGCCCCCGGTGCGAACCAGGTAGTAGCCGCGGAAGCCGTCCACGGCCGAGACCAGCTTCTTGACCTCGGCTGCGTTGGCGGCGAGCTGATCCGCTATCTCGGCGTTGTCGGCGTAGGTTCGGATGACTGCGTACACGCTGCTCCCTTTCTTCGCCCGCGACTGGCCGGTTCCGGGCTGGAGGCTGGGCCGGCCGACCGACTCTAAGCGTTTCCCGGCGAGTTTTCTAGTCGAGCAGCTCGTAGGCCATCCCGGCCGCGGTCACGTAGACGAGGTGGTGGAAGACGTCGATCGCGACCTCGGTCTTGCCCCACATCCAGAACGGCGGAGCGACGCCGAGTGTCGGCAGCATCACGGCCGCGTTGCCCCACACCGCGGCGAAATGGCCGGCGTCCGCTGCCTTACGTGGCAGGCCGGCGAAGGCGAGGAGCCCGCGAACGGCTCCCCAGCCCGTCCCGTAGCTCCAATGCACCAGGTTCGAGAACCGCGCCTTCGCCTCGTCGCTCGCGAACTCCTTGATTCCGAGCACGGTCGCGGCCGCCCGTGCGGGCGCGTCGCTCGGCTGGCGCCCGCGGAGCTTGGCCTCGAGCGTGCTGGAGACCGTCATCGCGGCAGTCCCGGCCAACCCCGCGATCACGCCCTTGCCGATCGAGCCCGCCAGACCGTCGAGCTTCATGCGAGCACCTCCTCATGCTTCGCTGTCCTCGGGGTTGCCCCGAGCCTGTCGATCAGGTGGTCGCCGATGCGCATCGCGTTCGCCATCGCCGTCAACGCCGGGTTGACCGCGGTCGACGAGGGGAAGAAGCTCGTGTCGACGACGTAGAGGTTGTCCAGGTCATGGGCCTTGCAGTTCGTGTCCAGAGCCGACGACGCCGGATCGGTGCCGAAGCGTACCGTCCCGCACTGGTGAGCGACGCCGGCGACCGGGATCCGCTCGTCTCGAATCACCTGGTTCGGAATCAGCGCAGGATGACAACCGAGTCCTGGTAGCAGGCCCTTGAGCTTCGCCAGCAGCCGCTTGTGGCCCTCCGTATTGCGGTCGTGGTAGTGCAGGTGAATCTTGCCGTCGCAACCGACCAGCACCCGGTTGTCCCGGAACGGCAGGTCTTCGGTCGTCAGCCAGAAGTCGACAGCGTGGCGCGCGACGTAGTTGAGGGCGAATGTCGGCGTGAAGGGTGGCGCGCCGGCCTTCAGCATATTTCCGTCGCTCTTGCCGAGCATCTGAATGTGTCCGAGCGGAAAGTCCCAGTCGTCCGAGCCCTCGTACCAGTCGTTCACGCCGAGCGTCTTTTGGAAGCGTGTCGGATTTGGCTCGATCGACATCGCGATCAGCGCCGAGTTGCAGGTCGGGGACTTCGATCACGTCTCCAAGTCGTCGCCGAGGAAACCGCGCGTGACGATCTGCGGGATCTCGACGCCGAGGCGCCCTCACCGAACGGCGAGGGCCACCAGCGATCGGTCGCGGTCGCTGCCATGCATGCCTAGTCGGGTGAGGCGACCGGGCGTTACAAGCTGTAACGGCGGCCGCGCCTGGAAGACTGAGGCGCCCTGGGGATCTCCTTCACGTCGGTCGCAGTCGTCGCGGCCGTTGCGCTGCTTGCCCCGCTTGCGATCGGACTGACCGGGTTTCTCCTGCCAGCGATCGTGGTCGAGATCCTGTTCGGGATCGTCGTCGGCCCCCGGGTGCTCGACTGGGCGCACGCCGACGAGCCGGTCAGCGTCCTCGGCCTGGTCGGGCTCTCCTTCCTGCTCTTGCTGGCGGGGCTCGAGATCGACCTCGACAAGCTGCGAGGACGACTGCTGCGGGTGAAGCTGCTCGGGTTCGCACTCTCGTTCGGGGTCGCACTGGTCGTCGGCTTCGGCCTCCAGCTCGGAGCTGTCGTGAAGTCGCCGCTCTTGATCGCGATCATCCTCTCCGCGACGGGCCTCGGCGTGATCCTCCCGATCCTGAAGGACGCCGAACAGACGACCACGCCGTTCGGCCAGGTCGTGGTGGCGGGCGCGTCGATCGCCGAGGTGACGCCGATCGTGCTCCTCTCTCTGTTCTTCTCGGGAGTCGGGTGGAATCGGCTCGAAGCTCGTATCGGGTTCGGAGTCTTCGTGCTCGCCGTCGCAGGGACGATCCTCGGCCTGCAGCACTCGATGAGGATCTCGCGCACGCTCCTGCAGCTGCAGGACACGACGGCCGAGATCCGTGTCCGCGGAGCGTTTCTCCTGCTCGCGCTCTTCGTCGCCCTCGCGTCGCGGTTCGGGCTCGAGGCGATCCTCGGCGCATTTCTCGCGGGCGCGACGATCAAGCTGGTCGACCGCGGCGAGGGGATGACCCACGCGTTCTTCCACGGGAAGCTGGAGGCGGTCGGCTTCGGCGTCTTCATTCCGTTCTTCTTCGTCTCGACAGGGATGAAGCTCGACGTTGCGTCGCTTTTCGACAGCGCGTCGGCTCTGGGCCGCGTTCCGCTGTTCTTGGCGGCGCTGCTCGTGGTACGGGCGCTTCCGGCCGTGCTCTACCGGCCGTTCGCCGAGCGCTCGGGGCAGCTCGTGGCTGCGGGCCTTCTGCAGGCGACCTCGCTCTCCATCCCGGTCGTATCCGGCCAGATCGGCGTCGACCTCGGGTTGATCCGGCCCATGGACTATGTCGCGCTCGTCGCCGCTGGGCTAGACGATTGATCGCCCTTCCGATCAATCGTCTAGGAACGTGCCGCCCGGCCACGCAGCGCCCGAGTAGCGCTCGATTACCGGGCCCGGGGGGGGAGGGACGCTCGCGAAGAGATCCGTCCGTACGGTCGCGCCACCGAACAGTCGGGCGAACGGGTCGTCCGCGAAGAAGCGCGGACTCCGCGCGACCGTGATCGCTCCCCCGCAGAGCGACGCGTCGACGGCCAGCGTCGTTAGCGCGACGAGCTCCTCGCCGAGGAGTGGAATCCAGTAGGCGAGCGCGTCACGGCGGGCCGCCTGCACCTCGGGCTCGTCATACCGAACGGCGGCCCCGGGATCGGCGAGCGCACAGACGTGGGCGTAGGCGCCGGGAACGGGTTCCCCGGCGAAGCAGCGGGGGTCGACCCTGAACCGTCGCCCGGCGGTGCCGCGCTCCCTCGTCAGCCGCTCGCCGTCCCAGAAGAGAAGCGACGAGCCCTGGCTCACGTCGGCTGCCAGTCCGGCCGGATCTCGCGTGTGATCGCGCGCATGTCCTGGCGAAGCTCCTCGTGCGTCGGCCGGCCCCAGAACCAGTAGCCGTTGTAGACGCGGTGAATGCGCAGGTCCGGAAAGAGCGTGAACGCGGCCGGCAGGTAGGGACGGTGCACCGTGTCGCTCGTCTCGACGAGCCCGAGGGGGTCGATCCACCGGCGCTCGGCGTCGGAGAGGAAGAGAAAGCGCGCGCCGAGCCCGGCGCGAAACGCGGCCTGAACCTCCGGCGGGTCGACGCTCACCACGACGATCCGGGCGTAGGCGACCTCGAACTCGTCCTGCAACCCGGCCAGCCCGCGCAGGAAGCGCTGCTCCTTCGGGCACCACCACCCCCGCGAGGTGAAGAGCGCGACCGGGTCGCCGCCGGAGACCTCCGACAGCAGTCTTCGCCGCCCGGTGTGGTCGGGCAGGTCGAGGTCGGGGAAGAACTCTCCGAGCTTCACTCCACGCTAGTCCGGCGGGCGCGGCGCGCGTTACGCGTAACGAATCCGGCGGGTGCAAGACGGAAGGGCATGCGAAAGCTCATGATCACATCACTCGCCGCCCTCGTCGCGGCGGTCGCGGTCGCCGCAGCGTTCGGGGCCCCGGCGATGGCGTCGGCCTCCAAGCTCACCGTGAGGAGCTCCGCTTATGGGAAGATCCTCTTCGACGGCAAGGGCTTCGCGCTCTACGCCTTCACGAAGGACGGCCCCCGCGCCAGCAGGTGCTACGGCGACTGCGCCAAGGCGTGGCCGCCGTACCTCGTCAAGGCACGCGCGCTGGCGGGCGCGGGCATCCGAGCGTCCCTGGTCGGGACCACCAAGCGCACGGACGGCACGCTCCAGGCCACCTACGGGGGCCGCCCGCTCTACTACTACGTCGGCGACAGGAAGGCCGGTCAGGTGCTTTGCCAGAACGTGCCCGAGTTCGGCGGCACTTGGCTCGTGGTCCGTGCCAGCGGCCGCCTCGTCCGCTGAGCGCATGGCACGCGACGAGATCAGCATCCCCGGCGGCTCGACGTTCCTCGTCTGCGACCGCCGCGGGGACGTCGAGTCCTCGCCCGACCAGCCACACGGCTTCTTCTACCGCGACACGCGCTTCCTCTCGCGCTGGACGCTGCGCGCCGACGGCCGCCCGCTCGACGTCCTGTCCAGGGACGAGACCTGCTCGGCGGCGAGATCCTGGTCGCAAACGTCCTCCGCGGCGGCCATCGGGTCGAGCGCGCCATGCGTGGAACCGGCTGCCGTTTGGGCTCGGCGTCGACCTCACGCGCTGTCAGTTCGTCGGCGGCGAAGAGCTCGCGCAACCGGAGGTCGCCGAACCGCTCGTCGGTAACCGCGCGCCCGAGCGCGGTATGCGCGTTTTGCGTCCCGCGTTCGCTCGAGGCTACTCGCCAATCGCTGAGGTGAGCTCCCGTCCCGCGGCGAGTCCCTCGCCCGGCGCGGCGGGCAAGACCGGGCACCACGAAGGCCGCGACGGCCCCCAGCGAGAGCCACGCCGCGACGATGTAGGGGAAGACGTCGTATGGGTGATCGGGCACCGGCCAGAGGTTGCGGTAGAGCGTGTAGCCGGCGACGAGGATTCCGCCGAGCGGGAGCACGACCTCCCAGCGCGGTACGCCCCGTGCGGAGGCGAGGAGGAAGCGGAGCGCACCGATGTTGGTGACGATGTACATCACGAGCAGGCTGCAGCTTGTCTCGCCCCCGGGTGAGTTGTCATCACCCCGTTACGAGGATCACCCGGGTGATCCTCAGCCGGCGGCGCTCGCCATGGTCACCACTTCGCCGCCCGAGAGGACCACTCCGTCCTCGCAACGGGCTTCGACGAGCCCGCCCGCGAACTGCCGGGTGTAGAGATCCGCGTAGAGCCCGCGACGGGCGAGCAGCTCGGCGTGTGTGCCCCGTTCCACGACGCGGCCTTGCTCGAGGACGAAGATCACGTCGGCGGCCATGATCGTCGAGAGGCGATGCGCGATCGCGATCGTCGTTCGACGCTCCATCAGCGGCTCGAGCGCCTCCTGCACGAGGCGCTCGCTCGTCGTGTCGAGCGCCGAGGTCGCCTCGTCGAGGATCAGCACGCACGGGTCCTTCAGGATCACGCGCGCAATCGCGAGCCGCTGCTTCTCGCCGCCGGACATCCGGTAGCCGCGCTCGCCGACGAGCGTGTCGTAGCCCTCGGAAAGCTCCGCGATGCGGTCATGGATCTGAGCCGCCCGCGCAGCGGCCTCCAGCTGATCCTGTGTCGCATCTGGTCGTGCATAGAGCAGGTTCTCGCGGACGCTCGCGTGGAAGAGGTAGGTCTCCTGGGTGACCATCCCGACGGCCACGGCGAGCGTCTCGAGGGTGAGGTCGCGCACGTCGTGGCCGTCGAGGGAGACCCGACCCTCTGTCGCGTCGTAGAGCCGCGGAATCAGGTAGGAGATCGTCGTCTTGCCGGCACCCGACGGCCCTACGACCGCGGCGAGCTGCCCCGGCTCGATCTCGAGCGAGACGCCGGCGAGCGTCCACGGGCGCGCGCCCTCCACGCTCGGAGCCGATCCGTTCCCGTCGACGGCAAGCTCCGCGAGGACGTCGGGCGGTTCCTCGTAGCGGAAGAACACATCCTCGAGCGCCACTCGACCCCGGATCCCGTCAGGCGCGAGCGAGCGGGCATGCGAAGCGTTGACGATCTCCTGCTTCAGGTCGAGATACTGGAAGATCCGTTCGAACAGCGCGAGAGAGCCCTGCACCTCGACGGCGGTCTGCAGCATCTGGCCAATCGGGAACAAGAGTCGGGTCTGGAGCGTCGTGAACGCCACGATCGTCCCCGAGCTGAGATGCGAATGCCCCGCCACGAGGTAGACCAGCGCCGGCGCTACCGAGAAGAAGGTCTGGACGACCGCGAAGAACGACCGACCCACCATCTGCTGGCGGATCTGCAGGCCGGCGAGCCGGCGATTCTCGCTGCGGTACCGCTCGATGGCGTCCCGCCGGCGGTCGAACACCTTGGTCAGGAGCACGCCGGACACCGACAGCGTCTCCTCCGTCAGGGCCGATAGCTCGGCGAGCGACTCCTGCGTCTGGCCCGAGATCCGGCGGCGGATTCGTCCGACGCGCCACGTCAGGAAGACGAAGACCGGCACGACACCGAGTGCGAGCAGCGTCAACTGCCAGGAGAGGATGACCATCGCGACGACGGTGCTACCGACCGTGACGACGTTCGAGAGCACCGACGAGGCCGTGTTCGTGACGACGCTCTGGACGCCTCCGACATCGTTCTGCAGCCTCGACTGGAGCTCGCCGGTGCGCGTCGCGGTGAAGAAGCGAAGCGACATCGACTGCAGGTGCTCGTAGAGGCGGTTCCGGAGATCCTGCATCACCTGCTGGCCGACGGACGTCGCCAGGTACGCCTGCAGGACGCCGAGGGCGGAGGAGACGAGCGGAATGGCGACCATCAGGCCGACGAGGACGTAGAGCAGATGCAGGTTGGTGCCGCCGTGTGGCGGGAAGAGCGCGCGGTCGAAGACGACCTTGGTGAGCAGCGGGTTGACGACGCCGAGGCCCGCCGTCACGAAGATCAAGGTCAGGATCGCGGCGACGCTCAACCGGTAGGCCCGAAAGAGCGCGGCGACCCGCCGCAGCAGACCAGTCGATCCCGTCATGGCTGGCACCGCTTAGTCCCCGGCTCGCAACCGAGTGCGTCGCTCAATCGTCCGACCAGGCGGGCGAGCTCGCGGCGGTCGCCTTCCGACCAGTTTTTGAGCAGCTCTTCGAGAAAGGCCAGGCGCCCGCGCTCGGCGAGCTCGACGACTTCCTTGCCGTGCGGAGTGACGTCGAGTGTCGCGGCTCTCCGGTCGTCCGAGTCCGGCTGCCGCGTCAGCAGGCCCGCTCCCTCGAGCTCCTGCACCTTCCGGCTAATCGTCGACGGGTCGAGGCCGATGCGCCCGGCGAGCTCCATGAGCCGGGTGGGCCGCTCGGCGACGCGGCTCAAGAGAAAGAGACCGGGAGGGTCGAGAGAGACGCCCGCTTCGCGGGCAGCCTGGACATGCGCGCGAGCGAGCCGCCGCCCGCGGAAGATGTTCCGGAGGGCCAGATCGATCTCGCGTAGTGCTGCATCAGTCATGCATCCAGGCTACCATTTGCTTGTGCAAACCAACTAAACTGCCCTCGCCCTGCCTTTCAGTGATACCCTGTCAGGGTATTCATGAGCGAGCTGGTCTATAGCGTGCCGGATATGAGTTGCGACCACTGCACCGCAGCGGTGCGGGGGCAGCTCGAGCGCATCTCGGGAGTCGAGACGGTCGAGGTAGACCTCGCTACCAAGCGAGTCGTAGTCCGCGGTGAGGATCTGCAGGACGCTGCCCTTCGGGCTGCGATCGACGAAGCGGGCTACGAGGCGGCTTAGCGGTGGGGACGGCGACGGGGACCGAGAAGACAGAGCTGCAGCTCCAGCTCGACGGCATGACCTGCGCGTCGTGCGCCACCCGCATCGAGCGCAAGCTGAACGGGCTCGACGGAGTCGAGGCGACAGTCAACTACGCGACCGAGCGCGCGACCGTCCGACACGATCCGTCGGTCAGCCTGCACGCGCTGGTCGACGCGGTGGAGTCGGCCGGCTACCACGCCCGATCGGCGGCCGCGGCGAACCGGCCCGAGAGGGGCGCGCCGCGGGCCCTCGGCCGGAAGCTGGTCCTCGCGGTCGTGCTCGGGATCCCGGTCGCGTTGCTCGCGATGATCCCGGCCCTGCAGTTCGGCGGCTGGCGCTGGGTGGCGTTCGCGCTTGCGACTCCAGTCGTCTTCTACAGCGGCATCGACATTCACCGCGCGACGTGGGTCAACGCGCGTCATCTGGCCGCCACCATGGACACGCTGATCACGATCGGCACGTTCGCCGCCTGGGCCTGGTCGACGGTCGTGCTGGTCGAAGGGCTGAGCGCCGACACCTATTTCGAGGCAGCCGCCGTCATCACCGCTCTCATCCTGCTCGGGCGCTATCTCGAAACCCGCGCGAGAAGAAGATCATCGGAGGCGGTCCGCGCGCTCGTCGAGCTGGGCGCGAAGGAGGCCCGCGTGATCCGCGGCAACCGAGAGCTCCTTATCCCTGTCGAGGAGCTTCGGGTGGGAGACATCTTCATCGTTCGTCCCGGCGACAAGGTGCCGACGGACGGCATCGTCGAACGGGGCGAGTCGGCACTCGACCAGTCACTCCTGACTGGTGAGTCGGTCCCGGTCGAGGTCGGGCCGGGAGAGACGGTTGCCGGCGCGACCGTGAACACCTACGGCCGGCTCGTCGTGCGGGCGACGAGGGTGGGCGCGGACACGGCCCTCGCCCAGATCGCGCGGCTTGTCGACGCCGCCCAGACCGGCAAGGCTCCGGTGCAACGGCTCGCCGATCGCGTCTCCGCCGTGTTCGTCCCGGTGGTGATCGTCCTCGCCGTCGCGACGCTCGGCGTCTGGCTCGCTACCGGCGCGAGCGCAGGAGCCGCCTTCACGTCTGCTGTCGCCGTCCTGATCATCGCGTGCCCGTGCGCGCTCGGTCTTGCGACGCCGACCGCGCTGATGGTCGGAACGGGGCGCGGAGCACAGCTCGGCATCCTGATCAAGGGGCCTGAAGTGCTCGAGGAAACGCGCCGGATCGACGCAGTGCTGCTCGACAAGACGGGCACGTTGACCGACGGGCGAATGGAGCTCGTCGACGTCATGGCGCTGAACGGCGCGACGCGCTCTGACGTTCTGCGCCTGGGCGGCGCTGTAGAGGACGCGAGCGAGCACCCGATCGCGCGTGCGGTGGCCGAGGCTGCCCGCGGCGAGCTCGGCGTGCTTCCGGCGGTCGACGGCTTCCGGAACGTGCCGGGCGTGGGAGTGGTCGGCACCGTCGAGGGCCATGAGGTTTCGGTCGGACGCCGAGACGGGCAGACCATCGTGGGCTGGGACGGCGAGCCACGCGCGAGACTCACTGTTCGCGACGCCGTGAAGCCGACGAGCCGCGAGGCCGTCGCGCAATTGCAGAAGCTCGGCCTGACGCCGGTGCTTCTGACGGGCGACGGGCGGGAGGCCGCGGAGCGGGTCGCGCGCGAGGTCGGCATCGAGCGCGTCCTCGCCGAGGTGCTCCCGGGCGACAAGGCCGCCGAGGTGAAACGCCTGCAGGAGGAGGGGCGTGTCGTTGCGATGGTGGGCGACGGCGTCAACGACGCGCCGGCCCTCGCGCAGGCCGACCTGGGCCTCGCGCTCGGCTCGGGCGCCGACATTGCGATCGAGTCCTCCGATCTGACGCTCGTCTCGGGCGACCTTCGCGCCGCCGCCGACGCAATCCGACTGGCGCGCCGGACGCTCCGCACGATCAAGGGCAATCTCTTCTGGGCGTTCGCTTACAACGTCGCCGCGATCCCGCTCGCGATGGCGGCCGTCCTGAGCCCGATGGTCGCTGCGGCGGCAATGGCCTTCTCATCGCTGTTCGTCGTGACGAACAGCCTCCGCCTCCGCCGCTTCAAGAGCCTGCGAGAGGCGGTGGCTCCATGACCGGGACCAATCGAACACACGGCTACGTCGGCGAGAAAGACGCGCTCGTGAAGCGTCTGCACAGGATCGAGGGGCAGGTGCGCGGGATTGAGCGGATGGTCGACGAGGAGCGCTACTGCATCGACATC
>JBBRYW010000099.1:0-11709 GCA_038237235.1 Gaiellales bacterium
CCCGTTCATGGAGGTGCGCGAGGGGTCGATGGGGAGGCCGATGCCCGGCTGGGACGTGCAGATCCTCGACGAGGACGAGCAGCCCGTCGGACCGGGCGAGCGGGGCGAGATCTGCTTGCGCGCCCGCTCCAACCCGCACTATCCGCTCGGCTACTGGAACGACCCGGAGGCGAGCGAGGAGATCTTCGGGGGCGAGTGGTTCCACAGCAAGGACACCGCGGTCCGAGACGAGGACGGCTACGTGTGGTACGAAGGTCGCGCCGACGATGTCATCATCTCTGCCGGCTACAGGATCGGCCCCTTCGAGGTCGAGTCCACCTGCCTGGAGCACGCGGCCGTGAGGGAGGCCGCAGTGGTCGCCTCTCCGGAAGAGCTCCGCGGCAACGTCGTCAAGGCTTTCATCGTGCTCGCAGCCGATGCTCAGCCTTCGGAGGCGTTGGCTGACGAGATCAAAGCGTTCGTGCGGGGCCGGCTCTCGGCTTACGCCTATCCCAGGCACGTCGAGTTCGTCGCCGACCTGCCGAAGACGCTGACCGGGAAGATCCGGCGGATCGAGCTCCGTCAGCTCGAAGCCGAACGGGCAGCTCGCGCCCAGTCAGCGGAGTAGCTCCTCCGCGCTACGCCGAGCAGCTCCGCCTCGACCGCGAGCTCCTCCACCAGCTCGCGCCGAAGCGCTGCCTCGACCGTCTCACCGGGCTCGACGCCCCCTCCCGGCGCCGCCCAGTACGGGTCACGCCCGGGCCGGTGGCGATGGAAGAGAAACCACGTTCCCGTCGTCGTCGAACAGAATGGCTCGAGTCCTCACGGTGCGCGGTACATCGTGATGCCTCCGTCCTCGGCAAGTCTCCGCCAGCCGTTTCGGCGAAGGGCGCGACGCACTGGTGCTAGGCACCTGGAGGGCCAACGACCGGGCCCGTACAGCGGCTCGTGCAGCGCGATATAGCGGACGCCCAGGCGCTGGAGCAGCGCATCGTCCCAGCGTCCGCAGTTGAGCGGGCGGAGCAGGCGCGTGACCGAGTCGGCGCGCCGCGGCGCCACGGTCGAGTAGCCGCCCGGCCGCTCGCGCCTCGCCTGCAGCTCGTAGTACTGATAGGCGCTGCCCAAATCGGTGCCGGGAAGGAAGACCGGGAGCTCCAGCAGTCGCCCCCGCGACTCGGGTCGGAGCGCTGCGTAGGCGGCGTTGCCCTCGTCGGCCGAGACTGCGCCGTAGTGCCGCACGTGGAGGTCCGCGACGATCAGCGCGACGAGGAGGCCCGGCACCACGACGCGGCTGCGCGACCGGGCAGCCAGGAAGGCGACGAGCGCAGCGAAGCACAGCAGCCCGACGGGAAGCAGCCGCTCCGGGACGCGGGGGTAGCGGAGCGGCGGGAATGCGTGCCAGAGTGCCGAGTAGAGCGGCAGATTCGTGCCGAGCGCGAGCAGGATCGGGATGACCGCGCCGACGCCGAGGAGCAGCGCGAGCCCGAAGCGGCGAGCCTGGGCGAGCGCCGCGAGGCCGCCCGCCGCGAGGAGCGGGGTCACCCAGCCGAGGAACACGTACCGCTCGTTCTCGTGGCGGGCGTGCCGGGCTACGAAGTCGAGCCAGCCCGCCGAGTAGTGGCGCACCTCTCTGAGCGTACGTCCCTCAGATTCGAGCGATCCGGAGATCGAGAGGCGCCAGACGAGGTAGCCGGCGGCGACCGAGGCAGCCGCGCCGGCCGCCGCCGCGGCGAGCCCGCGCCGTCCCGAGCGAGCGAGCGCGTACGCGACGAAGAATGGAGTGGACGCGAGCGCCAGATGTACCTGCCCTGAGAGGGGGATCGACGCGACCGACGTTGCCGCCAGGGCGACCCAGGGCCAGCTGCCTCGACGGCTCCGCTCGAAGGCGAGGAGCGCGAGCGGCAGCAGGAGCGAGACCGGCCCGAGCAGGTGCCCCGTGGACTGCTGGACTCGGTACGGCGCGATCGCGAAGGTGAGCCCGCCGACGAGAGCGGCGCCTCGAGGCAGGTCAAGCTTGCGCAGCCACGCGCACGTGAGCCCACCGGCCGCGATGTAGGCGAGGAGAACGAACAGGTTCCAGGCGACGACCGGCCCGAACGCGAAGACGGGCCAGAGGACGAGCCCGAACGGCCAGCCGGCAAAGTTCGCCTGCGCTCGAGCCTCGGGCCGGAAGCTGTACGGGTCCCGCCACGGCGCCCGCCCGTGCTCGAGCTCGTGGCCGACGAGCCAGAGGCGGTAAGTGGTCTGCAGGTAGTCGCCGGGGACGACGCCGGCTCGCGGCGAGCCTGCTCCCGCGAGGAACTGCGTGCGGGCGTGCCGGACGGCCGGCCACGTCGCGAGGACGCCCGCCGCCAGATACAGCCCGCAGGCGAGCCCTACAAAACCCGCGCGGCGCGAAGCAGCTCGTCGAAGTCGGGTAGCTCCGAGGTTCCGTAGTGCCACGCGCCGCGGACCGTACCCGCCCCGTCGACGAGGAAGGCGCAGCGCTCGGCGACGTCCCGCATGCCGCGGTGCTCGTGCGCCACCCCGAAGCCGCTCACCGCCTCGGCATTCCAGTCCGAGAGGAGCGGAAAGTTGAGGTCGAGGGCCTGCATCCAGGCCACGTGCGTCCAGGCGGAGTCGCGCGAGATCCCGAGCACCCGTACGCCGGCGCCCTCGAACTCTGCGCTCCTGTCACGCAGGAGCTCCATCTCGCTCGTTCAGGTCGCGGACCAGTCGAAGAGGTAGAAGACCAGCAGGATCGGGCCCTCCTGCACCAGGCTCGCCAGCGAGACGGGCTCGCGCGGACCGATCCACACCGCCGCGTCCGGCAGCCGGTCGCCGGTCTCGAGAGCCATCAGGCGGTGCGGATCCGGAAGACGAGGTCGTGGTCGTACGTGCGGACGTAGACCCGGTTGCTCTTCGCGATCACGTACTCGGGCGAGCTCGGCAGCGGCAGGCGCTGCAGCACGGCGCCCGTCCGGCGGTCGAGCACGTAGAGAAAGTCCGGCTCCTTCGTGAAGCCGTAGCCGGTCACGATCGCATCCTTCACCACCGCGAAGCTCTCCGCGTTAGAGACGAGCGGCCGGCTGCGCCAGCGGAGCTTGCCCGTCTGGAGATCGACAGCAGTCACGTATGCGTTCTGGCCTCGCGACGAGCGTGAATACGTGCCGTGGCTGTGGGAGACGAGGAGGGTGCCTGCGATCTCGGCCGCCCACGTGGGCGCCTGGTAGGCGAATTGCTTCTCGCCGGGCACCGGGCGGGGCGCGTAGGCGTAGTTGACGAAGTCGAAGCCGTAGACCGAGGTGCCCGCGGCGCGGGCAACGAGGTAGCGGCCCGCGGAGAAGTCTCGGCCGTAGACGAGGAACAGCCGGGACGGCTGCCGGATCGCGCGGATCAGGCGGCGGCCGCGGAAGCTGGTCGGGGTTCCCTGAGGCAGAGGGTGGAGCGGGACGTCGGTGCCGAGTGGCCCCGGCACGCGGTCCTCTGCGAGGTCGAGTCCGTTCGACGCGAACCAGGCGCGCTCGTCCGTGATCCCGTTCTGCCTCGAAGAGACAAGCGTGAGCCGCATGCGCGACGAGCCGGCCAGCGGTCCGAACCGCTGCCACGGTGGGGGCGGCAGCTTCGTCACCCCGAGCTGCTCGGCGGCGACCGCCCCCGCCCCCAGCGCGAGCGCAAGCCCAAGCCCCGCCGAGGTGGTGAGTAGGGGCTTCACTCCAGCGAGCTTAGCCTCGATCCACCGTTTGGCCCGTGACCACGACGAGGCGACCCGTGAGGCCATGGTGCGGTGGCCGCGCCACACCGGGATCGGCCACCGCGCTCGGACGGGCCGAGCGGGGCCTCACTATCGAGATCGCGCCGATGGTAGGCGGAAATGCAGATGATTGTCGTGGTGGGCGAGCGGCTGAACGATCTCAGGCGGCCCGCCGAGGCCGGTGTGTGGGCCGACAAAGACACGCGCGGCGCCCGCGGCGACGAAGCGATCGACGAGATCTTGCGAGAGTCGCTGGTCGATCTGGCCGACGCGCTCGGGCGGCCGTTCACTTCCGTCGCGCCGCGGGTAGAAGACGTCAACGTCGAGCCCGTTCTGGTGGGAGGCATGGCCGATGCCGCCGAAGCGGCGCCCAAACTCGCCGCCGTCCGGGCGGCTGAGGTCACCGATTCCAACGCGCGACGAGCTGGGGTGGGCATCCGCGTAGGTGCCGACGACGCGCAGTACGGTCGTGACGAGCCGATCCGTGCCCCAGCGGCGCCAGCCACGATCCGGCGAGCGGTGCAGCACCGGGTCCCAGGTGAAGTAATGCCTGCCTCTCGGCGGGAGCTGAACGCCGCCGACGAGGCGTCCGGTCCAGGGGAGCCCGACGGCACGCGAAGGCCGCAGCTTCGCGCGCGGGCTCCGGACGGACGGACGGGGAGCGGCTGCCTTCGGTGGCGTCACGCGCCAGCTCGCGCCCGAGCACGCGGTTAGCGCGAACGCGAGAAGAAGGACAAGGGGTACGAGCGGCATCCTCACGGCGACGTCGCGCAGCACCAGCCGTGCTGCGCTACGTCTGGGAACGCGGCCGGCTTGCGGCGCGAGTGAAACTGCAGTGAGACGTTCGACACCGCTCTCACCTTGCCGCCCGCGAGCGGAATGAAGACCCACTGGTCGGCGCTCTGCCAGCCGAGCAGCAGCCAGTGGTCGTCAGGAGACCACGTGACGTCAGCGATTCGCCCAGGCACGTCGAACAGCTGACGCCCCGCCCGGGCCGGCCGGTCGGCATCGAAGAGGCTCACCTGGCTCCGCCGACCGTCGAATCTGATCAAGGCGAAGCGACGGCTCCGTGAGGCGAACTCGGCGTCCACGGCATCCGTCGGCACTCGGAGGCGGCCGACGGTGCGTCCGTTCCCTGCGAGGATGCGCACCGACTTTTGCGAGAGGACGAGCACACGCCTGCCGTCTGCCGACCAGTCCAGCTTGAACGGTGTCTCGTCGCTCGCGGACCCGCTTGCCGCGTCGCTGCGCGAGAGCGTGCGTCCGGATCGCCACAGCAGCCTGTTCGAGTCCACGGCATAGAGCGAGACGCGACCAACCCGGTCGGCCACAGCAAGGACGTGCTGGGCGCGCGGCCTCCATGCAATCGCGGTGAACGAGGCGGGCGCGCGTGCCGGACGGAGAAGCCGGTCGCCCGAGCCGTTGCCGCCGACGACGCGAACGTTCTCGTCGCTCAGGTAGGCGACGCGGTAGCCATCCCCGGGCGCCCAGCGGACGGCCGTGATCGTGCCTCGTCGGGGCAGCGACCACCGCACCGTACCGCCGGGCTTGATGGCGAGCAGCTCGAGGCGCCGGCTCGCGACGATGTACCAGCCGTGCGGCGACCAAGATGCTTGCTCGTATTGCCCGAGCAGTCGCTTCGAGCCGTCGGAGTTGACTACCCAGGGGCCTCGACGCGTGTTGACGAGCAGACGTCCGCCGGTGGGCAGACGGAACAGCGCCGGCTGCGCGCGCTTCACGCCGACGACCTTCTCCCGGCCGACGACGTCTCGCAGGGAGTCGAGGACTGCCCGTCCCGGCGAGGTCAGGACACCCGCGACGAGCGCGAAGACCACTGCGAGCGCCAGCAGCGGCCGGGCATTGCGCCGGGGCCAACGGACGGGCTCGCGCTCCTCGTAGGCGGCCTTGACGATGCGCCAGGCGCGCCGCTGCGCCGCCAGCTCGTCCGGAGCGGGTGCGGACAGCAAGAGCTTCTGCACCCGGCGCTCCCTCACAGCGCGTCCTCCGGTAGCCGCTCTTGGAGCTCGTCGAGCCCGCGGCGCAGCCGGGAGTTCACGGTGCCGCGAGGCAGCTCGAGCAGCTCGGCGATCTCGCCCGGGGTGTACTCGAGCAGGTAGCGCAGCACGATCACGGCCCGGTGATCGGGCGACAGAGAGCGCAGGGCGAGCTCCACCTCTCGCGAGTACGGCCCTGTGCCTCCTCCAGCGCTTCCGTCCAGATCCGCGACTGCCTCGGTCTCGCCGTCGACCTCGGCGCGAAGTGCCCGCGCGCGCGTCCAGTCGATCGCGCGGTTGACCGTGATCCGGTGGAGCCAGGGTCCGAAGGGACGGCGGCGGTCGAAGCGGTCGAGCGCGCGTATGGCCGCGAGGAAACCCTCCTGGGCGATGTCCTCGGCTGCTGCCGTGTCGTGGACGATGAGCAGCGCAGCGCGGTACGCGCGAGGCCAGTGCGCGCGGAAGAGCGCCTCGAGGTCCGAGACGGAACCGGCCCGAGCGCCCCGCACCCAGGCGCGCTCATCGCGGCCGAAGCTCTCCATCGCGCGCTGACTATACGAGCGTGCTCGAGCAAGAGGTCCATCGAAGGAGATACGAGCGTCGGCGCGGCGGAGGTCCGCCGTACGGGTTAGGCCGTCGCGGGCGCGACCGGCGCCGCGGCGACGTGGGTCGCGACGGCGATCGCACGCGCGACCTCGACGATGTCCCGGTTCGCATTGAAGACTCGCAGCTGCCGGTCGGCGCCGTTGCCCCGACTCAGAATCTCGCCGATTCCCTCCAGCTCGCGCTCGGAGCCGAGCTCGCGAGCGTGCGGCTCGAGCTCGCGCAGCGTGCGGCGGACGAGCTGTGCGACGGGGACACGGTTGCGCCGGCCGGTCGCGAGGTCCATCACAGGCGCCTCGAGCCCGTACCTCCCCGCAAGCCACTTGTTCTCGGTCGTGAGGATGCGGTGGTACGACGGAATCTCCTTCCCCGCATCGAATCGCTCGCAGTAGTGCTTGACGAGCGCCTGGCAGTAGGCCGCCAGCGAGACCGCCTCCTCGAGCCGCGTGACCGCGTCGCAGATCCGGATCTCGATCGTCCCGAGCCTCGGATGCGGGCGGATGTCCCACCAGATGTGCGTGTAGTCGGCGATACAGCCCGTCTTCTCGAGCTGGCCGATCACGGCCGCGTAGTCCGCGTAGTTCTCGAAGCGGGGCGGCAGCCCGGAGCGTGGAAACGCCGCGAATACCATCTGCCGACTCGATGCGAGTCCGGTCGAGTCGCCGCGCCAGAACGGCGAGTTGGCCGAGAGAGCGAGCAACTCGCTCAAGTGGACGAGCAGACCGTTCATCACCTGGATGGACTTCTCCGGATCGTCGACGGCGACATGGACGTGCATCCCGAAGATCAGCTCGCGACGCGCCACGTACTGCATCTGGTCGATCAGCGCGTGGTAGCGGTCGCGTGCGGTGATGCGCTGACGCTCGAAGAGGCTGAACGGGTGCGTTCCGGCGGAGCCGAAGCGGAGGCCGTGGTCGCCGGCCACGGAGCCCACGTAGGAGCGGAGGTGGCGAAGCGCCTCGTCGACATCGCCTGCCGTCCGGCAGACCGGCGTCGTGATCTCGAGCACCGACTGCATCAGCTCTGCGTTGATTCGAGCCTCGAGCTCGTGGCCGGCCACGGCTGCGAGGACGGTGTCGACGTGCTGGACGAGGTCGAACGTCTCCGGGTCGAGCAGCATGTACTCCTCCTCGACGCCGAGCGTGTAGGGCTCGCCGCTGCCGAAGCGGTGATCGAGCACGCTGACTCCCGCGGCGAAGCTCGCACCCTTCCCGGTGATCGAAGGTGGGTAGACTTGTTTCATTCCGAGCGGCAAACCATAGTCCGCGGCTCTCTGCCGGCAAAATCGGCGTACACTCGAAGTGTGGATCTACGACTCGAGAGCGTTGCGCGAAACGAAGCGCTGCTCCGGGAGGTCAACCGGCAGATCGAGCGTCTGAGCGACGACCTCGACGACCGCAGCTGGACGACCGACGGCCGGATCGAGTTCCACTGTGAGTGCGGCCTCACATGCGATCGACGCCTCCTGCTTACGCACGAGGAGTACGACCGGATCCACGCCGAAGAGGATCGCTTCATCGTCGCCGCTGGGCACGACAGTCCCGAGATCGAGGTCGTAGTCGTCCGGAACGAGCGCTACTGGGTCGTCGACAAGCTGCCAGTGGCAGAGCCGCTCGTGGGTGCCGACGGAAGACCAAACAGCGACTAGCGGCCCCGTTCCGCCCAGGTGGGGGCCACCCCCGCTCGGGCCGCTACCGCTTGGCGTAGACGAAGAACTCGACGCTGCCGCGCGTGCCGCGCACCGGGGACTCTCCCGCGTCGATGATGGCCCACCCTGCCGCAAGCACCCCCGCGCGGGCGCGGTTGAGCGCCTCGGCCAGGCGAGGACCATCCTCCGGCGGCTCCGGGAGGCGTAACTCAAACTGCGGCTTCACGAGCGCGAGCAGACGTGCGCTCGGGGCAAGCGGGACACCGCCAAGTTGCAGAGCGGCACTCGTCACAGACAGGTACGACAGGTCCATGGTGACGAGGTCGATGGGGTCCGCGACGAGCGTCTCGTTCAGGTTCGCGACGTTGACACGTTCAAGGTTCACGACGCGCGGGTCCTGGCGTAGCGAGCCGAGCAGTTGACCGAACCCGACGTCTACGGCGTACACGCGCCTCGCGCCGCGTTCGAGTAGGACAGTCGTGAACCCGCCCGCCGCTGCGCCCACGTCGAGCGCAATGGCTCCCTCGACTTCAACGCCGAATGCCTCGACTGCCGCGCGCAATTTCGCCGCCCCGCGCAGCGGCTTCGGCTCAGCGAGAGCGATCACGGCATTCCGCGGCACGACTGAGGCCGGGTTCCGCAGAGGGAAACCGCCCACCGTCACGTCACCCGACCTGATCGCCGCCTCGGGGTTGGCGAGGCGCGGAAAAGCGTCCTGCACTGCATCAATCAGTCGTTGCCGACGCAACGTCGCACGCATCCCGCGAAGGTCAAGACAGCAACGCCTCGGCCTCGATCTCGACGAGCCAGCGTGGGTCGAGGAGCGCCGCGACGACGACGCCGGTCATCGCAGGCCGAACCTCGCCGAAGACCTCGCCGTGCGCGCGCCCCACCTCGTTGAAGTCCTCCGCCCTGGTGAGGTAGATCCGGGTCCGCACCACGTCGTTCGCGCGAGCGCCCGCCTGCTCGAGCGCGGCGAGGATGATCTCGAGGCATCTGCGTGCCTGGCCGTATGCGTCCGACGGTAACTCGGCGCCGGCGGGCATGACCGGCGCGGTCCCCGCAACGTACACGTGCCGGCCGGCGACGACCGCCCGCGAGTAGCCGTAGACGGCCTCCCAGGGCGCGCCGGATCCGATCAGGCGCCGATCCACGCGCGTAGTATCGCGCGCCGTGGATGCGCTGCTGCAGACAGACCGCTGGCCCGCGACGACGGTCGCGATCGGCGTCCTGCGGGGAGGGGAGCTCGTCGAGACTCGCGGGTCGCGTGCCGTACGCCTTCGTTGGGCGTCTGTCACGAAGCCGGTGACAGCACTCGCGACCCTCGTTGCGGCGGAAGAGGGCGTCCTCGACCTGGACGACGAGGCTGGCCCGGAGGGCTCGACGATTCGCCATCTCCTCGCACACGCCTCCGGCCTGCCCTTCGAGGGGCACCGCGCGCTCGCGGAACCGGGGCGGCGGCGGATCTACTCGAACGCGGGGTACGAAGCGCTCGCCGACGCGGTAGCCGAGGCCGCGGAGATGCCGTTCGCCGACTACCTTCGTGCTGCCATTCTCGAGCCGCTCGGCATGCGGGCCGAGCTCGTCGGCACCGCTGCCGCCGGCCTCTACGGCTCCCTGGACGATCTCCTGGTATTCGTACTCGAGGTGACCGCTCCGACCCTGGTTGCGGCTGAGACGCTGGCCGAGGCGACGAGTGTCCAGTTCCCCGGCCTCCTCGGGGTGCTGCCCGATTTCGGGCGTATGGAGCCGAACGACTGGGGACTGGGCTTCGAGCTGCGCGACGACAAGACGCCCCACTGGACGGGCTCTCGGAACTCGCCGCGGACGTTCGGCCACTTCGGCGGCAGCGGCACGTTCTTCTGGGTTGACCCGGCAGCCGGCGTAGCGGTCGCCTGCCTCACCGACCTGGAGTTCGGCGAGTGGGCAAAGCAGGCGTGGCCACGGCTCTCCGACGCTGTGCTCCAGGAGGTGCTCGCCTAGCCGTCGTCGTCGGCGAAGAGCGGCCTGATGAACTCGTCGAAGGTGGCGCGGTCGCAGCTCGCCACCGTCGCAGGCGAGAGCGCCCGCACGGACGCGGTCCGGGGGATGCTCATGGCCAGTGCCACCTCGCCGAAGTACGAGCCCGGCCGGAGAACCGCACGCGGTCCAAGATCCCGCTGGGAGACCGTCAGAAGCCCGGACAGCACGACGTAGAAACGGTCACCTTTCTCTCCTTCGGCGAGCACGCCCTTCCCGGCAGGCAGATCCTCACGGGTCATGTTCCGGGCGAGCCTCGCGAGCGTCTCCCCGGAAAGGCTCGCAAGGAGCCCGACGCGGGAGAGCTCGTGCTGGGTCGCGGACGCGCGCGGCGACACGGCCGTCTCAGGCGCCGTCGCTCGGATGGTCGGACGGCTCGGGTGGAGCCGGGACGCCAACATCCTCCGGCGTGGGATTCTCCGGGCCCTGCGCCCCTTCACCCGGCCCGCTAGTGCGGACGGGCCGCTGCGCACCCGGGTCCTCGTGGCCGGCCCCACGCATCGCGTCCTCTTCTCGCCGTCGCTCCGGCGTTTCCTCCTGCTCCTCGTCGGTCGGCTCCGGTTGGTCGCACATCTGACTCCTCCTCGGTGTGGTGCCTCTATTGTTGCGCCGCCGTGGGACTCCTCGACGGGTGGAGGTTTTGCCCGCGCTGCGCCGCGGCGCTCGCGCTCGTCGCCGGGCGCGCCGAATGCGCGCGCTGCGGCTTCGTCGCGTATGCGAATCCCGTGCCCGGTGCCGAGGCCGTCTGCAGGGACGAGCTGGGCAGAGTCCTGCTCGGCCGTCGTGCCTTCGAGCCCGCCGCGGGCCTCTGGGACCTGCCGGGCGGGTTCGTCGAGGAGTGCGAGCATCCGATCGACGCACTCCGCCGGGAGGTGCGCGAGGAGACGGGCCTGGAGCTCGACGCCCTCCGTTTTGTCGGCTTCTACCTCGAGCCGTACGACGGCCGCACCGTCCTCTGCCTCACGTGGACGGGGCGGGTCCACGGGGAGGCCCGCGCGGGCGACGATCTCGCCGAGCTGCGGTGGTTCGCGCCGAACGAGCTCCCCCACGTCGAGGAGCTCGCTTTCTCCCATTACGCAGATGCGCTGTCAGTCGCGCTGGCGGGGCACGAGAACACGTAGCGCCTTCGGCTTGACCGAGAACTGGACCGGCGGATCGAGCTCTGTGGGCTCTCCGTCGACTGCTGCGCGAAGCGGCCGCTCCGATGTGTCCACCGTGAACGCAGCTGCGTTCCGCTCCACCCAGGTGTCGGGAAACCAGCCCTCTGCCGCATAGAGGTAGAGCTGCCCCGAGTCGAGCGTCGGGCGCTCGCCGATCGAGAGGAGATCGACCGAGTACGCGTTGTTCGCGATCAGCAAGATCCGCGTCACGACGGGCTCGCCGTCGACGAGGAATCCCTTCGGGTGGCGGTCCTTCAGCGAGAGCCACAGCGCATGGGCGCCGGCCAGGGCCTGCCGCCGTCGGCGGTGCCGCTCCCGCCGGTGGACGAGCCCGGCGTAGGCGCCGAGCGAGACGTTGTTCAGGAAAAGCTGCTCGCCGACGCAGCCGACGTCGATGCGTCGCTCCTGCCCCGAGAACGCGTCGAGGCTACCGAGAGGATCGTCCCGATCGAGGCCCAGGTCGCGCGCGAAATGGTTGCGGGTCCCGAACGGGATGCAGACGAAAGGGATGTCCCGCTCGAGCGCCGCCTTCGCGACGCTCGCCAGCGAGCCGTCACCGCCGGCGATGCCGAC
>JBBRYW010000100.1:0-11528 GCA_038237235.1 Gaiellales bacterium
CTCCGGCACCGTCACCCTGCTCTTCACGGACATCGAGGGCTCGACGCGGCTGCTCCACGAGCTCGGCGAAGGCTATGCGGAAGCACTCGCCGAGCACCGGCGGGCGCTTTGGGGGGCCTTTGCCCGCCATGGCGGCGTCGAGGTCGATACCCAGGGCGACGCCTTCTTCGTCGCATTCGCCAGCGCACGCGCCGCTGTGCGGGCGGCCGACGAGGGCCGGGCGGCGCTCGCCGGCGGCCCCGTCCGCGTGCGCATGGGACTGCACACCGGCGAGCCGACGCCGACACAGGAGGGGTATGTCGGCCTCGACGTGCACCGTGCCGCCCGGATCGCCGGCGCTGCTCACGGCGGGCAGATCGTCCTGTCCCAATCGACGCGCGACCTACTCGAGGCCGATCTGGCCCTGCGCGAGCTAGGGCGGCATCGCCTCAAGGACGTCGGCGAGGTCCTCATCTTTCAGCTCGGCGACGGCACGTTCCCGCCGCTTCGCAGCCTCAACAACACGAACCTGCCCGCGCAGCCGACGGCGCTCGTCGGTCGGCAGCGGGAGCTGGCCGACGTCGATGTCCTGCTCGCGGAGTATCGACTCGTCACGCTCGTCGGCCCCGGCGGCACGGGCAAGACACGGCTTGCGCTCGAGCTTGCCGCCGAAGCGGCTCCGCGGTTCGACGACGGCGTCTTCTGGGTTCCCCTCGCAGCCGTGGCCGATGCGCGGCTCGTCGAGCCGACGATCGCTGCGGCGCTCGGGGCGGCAGGCAGTGCGCCGGCCGATCTCGTGGGCGACAGGCGCCTGCTTCTCCTGCTCGACAACTTCGAGCACCTGCTCGCGGCTGCGCCCGAGGTTGCGGCGCTGCTCGCGCGCTGTCCGAATGCGCATCTGCTCGTCACCTCACGTGCGCCGCTCCGCGTCGGCGGCGAGCGCGAGTACCGGGTCGAGCCGCTCCCGGTGGGCGATGCCGTCGCGCTCTTCCGCGAGCGGGCTTCTGTCCGCGAGCCGCTCCACGCTGTCGAGCAGATCTGCCTTCGCCTCGACGGGCTGCCGCTCGCGATCGAGCTTGCGGCCGCTCGTACGCGGCTGTTGCCGCCTGACCGACTGCTGGAGCGGCTCGAGCGCGCGCTGCCGCTTCTCACCGGCGGGCGCCGCGACGCGTCGGAGCGGCAGCGGACCCTGCGGGCGACGATCGAGTGGAGCTACGACCTGCTGCCACCTGCCGAGCGCGAGCTCTTCGCGAGAGTCTCGGTCTTTGCCGGCAGCTTCACGGTCGAGGCCGCGGAGGCCGTCTGCGACGCAGAGCTCGAGCCGCTCGAGCTTCTGCTCGAGCAGAGCCTCCTGCGCCGCTGGGAGAGCGGCCGGATCGGCATGCTCGAGACGATCAGGGAGTTCGCGGCAGAGAGGCTCGACGAGATCACGCGCCGGCGCCATGCCGAGTACTTCGTCGGGCTTGCCCGGTCCGCGAACCTGGCGGCGGGCGCGGAGGGCGAGCAGCGGTTCGACCTCGTCTTCCCGGACGTGAACAACTTTCGCGCCGCGCTCGCGTGGGCGCTCGAAAGCGGGGTCATCGACCTGGGCCTGGAGCTCGCCGTGGCGCTCGAGCTCTTCTGGGCGGCGAGGGAGCCCTTCGAGGGCATGCGCTGGCTCGACGCGTTGCTCGAGCGTCCCGATGCGGTACCACTCGCGCTGCGCGCCAGGGCGCTTTGCGCCTACGGGAGCGCGGCGAACCCGGCGGGCGAGGGCGAGGGCGCGGAGCGGGCGTACGAGCGAAGCCTCGCGGCCTACCGGGCCATTGGGGACGACCACGGCATCGCGCTCCTGCTGCACCGGCTCGGCGCCAGCGCCCTCTACCGAGGCGACCATGTGACGGCCCGAGCTCTGCTGGCGGACAGCCTCGAGCGGCTCGTGCGCGCCGGGGACCGGAAGGCGGAGGCGGGCACGCTCGGCACGCTCGGCGAGCTCGAGTTCGCCGAGGGCCAGGCAGATCGGGCGCTCGACACACTCGAGCGCAGCGCCGTGCTCAGCGGCGAGACGGGGGCCAGGTGGTGGCAGGGGCGAATGCTCGCCATGCTCAGCCGGTACGCCTTCGACGCGAGCCGTCTCGACGACGCGGACAAGTGGGGGCGCCAGGGGCTTCCGCTGTGCGTCAGCCTCGGCGACCGGCTCAACACCCTCTACCTCCTGGCGAGTCTGGCGCGGACCGCGGTGCGGCAGGGCGCCCAGGCCCGAGCCGGCGTGCTCTGGGGCGCCGTCGAGGCGGAGGAGCGGCGAGGGCGGGTCGGAGCATGGGAGGCCGAGCGCCCAAGGTATGCCGAGGTCGTGCTCGCGAGCGGAGGGCCGGCCTTCGAGCGCGGACGTCAGCGCGGGCTCGATCTGTCACTGGAGGAAGTGGTGGAGTACGCGACGAGCGCCTGAGACGCGTGCCCCAGCGAAGCTCGCAACCCGACAGGGCTTGCGGATCGAACATATGTTCGCTTTTATGGTCGGGCCATGCAGCTCGCATTCGACTCCCTGGACCGTCTGGTGGAGCTGGTGGAAGAAGGCGGCGGGTATCTGCCGGCGAGCGAGGCCGCCGCGAAGCTCCTGCGAGTGCGGCGGCCTCCCGAGGGCCTTGCGCGGTCGCTGCTCAAGCCGCTGGTGGAGGAGGACGCCCGGCTCGTCTGGCGTGGAGCCCACGTCGCGCTCGCCGGCCCGACACCGGCCACGCTGGAGGAGGGGGTATTCGTCGTCTTCGATCTCGAGACCACGGGCCTTGCCACCGTGTCGGCGCGGATCTGCGAGGTCGGCGCAGTGCGCGTCGAGCGGCTGGAGGCCGCCCATACCTTCCAGACGCTCGTCGCGCCCGGTATCCCCCTGCCGGGACCGATCGGCAAGCTGACGGGCCTGTCGGACGAAGAGCTGCGACGTGCCCCGCGGATCTCGACCGCCCTGAATCGCTTTCGCGCATTCGCGGGCGACGCGCTCCTCGTCGCTCACAATGCCCGCTTCGACGCTGCCTTTCTCAACCGAGAGCTCGAGCGGCTGACCGGGAAGAGGCTGTCGTCGCCCGTCCTCGACACGCTTTCCCTCGCCCGCAATCTGCTCCGCGGCCGCTGCGAGCGCCTGAGTCTCGCCTCGCTCTCCTTCTTCTTCGGAACGTCGACGAGCCCGTGCCACCGGGCGCTTCCCGACGCCCAGGCGACCGCGGAGGTGCTGATCCGGTTGATCGGCCTCGCGCAGGAGCGGGGTGCCCGCACCGTCGCCGATCTCGAGCAGCTCGCGGCGCCGCGGCCACGGCGGGTGCACGCGAAGCGCGGCCTTGCGCGCGCCGCGCCGGGCAGGCCCGGCGTCTATCTGTTCCGCGACCGCTTCGAAACGGTCCTCTACGTCGGCAAGGCGCGCGACCTCCGCGCAAGGCTCCGCTCCTACTTCACGAGCGAGCGGCAGCGGCCGTCCGTCGAGGCCGCGCTCGAGGCTGTCGAGCGGATCGAGTGGCGGGTGCTCGGCTCGGAGCTCGCAGCGGCTCTGGAGGAGATACGGCTGATCCGGGAGCTTCGACCGGCCGCGAACGCACGCAGACCGCAGCCGGAGCGCTACGTCTACCTGCGCCGCCGAGACGATGAGGTGCTCGTCAGCCGGCTCGCATCCCGCTTCGGGCCAATCCGCAAGCGCGTGGAAGCCGAGCGTGCGGCGCGGGCTCTCTCCGGCTGCTCCGCCGCGGAGTTCGACGGCCTCCTAGAGCAGGGGGCGCTTCCACGTCTGCGCCAGCGGATGGGCGTCCTGTCCGAGTGCCGGCGCTACGAGGAGGCGGCGCGCCTGCGCGACCGGATCGCCTCATTGGAACGGGTCGTCGAGCAACTGGCCCGCTTTGACCGGCTTCGGCGACTGGAGCTCTGCCTCGTGGCTCCGGCGCTCGAAGAGGATCGGCTCGAGGCGTTCTTCGTCGGTGGGGGCCGAATCGCGGCCCGATCGGTACTGGCGCCGCGCTCGGTCGATGGGAGGGCGTTGGAGGCCGGAGTGACGGCGGCGAGGGCTGCGACTCGCGATGGGCGCTGCTGCGAGCCGGACTATGCGGACGAGCTGCTCGTGGTCGGCCGCTTCCTCATGCGACCCCCGCCCGAGCTGCGAGTGCTCCCGCTCGACAGCGCGGCAATCTCGGACGCCCTCGTGCCGCGGGCGGCGTCGGTGACGACGGCGGCGAAGCCGAACAGGCGGTCGGTTGGCCGGTGAGCCAGGAGGGAGCCATCGAGCGCAGCTCCTGTGCCTGGCCCGATCAGCTCGATCCAGGACGATCCCGCAGCTGGCGGGCGAGCCTATCGCGCGGTGCGCCGGCCTCCGAAGCGGCGACCACGTCCACATGGTTGGCGGCGCGCGAGACGGGATCCCTCGTGCCCTCGTGCGCGAGCTCCTCGGCGACGAGACGCGCCATTCGCGTACAGGCGCGCCTGGCGAACCTGACCTGCTCGTGCCGGCCGAAGAGATGGAAGCCGAGGCGGACAAGCGGATTCGGGATCGAGGCCGCACGTGAAAAGCGGCTGATGCGGAACTCCACCTCACCCGTGTCGAGCCATTTCAAGACGTCGTAGTCCATCTGGCCCATCTCCAGATGCCCTTGCAACGTTCGGTAGCTCCACCCCCAGATCCTGACGGCGCAGCCGTCCAAATCGCGGCTGTCGTCGTGCACGCCCCCGACGCGCACCCCGAAATAGAACCGAAGTCCGTAGAACCGCGCCTCGAGCAGCAGGTCGCGCTGCTCGAGCGGCTCGTCCGGGTGGTAGATGGCGCGAATGATGGACGGATCGGCGAATTCGTACTCGTTCACGAGGCGACGCGCGACGGCGAAGCTTCCACCAGGTAGCGGCGGTCCGGGAGGCTCGGGCGGGAGTGGCTGACGGTAGTGATCCACCCTCCACCCGTTTGCCGGCGTGAGCTCCCCGGCCCTGCCCACGTCGAAGTTCAAGCCCTTGCCGTGCAGCTGGTCGAGGGCACTTCGCGCATCCGGATACCGCAGGAGCCGGCTACGCGCCATCGCGAAGATCGGCAACTCGATGTGTCTCGATGTCGATGCCGCCGTCCATCCGGCCGCCCGACAGGCGTACTACGCGTTCGAGGAACGACGTCCACATGTGCAGCTGAACTTCCTTCGCCATACGCAGGTGTTGATAGAGAAGGTTCGAGATGCGGTCTCCGCTGCGAGCCCACGACTCGATCGAGAAGTGAAGCTTTTCGTCGCGCGCGGCGCGAAACTCGATCTGGCCGGCCTCCAGGTGACCTCGAAGCGTGGCGAGCCGGAAGGAGGTCGGCGTCACGTCGACCACGCGCACCGGACCGTTCCAGGGACCCGGCATGTGCACGATGTACTCGTCGTGGAGCTGCAGCCCGTCGCCGCCGCGCAGCTTGTGGAAGCGGGCGAACTCGGTCGGGGCGAGCCGGTTCAGATCCTGGCAGATCTGCTCGACGAGCCGATCCGGCGGCAGCGAGGTGTCTCGTATTCTCGTCCTGTAGCGGCGATGAAACAGCGGACCGACCCCATCCTCAGGACCCTGAAGGTCGCGGCGGCTCACCTGGTCGGAGATCGGCGGCGGTTCGTCGGCAGGAAACGCGCCGAGCTTCTCGCGGCGGTGCATCGGCGTTGTCCGCCACATGTAGTTCCAGGAAGTCAGCGAGATACCGAACGGCCATAGCGCGACGGCAGAGAGACGTGGGCCGAGCGGTGGGTTTCGAGGCACGAGACGCTCCTTCGAGGATTGTGCGGCGGATCCCTGTGCATAACGTCCGCCCTTGCCGGGTAGGTGTACCTCATGGTGGGGCAGCTGTTGCAGGAGAACGGGCTTCGCAGCTGGCACGTCCACGTGGCCTCGCTCGGGTCGGTCGGTCTTTGCATCGGCCTGTGGATCCGGGCAAAGACGGTCGATCAGGACGAACGTGGCAACGCGGAGCGCCGCGCCCTCTTCGTCGGCCTCTGGGCGCCGACGCTCTGGCTGATCGGCGACTCGATCGAGCGGCAGGAGTAACGGCCTGGCATCGTCCATACTCGGTGGGCGACCATGCGTGAGCTGCCCTCCGGCACGGTCACCCTCCTCTTCACCGACATCGAGGGCTCGACACGGCTTCTGCACGAGCTGGGTGACGGCTACGCCGGAGCACTAGCCGAGCACCGGCGCGCGCTTCGCCAGGCCTTTGCCCGCCACGGCGGCGTCGAGGTCGACACCCAGGGCGACGCCTTCTTCGTCGCTTTCGCGAGCGCCCGCGCCGCCCTGCGGGCGACCGACGAAGGCCAGAGGGCGCTCGCCGGCGGCCCCGTCCGGGTCCGGATGGGACTGCACACGGGCGAGCCGACGGTGACCGACGAGGGCTACGTCGGCCTCGACGTGCATCGAGGCGCGCGGATCGCCGCGGCCGGCCACGGCGGCCAGGTCGTCATGTCGCAGACGACGCGCGAGCTCGCCGGCTCGGACCTGACGCTGCGCGACCTGGGCGAGCACCGGCTGAAGGACCTCTCTGCCCCGCAGCGGCTCTGGCAGCTCGGCGACAGCGAGTTCCCGCCGCTCAAGACGCTGTACCGGACGAACCTACCGGTGCAGCCGAGTCCGCTCGTCGGCAGGGAGCGCGAGCTTGCCGAGGGGGGCACGCTCTTGCGCGAGCACCGGCTCGTCACGCTCACCGGCCCCGGCGGCTCGGGCAAGACCCGGCTCGCGCTCCAGCTTGCGGCCGAAGCGATCGAGGACTTTTCGGACGGCGTCTGGTGGGTGCCGCTGCAGGCGCTCACGGATCCGGAGCTCGTCCTGACGAACGTGGCCCAGACTCTGGCTGCCGGCGGCGAGCTGACCGCCTACCTGAAGGACAAGCACCTGCTGCTCCTGCTCGACAACCTCGAGCAGGTGATCGAGTGCTCGCCGCGTCTGGCGGAGCTCCTTGGCTCGACCACCGGCGTCAAGCTCCTCGTCACGAGCCGGGAGCCCCTCCGAATCGAGGTCGAGCACGAGTACGCCGTTGAGCCGCTAGCCGAGGATCAGGCCGTCGAGCTCTTCCGCTTGCGGGCGGCGGACGGGGAGCCGATCGAGACGGTGCGCGAGATCTGTGTGCGGCTCGACTGCCTTCCGCTCGCGGTCGAGCTCGCCGCCGCCCGCACCAGACTCTTGCCGCCCGACAAGCTGCTCGAGCGTCTCGCGCGGCGCCTGCCCATCCTGACCGGCGGCCGCCGCGACGCACCCGAGCGCCAGCGCACGCTGCGGGCGACGATCGAGTGGAGCTATGACCTGCTCACCCCCGAGGAGCAGCAGCTCTTCGCCCGGCTTTCCGTCTTCGCGGGCGGCTTCGACGTCGAGGCTGCAGAAGCGGTCGTGGACGCGGAGCTCGAGACGCTGCAGTCGCTCCTCGACAAGAGCCTCGTCCGCCAGTGGGGAACGGGACGGCTCGGCATGCTGGAGACGATCCGCGAGCTCGCGAGCGAGCGGCTCGAGGCCTCGGGCGCGGCCGGTGAGCTCCGCCGGCGCCACGCAGAGCACTTCCTCGCGCTCGCGCAGTCGGCCAGCCTCACGAACGAGGCGGAGGGAGAGCAGCGCCACGACCTCGTGATCCGCGATCGCGAGAACGTGCGAGGCGCGCTCGAGTGGGGGCTCGAATCAGGTGAGATCGAGCATGCTCTGCAGCTCGCGGCCTCGCTCGAGAACTACTGGGTGACCAACAGCCCGCTCGAAGGGAGACGCTGGCTTGGCGAGCTGCTCGAGCGAGCCGGCGAGCTGCCGGGCGAACTGCGGGCGCTCGCCCTGCGCGCCTACGGCGCCACGCACGCCATCTTCGGCGTCTCCGAGGAAGGGACGCGTCTCTACGAGGCGGCTCTGGCCGAGTACCGCCGGCTCGGAGACGAGCGCGGGATCGGGATCATGCTCCTTCGGCTGGGGGTGGAGAGGTTGTGGCAGGGCGACGCCGAGGGTGCCCGCGCTTTCGCCGAGGAAAGCCTCCGTCTCCACCGGAAAGCCGCGTTTAAGCGGGGCGAGGCTCAGGCGCTGAGCCTCCTTGCCGGTCTCGAGCTGAAGGCCGGCGAGGAGGATCGGGCCTTCGAGCTGTACGAGCGAAGCGCGGCCCTCTGCAAGGAGAGCGGTTTCACGTGGGCGCGCGTCAACGTCCTGCTCACACTCTCGGAGCTGCTGCTGGGGCGGGGCCGGCTCGTCGAGTCGCAGGCGCGGGTCCGCGAGTTGCTTCCGCTCGCCAGGAAGATGGGGGATCGGCAGAACACGATCTACGGGGTCGCCCTGCTCGCCCGCCTGGCGACCGAGGCCGGACAGCTCGAGCACTCGGGGCGTCTCTGGGGCGCGATCGAGGCGGAGGAGACGCGTGCGCCGGTCGGCCACTGGGACGGAGAGCGGGACGCCTACGCGGAGCCTGTGCTCGCCAATGCCGGCCCCGAGTTCGAGCAAGGTCGCTCCGAGGGCGGCGACTCTCGCTCGCAGATGCCGTCGAGCTCGCCCTCGGGACCCCACCGAAGGAGCGAGTGCCGAACCGCGCCAGGTGACGCCAACACCGTCAACGCGGTGAGCCCGCGGCGTCGAGCAGCTCGCACCAGCGGAGGACGCCGAGGAAGCGGCGTTCCCCGAGGACGCCGAAGAGGGGCTCGCGAGTCAGCCTCGCCCGGCTTGTCGCCGGGCTGGTGATGCCGCAGAGAAAGCGCGCGCGCTGCCTCGGTGCGCCCAACGCGTTCGGGTGGGCGGCTGTCAGCCGCTCGAGCGAGCCGGCGTCGATCAGTGTTTCGATCTCGGGCTGTGACGTTGCTCCGGGCAACTGCTGCGCCCGCCCGGTGAGGCAGTACGTGCAGTGGCCGCAGGGGTCGGTGCGAGTCTCCCCGAAGTACCCCGTGAGCGCTCGAACCTGGCAGCCGTCATGGGTGACGAGCGAGATGACCTGCGCGACCCGCGACGTCTCGGCCTGCTCCCGCCGCACGAAGCGCTCGGCGAGCCGGTCGACGAGCGCTTCGCCCTGAGCGGGACGGGCGAGCAACGTGTAGCGCTGGCGGGTCTCGGCGGCCTGCAACTCGACGAGCCCCTGCTCCTCGAGATAGTCGAGCGCGGCGACGATCCGACTTCGCTCCTCGCCGAGCACAGCCGCGGACGCCTCCGGATCGATGGTCGTCCAGCTGCGACCGGTCTTGCCGCTACTGACGATGCGGCGAAGGAAGTCGGCGCGGGGGTGGTCGAAACGGGCGATGATTTCTTCGAGCGAGTCCGTGACCGGGCGGAAGCGGTAGCCGGCATAGAACGGCGTCCCCTGCCTGAGCACGCCGTCTAGCTCGAGGTAGGTCAGGACCGTCTTCACCACGAGCGGCCGCATGTCGTGGCGGACGGACAGGTCGTATTCGGAGACGGCGAACTGCGCGCCCTGCTCGTATGCGAACACATCGGCGAGCAGGCCGGCGAGCCGGTCGCGGGTGGGCGTGTCGCCGTAGGCGAAGTTCTCGAGCACCGGGACGTCGTCCGGGCAGGCGAGCAGCTCGCACGTGCTCGGCTCGCCGTCACGGCCTGCTCGCCCGACCTCCTGGGAGTACGACTCGAGGCTCTTCGGAAGGTTGAAGTGGTAGACGTAGCGGACGTCGGCCTTGTCGATGCCCATCCCGAAGGCGATCGTGGCGACGACGACATTCCGGTGGGAGCCCGACCACCAGTCCTGCACGGCCACGCGGTCCTCCGCGCCCATGCCGGCGTGGTAAGCGCGGGCGGGGAGTCCGGCGGAGGCGAGCCATGAGGCGACGCGAAGTGCCGTGCGCTGCAGCGTCACGTAGACGATCGCCGAGCCGGGCGGGCGCTCGCGCAGCCTGGCGACGAGCAGCGCGTCTCGGCCGTCGGCAGTACTGGGTGTGGTCAACAGGGTCAGGTTCGATCGGTAGAAGCCGGTCACGACCGAGTCGGCCGGGTCGATGCCGAAACCGGCTCGGATGTCGGCGGCCACGGCCGGCGTGGCCGTTGCGGTCAGCGCGAGCACGCGCTCTGCCCCGAGCTCGCGTGCCCGCGTGGCGAGCTTGAGATAGTCGGGCCGGAAGTTGTGGCCCCACTCGGAGATGCAGTGCGCCTCGTCGACGGCGAAGACGGCGATCCTGGTCCGCGCGAGCTGTGCCAGGAACCGCTCGTTGTTGAACCGCTCAGGGGCCACGTAGAGCAGTTTCAGGGCCCCCGCCCGCAGCCGCTCCGAGACGCCTCGAAGCTCATCGGCACCGAGGCTCGAGTCCAGACGGGCGGCCTCGACGCCCTGCCTCGCAAGGAAGTCGATCTGGTCCTTCATCAGCGCGATCAGCGGCGAGACCACGACCGTGACGCCGTCAAGCAGGAGCGCCGGGAGCTGGTAGCAGAGGCTCTTGCCGGCGCCCGTCGGGAAGACCGCGAGCGCCGAGCGGCCGGCGAGCAGCGCCTCGACGACCTGCTGCTGGCCGGGGCGGAAGCGGGAGAAGCCGAATCGGGAGCTCAGGACGTCGAGCGCGTCCTGAGCGAAGCTTTCGTCTCGCATCTCAGCTCGCTGCCAAGGAGGGCAGCCGCGTCCGGACTGCGCGGAGGCCGGCGCTGAGGCGCGGAGCGAGCAGAAGTGCCATCACGTCGAACCAGACGTAGCCACTCGCGACGCCGCTCGGCGGATTCCCGTCGGGGATCCCGAGCCCGGGGAGCTCAGGAGCCCAACGCCAGGTTCCGATTGCCGTTCCGTAGAGCTCGAGCGCGGCAACCATCACGAACACTCCCGCGTAGGCTGCGCGTGCCGGCGAGCGCCATCCGAACACGAGCAGCAGCGGGACCCCGAAGGCGCCGGCGACATCGAGGCGCGGGAGAAGCGTCAGACCGGCGAGCCCCCACGCCGTTGCGGCCGTCGCAGCGAACGCGACCAGAGCCCGTGCATGCCGGCGGAGGACCTGGCTCAGCGCGAGCCCGCCGAGGTAGACGAGCCCGTGCGCGGGAGGTACGAAGAGCGGCAGGTTGTGCAGCCGGTAGCGGTAGACGCCCCAGAGGATCGATCCAACGACCTCCGCGGTGGTGGCGGCTGCCACGACCACCGCCGCCTGCGCGCGCCGTTCGGTGCTGACGACCGCGCAAACTGCCAGCAGACCGAGCCAGGTCGCCGCGCCGAGAACGAGTTGACCCGCGAGCTCGACCTGCGTATCGATCGCAAGGCACACCGCCAGGTACACAGGGACCGCCCTTGCGACCCAACCGGCGATCGTCTGAGCCGAAGGCCGGGCCGTGACAGGAGCCCGTTCGCTCACCGCGCGTGAGGATAGCTCGGAGCGCTGTGAATCGCGCCGGGCGAGGCCCGGCGGAGGGGCGGGCCTAGAGCGCTACGCTGTGCCACATGGACGTCTCGGTGCGCGAGCTTCGCAACCACACGGCTCGGGTCATCGCGGCGGTCGAAAGCGGCGAGCGTGTCGTTCTCACGGTGCACGGGCGTCCGGTGGCGGACATCGTTCCGCGCCACGAACGCAGCGAACATCTGTTGCGACACTGACCCAGCTCGGAGTCGGCCTGCGGATGGCGGCAAGCGACGAGCTGGCACGGCTCCGACGGGCAACGCTGGAGCGGGCTCA
>JBBRYW010000101.1:0-11469 GCA_038237235.1 Gaiellales bacterium
CTCGGCAAGGTCGACCTTCGACTCCGCGTACGCCGCGAGCGCGGCGGCGAAGTCGGGGATTCGCTCGGGCCTGATCGACAGGCCGGCCGCGGCGCGGTGGCCGCCGTAGCGCTCGAGGTAGCCGGCGCAAGCGGTCAGGCCAGCGTGGAGATCGAAAGCGGAGATCGAGCGGCCCGAGCCTTTCCACTGCTCACCCGTCCCGGCAATCAGCACGACCGGGCGCGAGAAACGCTCGACCAGGCGGGAGGCGACGATCCCGATCACGCCCTCGTGCCACCCCTCGTCGGCCACGACGTACGCACGGCGTTGGCGCTCGGCCTCGGGCCAGTCCGCGATCTTGCCGAGTGCTTCTCTGAGCATGCGCTCCTCGACGATCTGCCGCTCGCGGTTCAGCTCCTCGAGCCGGCTCGCGAGCTCGGAAGCGCGCTCGGCGTCATCGGTGAGGAGGAGCTCCAGGGCGACTGCGGGATTCCCGAGGCGCCCTGCCGCGTTCAACCGCGGCGCGAGCCGGAAGCCGAGCGCGCCGGCGTCGACCGACGCCCCGTCCACCCGGGCGCTGTGCATCAGGGCGCGAAGGCCGGGACGTTGCGTGACGGCGAGCGCACGGAGGCCCGCGATCGCGAGCGAGCGATTCTCGCCGACGAGCGGGACCACGTCCGCGATCGTGGCCAGCGCGACGAGGTCGAGCTGCCGCCGGACGACCGAGCTCTCGAGACCGAGGAGGGCCTGGGCGAGCTTGAACGCAACACCCGTCCCGCAGAGCTCGGGAAACGGGTACTCCGAAGGTCGCGTCACAACCAGGGGACACTCCGGCAGGCGCTCCCCGGGGCGGTGGTGGTCGGTCACGATCACCTCGAGCCCGAGCCGCCGCGCCTCCGCGATCTCTTCGACAGCGGTGATACCGCAGTCGACGGTGAGGACGAGACCGCAGCCCTCCTCGGCAAGCCGCGTCAGAGTGCTTCCGCTCAGGCCGTACCCCTCGTCGAACCGGCTCGGTAGATGCCATTCGACGTCGGCGCCGAGCTCACGGAGAACCGCGACTGCGAGCGCGGTCGCGCAGATGCCGTCGGCATCGTAATCGCCGTGGACGCAGATTCGCTTGCCTGCCTCGACGGCACACCGGATCGCCGCGCAGGCCACGTCCATGTCGCCGAGTGAGTGTGGGTCGTGGAGGGGCTGCTCGCCTGCGAGGAAGCCGCGCGCACTCTCGGGATCGGACAGACCGCGGCGAAGCAGAACGCTCGCGGTGATCTCGCTTACGCCAAGGGCGCGCGCAAGGTCACCTGCGTCGCGGGGTGAGCAGGGATCGATTCGCCAGCGAGGAGACCGCACGTTAGCGCACGGTAGGTCGCCCGCCGGACGGCGCTGCTACCGGCTGCCACTCCGGCCGCGCACCTCCTGCAGGAGCACTTTCCCCCAGACGATGATCATGGCCGCAGCCGCTCCGGCAGTGAGAACGAACACGGGCGCGAGCAGGGCCGCCCGTCCCGCAGAGAGACCGAACGGCCAGATTGCGAGGGCGAACGAGACCAGGGTCAAGGCCGTCGACAGCAGCGCGAGCCTCCACGACATGACGCGAGGCTATCTTTGATCGCGTGCGTGACACCTTCTACACCCCGCCTGAGAGTGGCGATCGGGCCTGCGGGAACGATGGACTCGGCTGCAGGGCGACCCGTGCGTGAGACGCAATACACGTCGGGAGAGGACTTCGTCGTCGAGTTCGTCGGCTTCCGCTTTGCGTTCAATGCGCGCGACTTCGAGGAGCGGGTCACGGCGGCCGCCGTGCGGCTCGGCCTCGTCGAGTCGAGCGAGCTCGACGACGACGAGATCGCCGACCTCGTCGAGCTCGCGGCGGATGCGCGGATCGAGGAATCGCGCAGCGCGCTCGGCCGCTACGTGGTCAGGCATTGGGAGCGCATCTCCCTGATCGGAGAAGAATCGCTCGTCTACTGGCTCCGCAAGCTGGTCTTTCGAGGCGCCTGGCTCGACCAGGCGGTCAAGGACGGACGGCTCGAGGTCTCGTGGGACGATCGTACGAGCGAGTTCAGCTACCGGGACCCGCGCGGCGACCGCGCGCTGCTGGATCTCGCGCCGGTGCCGTCCTGGCGGGAGGTTCGGTTCAAGCGCTGAGCGCTCATCTCTCCCGCTCCGGCCAGGCGAGGTGCTCGAACGGCCAGCGCTCCCCGACCCACGCCCGGAGCGTTTCTTCGAGGAGCGGGTCCAGCCCCTCCTCCCAGGCCTCGCGCCGAACCCACATCCGGACCTCCGCATCCGCCTCGTCCGACGGATACAGGTAGACGCACCCGACCACCTGCGATTCGTCGGGCCGTACGACCGTGTACGCGAACGAGCGCCTGAGCTCGAACTCCTTCTGGTGCCAGCCCAGGTCGACGAGGTTCTGCTCGAGCGTCGTGCCGAGCCACGGGTCGGGCGTGCCGTCGGGCGCGACCCGCGCGTGGATCGCGTCGAGGTCCTTGATTACGTCGTTCACGGTAAGCCGGCGCAGCCGGAAGCGCTCGTGCTCGAGGCTCTGCGGGACGTCGAAGGCGTCGGGGACGAGTGGCTGCGGGCGCGTCAGAAGAGCTGATCCTCCGCGTCCCGCGCACCGATGTGCGCGCGTCCGAGCTTCGTCACGATGCGCCCCCGCGGCGTCCGCTGCAGGAAGCCGAGCTTGAGCAGGTACGGCTCGTAGACGTCCTCGATCGTGTCTGGCTCCTCGCCCAGAGCGACCGCCAGCGTCGACAGACCGACGGGTCCGCCGTCGAATTTTCCCACGATCGTCTCGAGGAGCTCTCGGTCGGTCCGCTCCAGGCCGCGCCCGTCGACCTCGTGCAGCGCGAGCGCCTCCCGGGCGACCTCCGTCGTGATCGCTCCGTCGTGGCGAACCTGCGCCACATCGCGGACCCTGCGCAGAATCCGGTTCGCGACACGCGGGGTGCCACGCGAGCGGCGAGCGATCTCGCTCCCGGCCTCCTGCGACATCTCGACGCCGAGGATTCGCGCCGAGCGCCGCACGATCGACGCCAGCTCGTCGGGCTCGTAGTAGCCGAGCCTGAACGTCATGCCGAACCGGTCCCGAAGCGGTGTTGTCAGGAGGCCGGTTCGCGTCGTGGCGCCGACGAGCGTGAACGGCTGCAGGTCGAGCGTCAACGTGCGCGCCCCGGGTCCCTGCCCGACGACGATGTCGAGCCGGAAGTCCTCGAGCGCCGGATAGAGAATCTCCTCGGCCGAGCGGTTGAGGCGATGGATCTCGTCGATGAAGAGCACGTCCCGCGCTTCGAGCCCCGTCAGGATCGCCGCGAGGTCCTTGCTCTCGAGCGCCGGGCCAGCAACGGTGCGAATGCCGACCCCGAGCTCCTCGCGGAGAATGTAGGCGAGGCTGGTCTTGCCGAGCCCTGGAGGGCCCACCAGCAGCACGTGGTCGAGCGCATCGCCGCGCGCGCGGGTGGCCTCGAGCGCGATCGAGAGCTGCTCCTTCGTGCGCTCCTGCCCCACGAACTCGGCCAGTCGGCGCGGTCGTAGCGATTGCTCCAGCTCCTCCTCCTCCGGCTGCGGTACGGGGGCCAGGAACTGCGTGCTCACGCCGCCCTCAATGCCTGCCGCACGCGTTCCTCGGGCGCCAGCTCGGGGTCTGTCCCGGCGAGCGCCTGCTCCGCTTCGGCGGGCGAGAAGCCGAGCTCCACGAGCGCATCGCGGGCGACGGAGTCGCTGCCCCGTGAGGGCGCGAGCTGAATCGGCCCGAGGTCGCCGGCGAGCTTCTCCTTCAGCTCGAGCACGACGCGCTCGGCGGTCTTCTTGCCGATGCCGGGAATCGCCTGGAAGCGCGCCGTGTCCGCGAAGACGATGGCGCGACGCAACTCCTGCGTGGTCGAGCCGGAGACGATCGCGAGCGCGACCTTCGGCCCGACGCCCGAGACCGACAGCAGGTGCTCGAAGAGCCGCAACTCCTCCACATCCGCAAAGGCGTAGAGCTGAAGCGCGTCCTCGCGAACATGGAGGTGCGTCTCGACGACGATCTCACCCCCGTTTCCTGCCGCCCGGAGCACCCTGGGCGTCGCATGCACGAGGTAGCCGACTCCGCCCACGTCGATGACGAGGGACTCGTCCGAGCGAACGACGGGCATCCCTCGCAGACGTGCGATCACACCGCAATCCTCTGGAGCGGCGGCTCGAGCGCTCTGCAAATCGCGACTGCGAGAGCGTCCGAGGCATGATTCGTCTCCGGCGCCGCCTGCAAGTCGAGGATCGAGGCGACCATGCGCGCGACCTGCGCCTTGTCAGCGCGGCCGAAGCCGCAGACCGCCTTCTTCACGCGCGCCGGCGAGTACTCACTGCACGTAATCCCGGCGTGTGCACAGGCGACGAGGACGGCGCCGCGCGCCTGCCCGACCGAGAGCGCAATGCGGGCGTCTGCGCCGACGAACGACTCCTCGAGCGCGACCGCGTCCGGCTCGTGCCGCTCGAGGACGTCGACGAGGCGGTCGAAAATCGTGCGCAGGCGCTCCTGCAGGGGCTCGCGCGGGCTCGTCGACCAGAGTCCCTGGTCGACCGCACGGAGGCGACCGTCGCGCTGGAGAACAATGCCGTAGCCGCACGCAGCCGTGCCCGGGTCGATCCCGAGGACCTTCACGCTGGGACAGTACGCTTCGCCCCGGACACTAGCCGGCCTCGTCGGACTGGAAGATCACCGTCGGTTCGTCGAGGATCCTCGCCAACCGCCTCTCGACGTCCCCGGGCAGCACTCCGAGAGCAGCGAGCACGTCGGCCGTCGCCCGATCCTCGCGCACGAGCGCCAGCAGCATGTGCTCGGGGCCGAGATGGCTATCACGAAGTCGAACGGCTTCCCTGAGGGACTGCTCGAGAACACGACGAGACTCCTGCGCGATCGGAAGCCGCTCCGGCAGACTCGCCGCTTCCTGCACCTCGGCTCGGCCCTTCTCGACTTCGGCCCGAAGGGCGCCGAACGCGATACCGCTCGAAGCGAGCGCGCGGGCCGCCGGCCCGTGGCCTTCCCGCAGCAGCCCGAGCAGCAGATGCCGGGTCGACACTTCCGCCTCGTCCAGGGTGCGCGCCTCCTCACGCGCGAAGCGAACGGCCCTGCGCGCCTGTGCGGTGACGAGCATCCGGCCGGGCGCCGCCGATGCAGGCCGAGCAGTCTGTGCCGCGCGAATCCGCCGAGAATGCTTCTTGTGGGCCGCCTGCCTGGAGACGCCGAGGGAGCGCGCGATGCGTGCCCACGACCAGCCTGCCCCGAGCGCGTTGTCGACGTGCACGCCTTCGAGCGTGTCGAGCTGCTGACGGAGGGCGGCGACCGCGCTCAGGCCGTCGCCAGGCTTGCGAAGCTGCGCGGCGCGGGCAGCGAGGTCGATCGCGCTCTGAGACATGTCTCGAATCTACCGTCCAGAAGGCGCTGCTGTAAACCTGCGTTGACGATGGGTGTTAGTCCCTCGACCGAGGGGTAGACGACAGGCATGAAGATCGGAAAGATTCATCAGAGGTCAGGTACGTGACCGACAGTCGGGGAATCGAAGGGACCTCTGGGAGGTCCTCTTCCACCTGTGGAGCTGACCGACCCGGCCCTCCCGCCTGAGTAACGGGAGAGGAGCTGATGGCAGACGAGACGCATGAGCCCAGCGAGCTGGCTCCGGAGGAGCTGGAGGCTCAGCACGGCGAAGAGCTGCCCGCCCGGGAAGCGATCTCGTTCGTCGACGCGAACATCGCCATTCCGATCAACGCGGCTGTCGCGGCGAATGTGCTCTCCGACAACGCCACCGCGTACGCCGACGCAGCTCAGGACGCTGCAATCGACCAGGGAGCGTAGAGCTCAGGAACCGAGAGGAGGATCACACGTGCTGTCGGACAACTCGACTGCCATGTCGCTGATCAACGCGAACATTGCCGCTCCGATCAACGCGGCGGTCGCCCTGAACGTCCTGTCGGACAACTCGACGGCGACGGCGACCCAGTCCGGCGACATCACCCAGAGCACCTAAACCAGCAGCACGAGAGGAAGGAAACGAGCAAAAGAGACCTGCAACATGAGTGACACTCCGCTCTGGGCCACGTCGTCGGAGCGGACGTTCTGTTCGATCTCGGCGTCGCGGGCCCGAACCGCGCCGTCTCGGTGACGGCTCCCGCGAATGCTCTTCCCTACTCCTCCCTGCCGTCGGGCAAGTAAGGGAGCGCCTGACGCGTTGCTAGCGTGATCCTCTCATGCGTGGCCGAACCCTTCTGCTCGTCCTCTCGGCGGCCTCGATCGCCGCGGCGTCTGTCTCAGCCGCCTCGCAGCCGGTAGACCGCGTCCGCCTGGCGGACGTGGGAGGTGCTCTCACTGTCGATCTTCCGCCGACCGTCTTCGTCTCTCTGGCGCCCCCCGCCGACTACGTGCGAAACGCAGCGAGCGCGGAGCACGGCGACTGGACCGGGCCCGAGTACTGGGCGAGCGGCAAGCGCGAACAAGGCGGGCGGGCCTCGATCGGCTGGACGATCCGCTTCGATGATCACTCGACGGGCAGCGAGGCGGCCGCCCGGGCTGGGCTGGTCCGAAGCTGGGACGAGACGCTCCACGGCGGCGTGTCGGTCCCGCACGTCGTGCTCGGACGCCAGGTGGGGACGATCGACGGAGACTTCGTGCTGTCCGTGGGAGCCGGCGCCTCGAACGCGGCGCACGAGCTCGCGATGGCGTTCGCCGTCGCGCCGCATCTGTACGCGATCGTCAACTTCCTGACCAGCCCTACGGCGAGCTCTGCGGGCGCCGCGGGCGAGTACCTCGTGCTCGGCTCCGTTCCCGCGTCGACGTGGAATCGCGGACAGGCACTACGGGCGATGACAGGGGTACACGTGGAGGGCAATCTGCCTCCGACCCGCATCTCTGCCGCCGCGACGTCGGGCGGCCGTGTTGTCCATGGCATCCTCGCGGACGCTTTTCGCCACCCGGTGATCCGTACGCCGGTGACCCTCGAGAGCCTCCGCGCCGGCAGCTGGCGCAAGGTCACGTCGACAAGAACGGACTTCACCGGCGCCTACTCGATCCGCATCGGGCGCCGCGCTCAGTACCGTGTAGTCGCCGGCCTCGGCAAGACGTCGATCGCCAGCGCGCCCGTGCGCGCCGGACGGTCCCAGAGCTAAGAACGTGGCTCACACTATCCTTTGCGCTCGACGGGTCGATCCAGATGGAAACGCGGGCGGAGCCCGCGTTTCCTGACGGTCGGCGCCGCAGGCGGCGGCTAAGAGGCGACTTCCTCGAGCACCCGCTCGGGAATGTCGAAGTTCGCGTACACGTCCTGCACGTCGTCGTTTTCCTCGAGCGCGTCGACGAGCCGGAGCACCTTCTTCGCGGACGACTCCTCGCTCACCTCGACCGTCGTCTTCGGCACCATCGTCAGTTCCGCCGAGTCGACCGTGAACCCGGCTTGCTCGATTGCCTCCCTGACGGCAGCGAGGCTCTCGGCGTCGGACGCGACCTGGAAGCTCGAGCCGTCACGGCTGACATCGTCCGCCCCGCCTTCGGCGGCCGCGAGCAGCAGCTCATCCTCGTCCACCCCGTCGGCCGGAACGAGGACGACGCCGCGGCGCTCGAACAGCCACGAAACGGCGCCGGAGCCGCCCAGGTTGCCGTCGTTCTTCGCGAAGAGATGACGCACGTCCGACGCGGTCCGGTTGCGATTGTCCGTCAGCGCCTCGACGATCAGGGCGACGCCATTCGGCCCGTAGCCCTCGTAGGTGACCTGCTCGAAGTCGTTCGACTCCGCGCTCGAGCCGGCCCCTCGCGCAATCGCGCGCTCGATGTTGTCCTTCGGCATCGAGTAGCTACGCGCCTTCTCGATCGCGTTCTGGAGCGCGAGGTTCGCCGCCGGTTCTCCCCCGCCCTCCTTTGCCGCCACGATGATTGCCCGCGACAGCTTCGAGAAGAGCTTCCCGCGCCTCGCGTCCTGCGCGCCCTTCTTGTGCTTGATCGTCGACCACTTGCTATGCCCTGACACTTGCCTCCTCCCGCACGAGGTTCAGAAACGACTCGTGCACTCGTGTGTCGTCAGTCAACTCGGGATGGAACGATGCGACAAGGATTCGTCCGTCGCGAAGCAGCACCGGCTCGCCGCCGTGCTCGGCGAGCACCTCGACACCCGGGCCGACCTCGCCGACCCGCGGGGCCCGGATGAAGACGCCGCGCAGCGGTACCTCGTGTCCGGCGAGCTGCAGATCCGCCTCGAAGCTCGCGACCTGCCGGCCGTAGGCATTGCGGAAAACGGTGATGTCCGCGAGTCCCAAATGCTCGCGGTCGAGCAGGATCATCCCCGCGCAGGTTCCCAGAATCGGCCTCTCGAAGCGGTCGATCGCTTCCTCGAGCTCGTAGAGTCGGATCAGCCGCGCCATTGCGGTCGACTCGCCGCCGGGGATGACGAGCCCGTCGAGCCCGTCGAGCTGCCCCGGCTTGCGGATCTCGACCACGTTCGCTCCCAGCCGGCGCAGCATCGCCCCGTGCTCGCGGAAGCTCCCCTGCACGGCCAGGACGCCGATGCTCGGTCGATGCTCCATAGCTCGATTCTAGAGATGCTCTTCCAGCCAGCCCGCGAGCTCGCCCGCAGCCTCGTCGGCGAACCGCAGCTCGAGCTCCGCACCCGCCGCGAGCAGCGCTTCCGCGACGCTGAGGTAGTCGCGACCGCTCGGATCGTTGTGCCGGGAACCGTGCACTGCCCAGGCGAGCGGCGTGTCGAAGTCCGCGCCGGACGGTGCCAGCGGATCGGCGCCTCGGGCGAGAAGCCCGCGAACGACCTCGGCGTTTCCAACCCAGGCGGCGTGGTGTAGGAGCGTTCCGGGCGGCCCCCCGCCGAGATGTCCGAAGAAGCTCGGGCCGACGAGGTCCACAACGAGGTCGAGCGCTCCTCCGAGCGCGGCGACAGCGAGGGCCTCCTGCGCGTCGTGGCTCAGCTCGGCCGGGATTCCCTCGGGCGGGCGCTCGCCGCGGACGACGTCTGCAACAGCGCGCTCCTCGGGCGTGAGCTCGGTCGACGCGCCGAGCTCGGCCAGCACCGCGGCGAGGTCGTCACGGCCGCGCAGGACGGCGTTCTGGTACGCGGTCTTGTACTGACCACGCGGCGTCGACCACTCGCCGCCGCGGCGATCGAGATCAGCGCCGCGCTCGGCGAGAAGCCGGAGGGTCTCCGCGTCGCGTCCGCGCCGCACAGCGTGCACGACCGAGGTGCCCTCGTTCGGGTCCGCGCCCGCCTCCAGGAGCAGGCGCACGTGCTCGAGCCGAGGGTAGTCGAGCGCGTGCATGAGCGCGTTCGTGCCACGCGGATCGGTTCCGCCGTCGAGGAGCAGCCGCAGGCAGGCCGTGTCCTCCGCCTCGACCGAGTGGTAGAGCGCGTCGCCGCCCTGCGGCTCGCCGTTCGGGTCCGCGCCGGCGTCGAGCAGCAAGTGCGTTAGCGCGGAATCGTGCAGCACACCCGCAGCACCGTAGAGCGCGGACATCGGGCCGTACTCGTTCGGAAAATACGCATTCGGGTCCGCCCCGCGCCGAAGCAGCTCTCCTGCGAGCTCGACGCTCGCGAAACACGAGTGGCACACGTAGTGCAGCGGCGCCCAGGCGCAGGGACCGCCAACCTCGTTCGGCTCACCGTCCCAGCCGCGGCCAAGCGCGAGGCGCGCCCAGCGGTCCCGCTCGATGTCCGGCCGCGCGCCGAGGATTCGCTCGGCGCGATCGCGTCGGCCCGAGGTTGCGGCGACGACGAACGCGTCGGCGGACGCCTCCGCCGCAGCAACGAGCGTGGGCCAGCTGCGATAGCCGTGCTCGCGGGCGAGCGCAAGCTGGGCATCCGCCAGGAGAAACCGCTCCCGCCGCGGAACGTGCGCGCGTACGCGCGCGATCGCCTCCTCGTTGCCGTCCCGCACTGCCCTGACGAGCTCCTTCGCCTGCTTACGAAGCTGCTCGAGATTCACGGCGACCTCCCTCCACGAGGCCCGACGTCCGCGCTTCGGGCAGGAAAGAGATCGTGGCCGTGCGACCTCGTCGAGGCGGGCTCAGCCCTTCCCGCGGACCGGGTGCGCCCTCGTTGCGCCGGCGGATTCTACCACCCTCCTTGCCGCCTCGAGTTCACCCCGCTTTGCCGCCTTGGGTTCGCCCGGCGTAGCCGCCGAAGCCGGGCTTTGCCCGGCGAGAGGCTCACCGCGGCCGGGATCGCCGCCTTCGTGGAAGAAGGGGGCTCCATGGGGGAAACCTGGTTTCCCCTGTGATTTACCAGCCGCGGGTCTCGAGCAGCTCTGCCGGATCGAGCGCCGCCGCGGACAGACCGCTCATCGCGTCTCCGAGGCCACCCGAGACGCGCGCGAGCACCTCGGCGTCGCGGAAATGCGTCGTCGCCTCCACGATCGCCTTCGCGCGGTCGGACGGGTTCCCCGCCTTGAAGATCCCGGACCCGACGAAGACGCCGTCGGCTCCGAGCTGCATGCAGAGCGCGGCGTCGGCCGGTGAGGCGATGCCACCAGCGGTGAAGGTGACGACCGGAAGGCGGCCGTTCTCGGCCACCCAGCGCACGAGCTCGTAAGGAGCCTGAACGTTCTTGGCCTCGGTATGCAGCTCATCCGGGGAGAGGGCCCCAAGACGGCGGATCGATCCGAACACCGAGCGCATGTGCCGCACGGCATTCACGATGTCGCCGGTTCCGGCCTCGCCCTTCGTCCGGATCATCGCCGCGCCCTCGGAGACTCGCCTCAGCGCTTCCCCGATATCGCGGCACCCGCAGACGAACGGAACCGTGAACTGCCACTTGTCGATGTGGTGCTCCTCGTCCGCCGGCGTGAGCACCTCGCTCTCGTCGATGTAATCCACTTCGAGCGCCTCGAGAATCTGCGCCTCGACGAAATGGCCGATCCTGGCCTTGGCCATGACGGGGATCGAGACGGTCTCCTGGATCTCCCGGATCTTGTCGGGATCGGCCATGCGCGCGACGCCGCCCTGCGCCCGGATGTCCGCCGGCACGCGCTCGAGCGCCATCACGGCCACGGCTCCTGCATCCTCGGCGATCCGCGCCTGCTCGGCGTTCGTGACGTCCATGATCACCCCGCCCTTCAACATCTCGGCGAGGCCGCTCTTGACGCGCATGGTCCCAGACTGGGTCATACCAACATCTCCCTGCGGCTGCAGCGGAGCGGGTGCACGACGAAGCCGGAGCTTGTGCGGCGACACCGGACGCGGAGCGTAGGCGTCATACCATCTCCCTGCGGCTGCAGCGGAGCGGGTGCACGACGAAGCCGGAGCTTGTGCGGCGACACCGGACGCGGAGCGTATGGGTCATCCGAACAACGATTCTACCGCCCCGCCGAGGCCGCTGCCAACCTTCGAGGTCGAAGCTCGTCGCCGCGAGCCTTCCGCTCGAGAAGCCTCTACGCAAACATCCGGCGCCGGTGCGCGGAGACGTCAGCGTCGTCCGTGCCGGCCGCAATCGGAAGCTCGAACGTGAATGTCGAGCC
>JBBRYW010000102.1:0-11366 GCA_038237235.1 Gaiellales bacterium
ACGCCCGCCTCCTCGCAGGAGCAGCGCGAATTCGAGCGCGCGAACTCCCGATCCTGGGCGCAGTTTCCCGACAGCCCGGCCTTGCGCCGTCTGATCACGACCCAGGTCGCGGGCGCGAGCTTCGAGCTCCTTGGCTTTCGCACGGGCGACTCGCTCTGCCTCCGCCTCGTCGCGCGCGGTCTACCCGGCGCCGAGGGCAACGGCGCCAACGCGCCGGCGACGAGCTGCGCGCCGCTTCGCGAGCTACGAAGCGCGCGCGCACCAGCCCTCGTCGTCTTGACCGACCACCCCTTCGGAGCCGGGGAGCTGCCGGCCGACGCTCCGCCTGACAGCTACGCACGGGCGAGAGCGCAGGCGACGGCCGGCATTGTGGCCGACGGCGTGCGCAGGCTGCTGCTCGAGGATCAGCGGGGCGAGCACCAGGCGCTCGTCGCCAGTAACGCCTTCCTCTTCGTCGCCGAGCGGCCACCGGTGGGCACGCGGACGCGGCGCGCCTTCGCGCTCGGCGAAGACGGACAGCGGATCGACGTGCCGCTCGCACAGGCTCCTTTCGGCACGTCGCAGACCCCCGATGCCGCTCGCGGCGAGCCGAGCGGGCCGTCGCAGATCGAGCGGAAGCTAGCAGGCGGCTCGATCGGCTGGCTCGAGCGCCACGAGCCGCGCGGCCACTCCCCGGAGGAGCTCGGGCTGACCCGCCTGCCGATTTCGCCGAACATCAGCGGCGGACAGGTCTTCGCGCGCGTCCTCGAGCCTGACCCGAGCAGCTCGATGCGCATGCTGCTCGCGCTGGCCGACCCTCCGCCAGGTTCCGCCGATGAGCAGAACATCTGCGTCGGCGTTATCTCTCCCGGCATAATCGGCAGCGGCTGCTCGCCCGCGCGCAGCTTCTTCCCGGGGAGACCTTTCACGGTTGGCTTCGGTGGCAGCGACCAGTACGTGACCATCTCGGGCGCCGCGACCGACGACGTCGCTCGCATGGAGCTCTACCTGGCCACAGGGGACCGCGGTGCCGCTTCGCGCCAACGTCTACCTGCTGCAGGCCGCGCGGACGACGTTCCCGGCTCGCATGGTCGCCTACGATGCGCAGGGCCGCGTGGTCGGCCTGCAGACCTTCGCTCGCGATCCTCTGAGTGACCCCGGCCCGCGGCCTCTGCCCGGCAAGCAGCGTGTCGCGAAGGTTGTGACGGGCTCACAGGGCGGCAAGGCGGTGCTCCGCGTCGGACCCTCGAGCGCGGGCGGCCGCTGCTGGCGGATCAGCTACAGCGGCGGCGCCGGAGGAAGCGGCTGCCTGCCCAAGGGCTACCGGGGCGGTCCCGTGCTCGATGCCGCCGCGCACGAGGCAGGCGGCGACCTTTTCCTGGAAGGGCAGGTCCGCGCCGGTGTCGCCTCGGTCAGCGTCCGTCTCCACGACGGTCGAGCACTGGTCGTCCGGCCGGTCGAGGGTGTCCTGCTCGCGGCGCTGCCCGCAGCGACCGACCGGCCGATTGTCGTCCGTGCGCTCGGCGCAGGCGGCGAGATTCGGGCGATGCGTCGGTTGCGGCTCCCGTGACGGCTTGACGCCTAACAACTTTATGCCTTATTCTGTTATGTATCGACCGCGACGTGCTGGATCTGCTCGTGCTCGCCTCGCTCGGACGGCGCGCGCTGCACGGCTACGCGCTGATCGATGAGATCCGCCGGCTCAGTAACGGCAGCTTCGACCTCGCCGAGGGACGGGTCTACCCGGCGCTGCATCGCCTCGAGCGCGAGGGGCTGCTCGCAAGTCGCTGGTCAGCCAAGGTCGGGCGCGCCCGGCGGGTGTACCGGCTGACCGCGGACGGCGAGCGTGACCTCGAGCAGCGCGAGCAGGCCTGGCGCAGCCTGGCGGCGAATGTCGAGCTGATTCTCGAGGGCGCAGGATGAGGCGCTCGCCCGCGATCGAGGCTTATCTCGCTGAGCTCGCGAGCGAGCTGGCCCGGCACGGTCTTCACGATCGACGCATTGCTCGTGAGGCACGGGGCCATCTGTACGCGCGCGCGCGCCGCTTCCGGCGGGAAGGCGAAAGGCGCGAGCAGTCGGAGCGGCAGGCCGTCGCCTGCTTCGGCGCCGCCGCCGAGATCGCCCGCGACCTCGCCGCGGCAGGCGAAGCGCCGGCAAGGCGGCGGAAGTCCATGCTGCGGCTCTCCCTAGCCCTTGCATCCGCGCTGGCGCTCGCGACCGGCGGCGTCGTGCTCGGGTCGGTCGCGCTCGACAAGCCCGTCTTCGGGATCCTCGTCAGCCAAGCTCCCACGCAGCAGCAAGCCGCGAAGGGTGGCATCGTCTACACCTCCACGAGCTCGACGCTCGTCAAGCTCGACCCGCGTACGCTACGGCCCGTCGGCGAGCGGCTCCGGCTCGGCGAGTGGAGGCCGCTCGTGCGCTCTCCGGATGGCTCGCGCCTCGTCCTCGCAAGGCGAGACGGCGCGCGGCTTCGCTTCGTCGATCTCCCCGCGCTGAAGGTGATCGGCGACCTCCTGCTCGTTCCCGGGCCGAACCGCCGCATTGGGAGCGCCGCCTGGCTCGGTAATGACCGCCTGCTTGCGCTGACGCAGCGAATGGGCGGCCCCTACCACCGCCAGGTCAAGGGCCGCTCGCTCTTCACAGTTGATGTCGCCTCGCGCAGAGTGCTCGCCCGGCGCAGCTTCTCCAGGCGCCGCGTGCAGGGCGACGGAGTCGCCGGCGACAGCTGGGTGCTGGCGCTCGGCGACTCCGACCACCGGCTGCCCTACCTCGAGGTGAGGGTTGTGCGCCGAGACGGCTCCTTTCGCACCGTTCGCGTTCCGGTCGGACGCACGCGCCCAGGCGGCCCTCGGCTGCAAACGGCGCTCTCGCTCGAGCCCTCGGGCGGGCGAGTGTTCCTCACGACCGAGCGCGGACGCGTGTTCGAGGTCGACCTCGCGAGCCTCGCGGTCACCGTCCATGCGCCGCGCTTCCGCGCAAGCGGGGTTCGGCCGGCTGCCATCGGCTTCCTGCAGGTGGCGCCGGTCGGCGATCACTACCTCGGCGTCGCCGGGCTGATTCGCGAGCCCCGCGGCAATGTCTCGATCCTGGGCGGCGTCTGGCTCGTCGACACCCATACCTGGCTCGCCCACCCGCTCGATCGAAGCGGCAACGCGTTCCAGTACGCCTCCGACACGGTGCTCGTCTACGGCGCGACGGTTCGCGCGCGGCACTTCGAGGGCGTCGGCGTGCGCGCATACGATGTCTCGGGTCGGCGCCGCTTCAGCATCTACCCCGGCATGAGGATCCAGCGCCCGGTCATCGTCGGTGACTACCTGCATACGCTCGTCTTCCGGCCGGGACCTCCGCGAGCGGTCTTCGACCTGCACACCGGCCGCAATCTGGGTCACCTCTCGCGACCGCCAGCCAACCTGGAGCTGCTCGACGTGTATTCGGGCGTCGCCGGCGGCTAGCAAGGGCGCCGTCGTGCCACGCGCACCGCGCGTAGCGGTGCAACCGCGCTGGCCGGTAGCGCCTCAGGCCGCCCGGACTGAGCGCGCCTGCGCAGCAGCTGAAAGAATCAGCGCCGGCCGGACAGAAGCTCTCGGACGCCGTTGATGCGACCGACTGACCTCCGAGCATGAGTCATGGCGACCGACGTCGCTTTCGGCGCCTCTACGAGCGCCATTACCAGGCGCTGCTCGCCTATACGGTCCGGCGAACGTCTCAGCCCGCGGACGCCGCCGACGTCGTGGCCGACACGTTTCTCGTCGCCTGGCGGCGCATCGCTGCTGTCCCGCCGGAGCCCGAGACGCTGCCCTGGCTCTACGGCGTCGCGCGCCGCACGTTGCTCAATTACCACCGTGGCGAGGGACGCGAGCTTCGATTGCGCTCTCGCCTGACGCAGCTGCCGGGCCTGACGGGGGCCCGTGAGGATGCGGAGGTTCGTGAAGAGGTCGCGAGCGTCGTTCGCGCACTGGGAAGGCTCGACGACATGGATCAGGAGGTGCTGCGTCTTGCCGCATGGGAAGGGCTTGCCCCCCGCCAGATCGCAACCGTGCTTGCGTGCTCGGACAATGCCGCCGCGCTGCGGCTGCACCGCGCGCGCCGCCGGCTGCGCGACGAGCTCGCGAAAGAACAGGATCCGACCGGACATACCTCTACGCAGGCCACCGACGACCTACGCAAGGAGAACAGGACGTGAGCGCGGTTCACCAAGCCCCGTACGACCCGCTGGACGCGCTTGCCCGGGCCAACCCGGCGCCGGCCGCGCATCTGCCTGATGGGCGTTCACCCCAGGCACAGACGTTGCTCGCGCTTTTGCTCTCGCCGCAGCACGCCGAGGCGAGCACGAACGGCTCAGGCGGGAATGACGTTGGGCGGCCGTTTACGCAGAGGCGCCGTCGCGCGGCGACAATCGTTGCTGTCGCGCTGACGCTGCTCGTCGTTCTCGCCGGCACCTCGGCCGGTCAGTCGCTCACCGACGGTTTCCTCGCACGGCTGAGCGGCTGGCTGACGGGCGCGCCCGGCGAGGTGGCGCCCGCTCAGGATTCGGGCTCCTTCGCCGAGGCGAACGCGGCCGCCTACGCCAAGTTCCCCGCTGGTTCCGACCTGCGCTTGCTGCTGCACGGCGAAGCGGCCGGGCTCGGCTTCGATCTGCTCGGCTTTCGGCAGGGCGACTCGATCTGCCTCCGCCTGGTGCGTGCCGACTACCGCTCCGATCACCGCTCACCCGTCTGTATGCCGCGGCGCGAGCTGGCGAGTATCAACGCACCGGCGGTCGTCGCCGGCACCGTTCGCTACGACCTCGGCGGCGATCCTCGCTGCGACGACCGCGAGGTGTGCCGCGACTACCGGCCGACCGGGTCGGTGCAGGCAACGTTCGGTCTTGTCGGCGACGAAGTCAGCGCGATGAAGCTTCGCACCTTTGGCGGTCGCTCGATCAGCGCTCGCCTGGCGAACAGCGGCTTTCTCGCCCTGACGCCGAGCGGCGAGGGCGACCCAGGAGACACCGTCATTGCGGCCTTGGCCGAACTGAGCGACGGAAATCACCTCGCCGTGCCGCTCTTACATCCCGACATCCGCTACATCAGCTCGGCGCGCGACCTGGCCACGAAGTCGCTCGTCGCCAGCGACCTGCCGGGGCCGGTGCAGCTCGACTACGAGCCGGCTGGCGGCTCGATCGGCTGGCTGCTGCGGCGAGAGTCTCGCGGTGACGCGTTCGGCAACCGCGATCAGATGATCGAGCACACTGGTTCCTCGGACTTCGCCCGCGCGGTGCAGCCCGATCCCGCAAGCGCGTACCGCGTCGGCTTCACCCTCCTGCGTGTAGAAGCCGAGCAATACGGCGGCTCGGGGAACCGGGGCAAGACGCTGCTCTGCGTGCAGGCGCTGCCCCCGCTCGAAAGTGACGCCCTGCGCGGAGCGTGCGGCCCGCCCGACAAGCTGTTCGCAGCGCGGCCTGAGCGGATGGTGATCGCGGATCCGGCCGGAACGCCCGGTGGCCCGATCCTGCTCGCCGCCGCTTCTCGGCCCGATTCGCAGTTTCCGGCTGTCGTTGGCGCCGTCTCCGACGACGTCGCGACGCTGCGTCTCTACTTCGCGCACGGCGCTGCCGAGCAGGTGCCGATCAAAAACAACGCCTTCGCGCTCCAAGTCGCGGGCATCAAGTACCCGGCAAAGCTCGTCGCCTACGACGCGAGCGGGCGCGTCATCGGGATGGAGCTGATTCCCCGGGCGCCGTACTCGATTGGGATTCCCCGTGCAAGCGCTTCGCTGCGCCAACATGAGAGGCCGCGTAAGCGGACGCGGTAAGCCACGCTGCGCGAGATCCTTCTGCCCTCCGCCCTCCGGCCGCCGTCATGAAGCCGAACAATGTTCTTACGGTTTCTTGCGAGCCTCCTCGCCTTCCCAGCGCCGGAGGCTGCCGGCGCCTGCACTCTCAAGTCCGGCGATCTCGACCCGACCTGGTCGCCAGCTGGACGGGCGATCGCTTTCGAGCGCGTTCCTGGCGAGCTCACGTGACGTGCGCCGACAGGCTCCGGGCGCCGAGCTTTGTCGCCTGGGCGCGGACCCCGCCTGGTCGCCGCGGGCCGCTAGCTTTCTTGCGGATGTTCTCGCTTGCGACCCAATGCAGACGACCTGCGGCTCCTTCCAGGGCTGACATCTTCGTGCGGCGTACGTCTATGCCGAAGAGGCGGAGATCACCTCGACGGCGAGCCTCTCCGAGAGTGATGTCGCCTGGTCGCGCGACGGCCGGCGGATCGCCTTCGTCAGCGACGCTGCGATCGTGGTCGCAAACAGCGACGGCAGCGAGCGGCGGCAGCTAACCCCCTCGCGAGGCGAGCAGCCCCTCGCTCAGTTCGCCACCGACCCGTCCTGGTCGCCTGACGGCCGGCGTCTCGTCTTCACGCGGTCCATCGATCCATTCGGTCCCGACCTCGCCGTCATGAACGCCGACGGCACGAGGCAGCGGCGACTGCGCGCGACGCCGAAGATCGACGAGTCCGAGCCCGACTGGTCGCCCGACGGCCGTCGGCTCCTGTTCACGCAGCAGCGGGCCAACGGCACCGGCAAGCCGGCGGTCGCCGTGATGAAGCTCGATGGCAGCGCCCATCGCCGCCTCGCCGACGGGCGCCAGCCGAGCTGGTCGCCCGACGGCCGCCGGATCGCGTACGTCGCGGATACCGCTGGCGCTTCGCGCATCGCGGTCATGCGCGCCGACGGTACAAGAAGGAAGTGGTTGACCAGGCCGGTGAGCCCACGATTGCCGTTCGGGCCGAATGAGCTGGTCCGACGAAGCGCTGTTGGCGCCGGCCGCACTTCAGCCCTGAGCTCGCGCTAAGGCGCCGGGCAGGGTGGGGGCTCGCCGACTCCGTGGCGCGGGATCGGGTCGCAGCCTGCAAGATCCGGCCGCACGCGCATCGAGATCATGCCGATCCGGCTTGCGAGGCTGTCTTCCCAAACGAAGCCTCCGCTGCGATCGACGATCCGCATGTATGTGCCCTCGTAGCGCGTCCAGTCGCGGAAGCTGTAGACGAAGCCGGGCAAGCGATGCTTCATGAACTGCGCCGGGTCGCCAACACGAAAGACGATGGCGAAGGCGAGCCCGTAGGGACGTGAGACGCGGAGCTCGTCGACCGCTGCTCCTGCAGCACCTGCTGCCTTTCGCACCCGCTCGCTCAGCGCAGCCGCTTGCTTCGCCGTGACGCGAGACAGCCCGGTGCGCGCTCGACGGGGAGGACCAATCCGGCCCCCGGTTCCGTCGGGTAGCTGAAGCACGATCACGGGTGGCAGGTGAGCGCTGCTCGAGCGCTCGGCGAAGACGCCGCCGACGACGGCCGCCTGCCAGCTCGCGAGTAGGTCGCTGCGGCTTGCGGCAGTGAACGTGAGCTGAACGCCGTTCTCCGAAACCGGGCGCCAGGCGGCGTCCGGTCCGGCAAAGGAAACGCGAACGATCCGCGTCGGTCCCATATTCGTCAAGATTCGGCGCAGCAATGCTCGCTGCGCGGGAAGGCCGCCGACGATCGTCGGCAGCGCCGAATGGCGGGCGTGCTCGCGGGGCAAGGAGCTGCCCGCCGGCGCAAGCGACGCGAGCACAGCAGCTGCCGCGAAGGCGGTGAAACCGAGCCGATGCGGCGACATAAGCCGAAGTTTGCAAGGCTTATCGGCCGACCGCAAGCGGCTGCCCAGGCCCGAGCCTAGCCCGGACTTCGTTAGGCGGCAAGAGGGGGCGCTCGCGTCCTTGCTAGAGCGGCGCTCAAACGAGCCGACATCGTAAGGGCATGTGACCACCCTCACCCTCGGTGACGCAGGGCCGTCGCGTCTCGTTCGGGAGTTCTCGGAGGAGGCAGTCCGTCTCTACGCGGTCAGCGTCCGGCCCACTGACAACGTTCATTACGGCGCGCGTTCAAGCGGCGTCACCGCCACCTCTGGCGGACTAATGAATCCCCGACCGCCGACAAGGTGAACCTCCAGCGGCTGGTACCCCGCGACGACGGTCTGGTCGGCTCCGCGTAGAGGCTGCCGCTCGGCGGTGATTGTCGAGCAAATGGTTGTGCCTTCGGACGCCGTGGGCCTGCAGCTCAGCTCGCCGGTCGCGTAGACAGGCGCGCCAACCGGCAAGCGATCGAGGCCGCCGTGGTCGACGCGCACGAACGCGTTCTCCGTATCCGCGATCGCCGACGTGCTCGCTGCAGCGCGGCATCGCATGCCTTGGCCGCGCGGGGCGGGGCACACGACCGCAAGCGGCAGGCCGGCAAGCGCGTGCACGTTTGCGCTCGCCGCCAGCTCGCTGTCGATGGAATGCGCGATCCGCGGCGCGTCCACAGAAGCGAGCAGGCGGTTGGCGCCAGCAGCCACGCCGCCACCGACCACAAGCGCGATCGTGAAGACGGCAGCAAGCCGAACCTTCAACCGCCTGCGGCGAGCCACGTGGCGCGGCAACGCCGCGCAAAGCTCTCGCTCGATCCGTTCAAGCGTCAATGGCAGCGGGTTCGTGCTCATCCTCAGACTCCTCCTTGCAGCTCGACGGAAAGGGTGCGTAGCGCGCGCGAGAGCCGCTTGCGCGCCACCAGCTGCGAGCAACCGACTCGCGTCGCGATCTCGTCGAAGGGCAACTCGTGGACGATGCGCAGCTCGACGACGGCGCGCTGATCGCGCGGCAGCCCGTCTAGTGCCGTCCGCAAGGCGGGCCGCAGTTCCCGGGCTGTGAGGCGCAAAATCACTCGCTCGGACGTCTCGCCGCGTTCATCGCACGGGAGTCCGAGCCTTTGCCGAGCAGCCGTTTCGATCCGCTGCGTCCGCAGGTACCGCCTGTAGAGATTGGTAGCGATCGCTTGCAGCCAGACAGCAACTGAGTCGTCCCGGTTCGCGCGCACGCGGTGAAGCTTCAAGAGCGCGGTTGCGAACGTCTCCGCGGTCAGATCATCCGCGAGCGAGCGGTCGCCGGCCGCGCGCAGCAGGCGACGGTGGATCGTGATGACGTGCCGGCGGTAGAGCGTCGAAAACGCATCGGTGTCGCCGGCTGCCGCGCGGCGGGCAAGCTGGCGGTCAGTCAAGGACTGGTCCTCGCTCATTGCTCCTATTGATCCACAACGCGCGGTTCTTGTGACCGCGTTCCGGTCGCCTACCTGAACCGCCGCCGCACGGCAAACTCGCGCTTGGACCTCGCGGCAGGCCGTTACATTTCGCTAACTGAGCACCGTTACCGTTCGCCTACGAAGTGACGAATCGGTGAACAGCGCCGTATCCAGAGTGCTGTGAAAAGGATCACCCTCGCCTGCGCCCTCGTCCTTGCAGGCCCCGCCATGGCCGGGGGTCTCATCCTCGGCGCCGAACGCGGAGGGAGCTCGCACCGCGAAGCTGAACGCGGCTACGTCGATCCCCATTTCGGCTTCACCGTCCGAGCGCCCGTGCGCCTCCGCCTCGTCCCTTTCCGCAATCTCAACCTGCGGCTCGCCCTCAGCGGCGTCGCCGTCTCGAATCGCCGGCTGCCGCCGCGCCTGCTGGAGGGCGATCTGCGCGCGCTCGGTCGGCGTTCCGTCTTCTTCAAGCTCGAGCACCGCGGCGGCGGCATGAGGCCCGAGCTCGATCTCCCTGAGCCCCGGTTTCTGCTCTCGCCACGCGCTTTCCGCCCCCAGACCGGTCGGTCTCCAGCTACCTGCCCGGCGTCGAGCTGCGGCGGCGCATATTCTCCGCCAACGGCTACCCGCTCGTCGCGATCGTCGCCTTCGGCCCGGACGCCGCCGCTCGTGATCGTCGCGCGATCTGGGACGTCGTCTCCTCACTTCGCTTTCGCCGCCTGCGCGCCGGCGAGCGGACGGGTGACGGCTTCACGGTGCTCCGGGCCGCAGCCGCCTACCGCGTCGGCTCCGCCTCCCGCGTTACCCGCAACGTTTTCCTCGTGCGCGCGCCGCACGGCTACTACGGGATCGGCAGTCAGACCTTCGGCTCCTCGAGCCTCCCTTGCTCTGTCCACGTCGAGCGAGGCCCGAGCTTCGCCTGCGAGCGCCCGGGATGGCGCTGGGACCGGATGGGCAGGCCTTTGTGGCCGAGCGCCTCGGAGCTCGACGCCCTCGCAGTGCTGACGGCGAAGGTGGGTCAGGACGGGCACGTACTCCTGACTCGCAACGAACTTCGGCTCGGCAACCGCCGGCTCGAGCGGCGTCTCTGGGGCGTCGGTGGTTAGGGCCTGGGTTCTGGTGGCGCTCGCAGTCACCTCGCTCGCGGCCGGCTCATTCGCCGTCGCTGCGGTGTCCCGAGGGGCCAGCCCGACCAAGCATCCTCGGCCACGCTTCCCAAACAGGGAATCGATCGTGCACACGCGCACGGAGTCCCTGCAGGCGCGGCTGACGCTGCGGCGAATCTGGCGGCAGGCGCTGCGGGCAGGCGCGAGGCAGGATCTGCGAACGCGCTTCCCCAGCCCGCCCGTCGGACTACTGGCAAGACGCCTGCGCCACGCATCGAAGCGGCTCGGCTTCTCCGTCGGCCACCTGCGCGTTCTGCGGCCGCGGCAGCTCGCGCCCTTGATCGTCGTTCGCACGCGGCACAAGCTGGCGCTGGCGCGACAGGTGCCGGCGCTCGTCCGCGCGATCGATCCATACCGCAAGCTGGCCGGCCGCGATGCCGAAGCGTACGAGGGCCTCTATCTGGAAGCCGACGACCCCGCGGGCGTTCCCTTCTTGATCGTCTGGAACGCGTGGCGCGGTCGCTCGCCCGTCGGTGGGCAGTGGGCGCAGCGAGAGTCGTTCTTCCCGTACGGGCATGGCTAGGTCGATCCTCGTCGTGCTCGCCGTCGCCGCGCTTGCGGGCGGCTGCGGCAGCCGCGGCGACGGAACGACCGCGCTGCGGCTGAGCGGCTCAAACAGCTGGGTAGGTCGGGCGACGTTCACGCTTCGCTGCAATCCGCCCGGCGGCGACATCGCGGCCCCGGCGCGTGCCTGCGCGGCGCTTGCGCAGCACTCCGACGTCCTCTTTCGGCCGCTGCCGGCCAACCGCAAGGGGGGATCGCAGTCCTGGTGGGACTTGACGCTCAAGGGTCGCTACAAGGGGCGCAGGGTGCTCACGCGCGTAGGCAGCTGCTGGTCGCCACAGATGGAGCTGATCGGGAGTCTCGGTATTTACGGCCAGCTCCGCGCGCACGTTCTTCCGCACTCGCGGCCGCGCCGCCACCTCGCTCGTCCCTACGCGGGCGCTGCCCGACGTGCCTGCCTTCATTTCTGGAACCAGACGCCCGATCGCTCCCGCCGGCGCCTTGCCGTGCTGGGCGCGCCCTACCGCCGGGCCTCGCTCGGCGCGCACGCGACGGTGGTCAGGGGTCGGATGACGCTGCGCGGCTGCGAGTACCTCTTCTACGGGTCGCGCAACCTGCGCGTGCAGGTGACGGCCGGCGAGCGCGCCGGGCGCCT
>JBBRYW010000103.1:0-11365 GCA_038237235.1 Gaiellales bacterium
CCTCCGGCGAGAGGTTGAGCGCGACTCCGAGCTCGGTCCGGACGTCACGGATCTTCGCCATGTTGCCCAGGCGATGGCGCACGAAGCCGGGCCGGACGCCGTGACGCAGCGCGCGCAGCACCTTGCGCGGGAGGTGTGCCCGCGGGTCGCGTCCGACGGCGATCAGGTCGAGCTCACCCGGCGCGAGACCCGCGTCCGCGAGGCACCACTTTGCCGCCGCGTAGGGGAAGCCGGCACAGTGCTTGACGCGGTTGAAGCGTTCCTCCTCGGCCGCGGCGACGAGCTGTCCGTCGATCACGAGCGCCGCGGCGGCGTCGCCGTGGTACGCGTTCAGGCCGAGGATGGTCGTGGGCACGAGGCGGGATGTTAGTGACGCTCCGCTGCGGCCCGGGCCCCCTCGGCGACGTATCCGACCTCCTCGTCAGTCAACTGAGGATGCAGCGGCAAGCTGACGACGGACGCGGCGAGACGCTCGCTCGAATGCAGCTCGCGCCCGCCGGGCGCGAGCTGTGCGTAGGCCGGCTGCTCGTGGACGGCGAGCGGGTAGTGCACGTCCGTCTCGATCCCGCACTGGGCAAGCGCAGCACGGAAGGCGTCCCGGCGCTCGGTGCGGACGACGTACAGGTGGTAGACGTGCCGCCCGCCTGACGCCTCGACCGGGGGCTCGACGCCCGAGCCGGCGAGGGCGCGGGTGTACCGGGCTGCGATCTCGCGCCTCCGCTCGTTCCACGCCTCGAGGAACGGGAGCTTCGCGCGGAGCAGTGCCGCCTGCAGCGTGTCGAGGCGGCTGTTCCGGCCGCGGAGGACGTGGTGGAAGCGGCCGCCGTCGCCGTAGTTGCGGAGCAGGCGCGCCCGCTCGGCGACCTCCGGGTCATCGGTGGTGACCGCGCCCGCGTCCCCCAGGGCGCCGAGGTTCTTGGTCGGGTAGAAGCTGAAGGCTGCCGCGGCGCCCAGCGAGCCCGCCCGCCGTTCGCCGAGGCGGGCGCCATGCGCCTGTGCGCAGTCCTCGATGACGGCAATGCCCAGCTCGGTGGCGATCCTCCCGATCTCGGCCATGTCCGAGCACTGGCCGTAGAGGTGAACCGGCACGATCGCCTTCGTGCGGGGCGAGAGCGCCTCGTGGAGCCGGGCCGGGTCGAGCGTGAACCGCCGCGGATCGGCGTCGGCGAGCACGGCGGTCGCGCCAGTCGCCTCGATTCCGACCACGGTCGGCACGCAGGTGTTCGCGGCGGTGATCACCTCGTCGCCCGGTCCGATCCCGAGCGCGGCGAGCGCGGTCGTGATCGCGTCGGTGCCGGATGCCACCCCGACGGCGTGGCGCACTCCGCAGTACGCTGCGAGCTCGGCCTCGAATCGCTCGAGCTCCTCCCCGAAGACGTAGCGGCCGCTCCCGGCGACGCGGGCCCAAGCGGCGTCCAGGTCGGCACGGAGGGCGGCCGTCTGGCGGTCGAGCCCAAGGAACGGGACGCGCACTAGCCAGGCCCCTGGGTCCAGTACTCGGCACCGCGCTCGCGGTAGAAATCGAGCGTGCGGCGGAGCCCTTCCTCGAGGGGCACGGTCGGGCTCCAGGCGAGCTCGCGCTCGATGCGGCCGTAGTCGGCATAGAAGTCGCCGATGTCGATCGCCTTCCGGTCGGGCGGGAACGGAACGGTGCGAAGATCCCCCCGCCCGTTCAGCGCGACGAGCAGCTGCGCCAGCTCGAGCAGGCTCACGTGAGCGCGGTCGCCGAGGTTGTACACCCGCCCGTCGGCCTCGGGCCGGGTCGCCGCGAGCAGGAAGGCGGCGACCGCGTCGTCGACGTAGTTGAAGTCGCGCCGCTGCGAGCCGTCGCCGAAGATCTCGATCGGCTCGCCGTTCAGGAGCTGCTTGATCCAGTAGCCGAGGAAGGTCTGCCTCGCGTCGGAGACCCGCATGTGCGGGCCGTAGGTGTTCGTCAGCCTCAGGACTGAGACCCGGAGCCCGTAGGCCTGTCCGTACACGAGGTGGTACCACTCGCCGGCTGTCTTGTTGATTCCGTTCACGTCGACCGGGACGAGCGGGTGATCCTCGTCGACCGGCAGGCGCTGCGGTCGGCCGTAGATCTGCCGCGTGGAGGCGAAGACGATCTTCACCCCGGGGTTGTTGTGCCTACAGGCCTCGAGGATCGACAGCTGGGCGCGGCAGTTGATCTCGAGGTCGGGGTAGGGGTTCCGCATCGAGTCGAGGTGGCTCGTCTGCCCCGCCAGGTTGAACAGGTAGTCCTTTCCCCGGACGAGCGCTCGCAGGGAATGCTCGTCGCGGACATCCGAGATATTGACCTGCAGTCGGCCCTCGAGGCCCGCGATGTTCCGCGGGCTGCCGCCGTACTCGGGGATCAGGGAGTCGACGAGCACGACCTCGGCGCCCCCCTCGACGAGCTCGCGTGCGAGGTGCGAGCCGATGAAGCCGAGACCGCCCGTGACGAGGACGCTCGTGCCGCCGAAGTGGCCGGTGAGGTCAGGCCGGGTCACGCGGTTGCCTCCAGGATCGAGACGAGCTCCTTCATCCGTTGACCATACGTGTGCTCGCGGAGCGTGCGCCGCTGCCCTGCGTGGGCGATCTCGCGCCGCTCGTCGTCGGAGGTTACGTAGTGGTTGACCACGTCGGCCAGCTCGTCCGCGCTCCGGTAGGTGACGATCTCTCGCCCGGGCTCGAACAGATCGGCCAGATTCGCCTTCGCGTCCGTGACGAGCATCGTGCCGACCCCGGTCGCCTCATACAGGCGCATGTTGTTCGCGTAGCCGCCGGCCTCGCGGATGTGGCGGTTGACCGCGATCCGGCCGGCGCGCAGGACGTGGTACATGTCGAGGCCCCAGGCCTCGCCGTGGTAGCGCCTGCGAACCGGCGAGTCCGCGGGCCAGCCGCGGGCGCCGTAGCCCCAGAAGTCGATCGGCGCCCGCCGGGCCGCCTGCTCGAGCACCGAGTTCCCGCTGCGGTGCCTGCGGCGGTTCAGCGCGCCGACGAAAACGGCGCCCTCGATCCCGGAGGGCGCTTCCTCCTCGTCGAGCAGTGTCAGCACGCGCTCGTCGAAGCCGATCCGGAAGAGCTCGCTGCGCAGACCGAGCCGGCGGAAGCGATCCACGTAGTGCGGGAACGAGGTCAGGATCAGGTCGAACAGGCGAAGCTTTCCGGCCGGTGGCGGCGCGCTCGCGATCTGGCCGACGAGCCGGCCGCCGACCTCGCGTAGAGCACGGAGCGCTCGGCGGCCGAGGTAGTGGAGATCCTGCACGTAGACGAGGTCGGGGGAGAAATCGCGTGCCTGCGCCAGCACGATCTCCTCGTGCGGGCGCCGGCGGCCGGGCCGGAAGGCGTTCTCCGCCGCCCATGCCTGCTGGAGCGGCGAGCAGTTCGCCACGACCTCGTGCGCCTCGTGGCCGAGCGGTCGCAGGTGGTACGAGTACGAGTCCGCCGTGCCGAAGAACGTTCCCATCAGGGCTCGCCATTGCTCGGCGTAGGGTCGACTCGCGAGGCCGGGGCTCCGGCCATAGTGATCCCCAAGGAAGGCCGGGTAGAAGGTGTCGACGATGAGGATCCGCACGGGCGGGCCGCTGTGATACCAAAGTCGGCCCGCCGATGACGCGTCTTCTGGTGCTCAACCAGTACTACCGGCCTGGCGTCGAGGCGGACGGAAGGCTCCTCGCGCAGCTCTGCGAGTCACTCGCGGGGGAGTACGAGATTACGGTCGTGGCCGGCCGAGCCCCGGGCGCGAGGCGGCCTGGGCGCGAGTGGATCGACGGAGTCAGGGTCGTCCGGGTGCCCTCGAGCACGCTCGCCCGCGGCTCGCTCGCGCCGCGGGCCCTGAACTACGCGACGTATGCGCTTCCCGCGCTCCCCACCGGCATGCTCGGCGGACGGCCGGCCGCTGTCCTCTGCTTCACGAACCCGCCGATTCTGCCCGCCCTTGCCCACGTCGTCGCGCGCCGGTTCTCCGCGCCGCTCGTAGTCGTGTGTCAGGACGTGTTCCCGGAGGCAGCGCTTGCTCTCGGCCAGCTCCGGCCCGGCCGGGCTGTCGACGCTCTCGGCCGCGCCACCCGGCTCGGTCTCCGCCGCGCAGAGCGGGTGGTCGCGATCGGGGAGACGATGCGCCGGCGGCTGGTGGAGAAGGGTGTCGCTCCCGAGCGGATCCGGGTGATCGGGAACTGGGTTGACACCGTCGCGATCGAGCCCCGTCCTCAGGAGAACGACTGGTCGCGGGCTCACGGGCTGGCCGGCCGCTTCGTCGTCATGCACTCCGGAAACGTCGGCCACGCGCAGGATCTCGACTCGCTCGTGAGGGCGGCGACGCTGCTCGAGGATCTCGAGAGACTCGACGTCGTGATCGTCGGCTCGGGGGCCCGGCACGCCGCTCTCGTGCAGCTCGCCCGCTCCGTGGGCGCCCGTAGAGTTCGCTTCTTGCCCTACCAGCCCGGTTCTTCGCTCTCGGAGTCGCTCTCGTCCGCAGCGGTGCATGTCGTCGGATTAACGGCCGGACTTGCGGGCTACGTCGTCCCGAGCAGGATCCTCGGCGTTCTCGCCGCCGGACGGCCCGTGATCGCGGCGGTGGAGCAGGAGGGCGAGACCGCGGCTCTCGTTCGCGAGGCCGGCTGCGGACTCGTCGTGCCTCCAGGCAGCCCGGGGACGCTCGCGAGAGCGATCCGGGATGCGTACGAGCGGCGGCCCGAGCTGGAGCGAATGGGCCGCCGGGCGCGTTCCTACGCGGTCGAGAGGGCGGACCGGGGCATCGCGGTCGAGCGGTACCGCGCGCTTCTGAGGGAGGTGGCGTGCTCCTGAGGAGTGCGTTCTGGGCGTCGCTCGGGGCGATCGTCTGGACGCATGCGGGCTACCCGGCCGCGGCGGGCCTCGGCGCGAGGCTTCGCGAGCGAAAGGTTCGAAAGGCAGACGTGACACCGACCGTCAGCGTGATCGTCGCCGCTTGGAACGAGGACGCCGTGATCGAGCGCCGGCTGCGCAACCTGCTCGAGCTCGACTACCCGGCGGACCTGGTCGAGATCGTCGTCGCCTCCGACGCCTCGAGCGACGGAACGGACGAGATCGTCGAGCGAATCGCGGAGGAGGAGCCGCGGATCCGACTCGTCCGCTGCCCCAGAGGCGGAAAGGTGGCCGCTCAGAACTACACAGTGCCGCTGACGAGCGGCGAGATCCTGGCGTTCTCGGATGCGAACGCGACGTGGGGGCCCGACGCGCTGGCCAAGCTGGCTCGCAACTTCGCCGACGGGGACGTCGCCTACGTCATGGGCCAGCTGCGCCTGGAGGGGGGTGAGGGGGACAACCGAGAGGGCGCGTACTGGCGGTACGAGGTCTGGCTGCGGGCTCAGGAAACGAAGCTCGGCTCGGTCACCGGCGGCTATGGCTCCATCTACGCCGTGCGCCGTAGCGACTACGTCGAGGTCGACCCGCGCTTCGGCCACGACCTGGCTCTTCCCTACGTGATGGTTCAGCGCGGCCGCCGTGCCGTGTACGAGCCGGAGGCGCATGCCTTCGAGAAGCCCTCCCGCGACCAGGAGGACGAGTACCGGCGCAAGGTGCGCATGTTCGAGCACTGCTGGGCGATCACTCTCGAGGGCGAAATGTTGAGGGACCTCCCGCCGGTGTACCTCGTGGCGATGATCTCGCACCGTGTGCTGCGCTACGGAAGCGGCGTGGCGCACCTAACGCTGCTCGGGACGAGCCTGGCGCTTGTACGGCGCGGGGGCGCTTACCGTCTCGCCCTGGCCGGCCAGGCGGCGTTCCTCGCTCTCGCCGCTGCCGGACGCCGCCGCGCGCCCGTCCCGGGCGCGGCGCTCGCCTACTACTACACGCTGGTCACGTGGGCCACCGTCGTCGCGCTGCGCAACTACCTGCGGGCGGGGGTTCCCGCCGTCTGGAGCAAGGCCGAGGGGACGAGATGATCGCCGGTGCGGTGACCCGGCTCAACCGGCCCGCAGGGACCGGACCGGGGACAGTCCCGGGTCCGGTCCCTGAGGGGCATGTTCCGCCGGGGCGACGGTCAACTCTCGCGAACGAATTGGCACCCTCTTGACACGCCGGGCCTGTTCCGCGGGGGCCGGTCCGAACTGCCCCGCGGGGACCGGACCGGGGACAGTCCCGGGTCCGGTCCTTGAGGGGCACCTTCCGCCGAGGCCACGGTGAACCGGGCCGCCGATCTCGCCGGCGCGTCGCTCGGTCTCGCGCTCTCCGCGCCGGCACTCGCGGCCGCAGCGCTCGCGATCAAGCTGGAAGACGGCGGCCCCGTCCTCTACAGGCAGCGGCGCGTCGGTCTCGCCGGCGAGGAGTTCGACCTCCTCAAGCTGCGCACGATGGTCGTCGGCGCCGAGCGCATCGGCGCCGGCCTCGCGGTCGACCGCGGCGACCCCCGGATCACCCGCGTCGGCCGCGTGCTCCGCCGGCTCTCGCTCGACGAGTTGCCTCAGCTCTTAAACGTCGTCCGGGGCGAGATGAGCCTGATCGGCCCACGGCCGACCCTTCGCTACCAGGTCGAGCGCTACACCGAGCGCCAGCGCCGCCGGCTCGACGTCAAGCCGGGGATCACGGGCTGGGCACAGATCCACGGTCGTGCGGCGCTGCCGTGGGACGAGCGAATCGAGCTCGACGTCTGGTACGTCGAGCATCGATCGCCCCGGGTCGATCTCCGGATCCTGCTCGGGACGCCGCTCGCGCTCTTCTCGGGAACCTACAAGGGCGAAACCGGAGGTTGGAGGCCGTCGAAGCGCGACGGGCTACATTCTCCGCCGTGACGGCAGTCCTCTTCACCTGTGTGGGCGCCCGCGTCGACATCGTCACCGCGTTCTCCCGAGCCGGCGCGACCACGATCGCCACCGACATCAATCCCCTCGCCCCGGCGCTCTACCACGCCGGCCACCATGCCTTCGTGCCCCGCGTCAGCGATCCCGCGTACGTGCCGGCGCTCGAGAATCTCGTCGCCGCGCACGACGTCCGCCTGATCGTGCCTCTCACCGATCTCGACCAGCTGATCCTCGCGCGCTCGGGGCGGATACTCGCCGCGACGGTTCTTCTACCGCACCCGGACGTCGTCGAGCGCATGGCGGACAAGTTCCTGGCCCATCGTCTTTTCGAGGAGCGAGGCGTCCCCTCGCCGCCGACGTGGCTGCCGGACGAGTTGCCCGAGAACGTCGAGTTCCCCGTGCTCGTGAAGGCCCGCCATGGCTTCGGCTCGCGTCACATCTATCGCGCGGAGGATCACGCGCAGCTCGAGTTCTTCCTCGCCTACACGCCGGTCGACTCGATGGTGCAGCGGTTGTGCAGGGGCGAGGAGTTCTCGATCGACGTCTTCTGCGATCTCGATGGACGTTGCCTGAACGCGATTCCGCGGACGATGATCGAATCGAAGGGCGGTGAGTCGATCAAGGGCATGACGGTCAAGGACTGGGATCTGATCGAGTTCGCCTGCGAGGTGGCCGAGTCGCTGCCGCTCGTCGGTCCCGCGAACATCCAGTGCTTCCGGGAGGAGGGCGGCCGACACGAGGTCACGGACGTCAACCCCCGCTTCGGCGGCGCTTTTCCGCTGCCGCTAGCCGCGGGGAGCCGCTATCCCGAGCTCGCGATCGCGATCGCTAACGGCGAGGAGCCGGCCCCGCGCCTCGGCGAGTTTCGCGAGGGTCTCGTCATGACTCGATTCCTGTCCCACCTCAGCCTGAAGCCGAGTGAGGACGGAACACTCGAGCCGTTCGCCGAGGACGTGCCTGAGCCGGTGGCGAGCGAGCCCGGAGACCGCTAGGCGCCTGAGCCGGCGCGCGGCGCTGCTACAGTCGGCGCCCGATGAGCCCCGAGACCGAGCTTCGCCCGCCGGGGTCGCGGTCGCTGCCGGAGCTGGACGTCGAGCAGGACGTCGATCTCCGCAAGTATTGGAACCGGCTGTCGGCGCGCTGGTGGCTGCCGGCTCTCGGCCTCGTCGCCGGGGCACTGCTCGGCTATGCGCTTTCGTTCGGCGGCGGTAAGACGTACGAAGCAAAGGCACTCGTCTACCTCGGCAATCCCCTGTCGACCGGCGGCACCTCGATCACCAGCATCGCCGCCAACCCCCGGTTCGTCTCGTCGACCGTCCGCTCGGAGGACGCGATCCGGGAGGCGGCCCGGGCCGCAGGCCTCCGCCCTTCTGATCTCCGAGGACGCATCTCCTCAGCCCCGGTATCAGGCGGAACCGTGCTGGGCAGCGCAGGCGCGAAGGGGCCGCAGACGCTCGTCAACATCACCCTCACCGGCCACCGGTCGCTGAAGACCGCGACGGCCGCGAATGCGCTCGCCGCGTACGTCGTTCGCCATGTCTCACGCTTCCCGAGCGTGAAGATCCGTGTCTTCAAAGTCTTGCTCGAGTCCAATGCGCGCGAGTTGACGACGGTCTCGCGGCGGATCAGCGCCCTGAATCGGACGCTGCACTCTCCGCGCCTCGACCCGTTCCAGCAACTCGTCCTCGTCAGCGAGGTCGCGAACGACGAGCAGCGCCGCGGCAGCCTCCTGACGCAGCAGGCGGTCACTCAGCAGCAGCTGACGCAAGCGCGGGAGGTAGAGCTCCCGCGCATCGCAAGCCGGGCGTTCTCGGTCGAGACGACCGCCCGCAGCGCCAGGAACTCGGCTCTCGTCGGCGGAGTGATCGGGCTGCTGCTCGGCGCGCTCGCGGCTCTCGTCTTGGATCGCTTCCCGCCGCTTCGCCGCCGCTCGGCGTAGGCGTCCAGATGCTCGACGGCAAGCACGTCGCGGTCGTCGTCCCCGCCTACGACGAGGAGGCGCTCATCACCACGACGCTGGCCGGGATTCCGGCTTTCGTCGACACCATCTACGTCGTCGACGACGCATCGCGGGACGCGACGGCGGAACGCGCCCGCGGCATCGGGGACGGCAGAGTCGAGGTCGTGCGGCACGAGCGGAACGCCGGCGTCGGCGCCGCGATCCTGACCGGGTACCGGCGTGCCATCGAGGAGCGGATCGATGTCGTCTGTGTGATGGCCGGAGACAACCAGATGGATCCCGCCGATCTCGAGACGCTCGTGCGGGCGGTCGCGCGCGGCGAGGTCGACTACGCGAAGGCGAACCGCCTCTTTACGGGCCAGGCGTGGCGGGAGATGCCCCGCCACCGCTATCTCGGGAACGCCGTGTTATCGCTCCTGACGAAGATCGCGTCCGGCTACTGGCACGTTGCGGACTCGCAGTCGGGCTACACGGCGATCGGCCTGCCGATGCTCGAGCGGCTCGACCTCGACCGCATCTACCGTCGCTACGGCTTCCCGAACGACATGCTGGTGCACCTGAACATCTGGAACGCCCGCGTGCGCGATTTTCCCTCGCGACCGGTCTACGGCGTCGGCGAGCGCTCGGCGATGCGCCTGCCGAGCGTGATTCCGCGCATCTCGTGGCTGCTGATCAAGGGGTTCTTCTGGCGCCTGCGCGAGAAGTACGTGATCCGCGACTTCCACCCGCTCGTCTTCTTCTACGTGCTCGGGATCCTGATGACCGTGCTCGGGCTCGCGCTCGGAATCACGGAGGTCGTGCTGCGGATCCTCGGCAACCAGATCACCGCGGCGTCGGTGGTGCTCGTGGCGCTGCTGCTGACCTTCGGCTCGCAGTTCACGCTCTTCGCGATGTGGTTCGACATGGAGTCGAACAAGGACCTCGGCGGCCGCGGCCGCAGGGGCACCGACAGCGACTACTGAGGGGCGCGGCGCACAGCAGGCGCAACGGGGTCGGCGCCTCGAGGCTACGATGTTCTAGTCGCTTTCGCGGCAGCTCTCCCGAGCGGCGCTGACGCGGATCGAAGAACCCGAAAAAGCGCGGATCTTCACAAAAGGCGAAAAGACGCCTAAGATCAGGGCGGGAGAGCATTGTCAGCGAACGTTCCCGGCGGCGGGGACGGAGTAGAAGGGCTGCGGCGGTGGGACAGATCCGAGTTGTCGTTGTTGACGACCACCAATTGATGCTCGATGCGATTCGGCTCACGCTCGAGCAGTCCGAGGATATCGAGCTGGTCGGTGAGGCCCTGACGGGCAGCGAGGCGCTTCCGATGATCGGCCGGACGCAGCCCGATCTCGTCTTGCTCGATATCCGCATGCCTCAGATGGACGGTTTGACGTGCCTCGGCAAGATCCGCGAGCGCCACCCCAACATCAAGGTCGTCATCCTCTCCGGCATCGACGAGCCGGAGCAGATCCAGACGGCGTTGAAGCATGGCGCGTGCGCCTTCGTCGTCAAGCACGTCGATCCGCGCGACCTCGCCTCCGCTCTGCGGCAGGCCATGGCGGGCACCGTCTTCCAGGTGCTCGGCTCAGGAGAGTCCAGCGAAGAGAATGCGGCCAAGACCGCCGGGGTGACGGAATCTGAGATGCGCGTATTGACGGCTCTCGCCCGTGGTCTCTCAAACAAACAGATAGCGGCCGAGTTGTTCATCACCGAGCAGACGGTGAAGTTCCACCTGACGAACATTTACCGGAAGCTGCGCGTCGCGAATCGAACCGAGGCGACGCGCTACGCGTACCAGCACGGGATCGTCGTCAATCCTTTCTTCGAGGTCGCCTAGGCAACAGAGCGGGGAAGCGTTCGCCTCACGCGGCGAGCTCCACGTTCAAACCGGGGCGGCACGCGCACCACGCCTTCACAAAGAACGCAATCTCCGTGGTGGCTTCCGGCTCACTGAGCGCCAGCGGGGGAAGAACAAGCAGCATGTCCTTGCTGACGGGCACGGAAACGCACTCTGCCTTCTCCAAGGCCGCGCGCAACTCCTCGAGTTGCTTCGGGTCGCTGAGCAGAATGCGCATCACTTGGGCGGCACCCCGGTCCGAACCAGGACGGCGTGATCGGGGTCGAGGTAAGTCTGCCTCATCCGAGCGCCGGCTGCCCGGAAGAGCTCATAGAACGTGAGCTGGGCAAGCCACTGCTGGTCGATCCAGCGGGCGCCGTGGGCCATCATGGTCGAGGTTTCGCGGTGGGGAATCCCGGGCTCTGCGATCTCGCGTCCGGCGACGAGGGTGGCCCAGCTGTCCTGAGAACGAGTTCGCCCGGCAGGACGAGCAAGAGCACGATCGCGTAGAGGACGCCGATCGTGACCGGGAATGCCTCTTGCCCGAGGCGTCGGACCGCCGAGGTGGCGAGGTTTACTCCGCCGGCCGCGCGATTCGCGCGCGCCTGCTGATTCGCGCGCGCCTGCTAGCGGTTCTGCGCGAGTAGCCATCACCGAATTCAAGCGCGGGGCCGGCGCGCGTTCAAGAGTCGAATGGCCAGCACCAGCCACGAAGTTGGGTGGTCCGAGGCGCAGGAGGTCGGAAGGCTTGCTCATCAATGTCCGAGCTTGGATTCAAGCTCGCGACGAGCCGGGCTGGGGAGCGCGAAGAGGGCCAGAGGC
>JBBRYW010000104.1:0-11325 GCA_038237235.1 Gaiellales bacterium
CCGCATCACCAACCAACCCGGCACCCCGATCTACAACGCTCCGGTGGTGGCCGAGGGAGTGGACGCGGACACACTGCAGAAGTTCTGCACCGGGGAGCCCGACTACAACCTGGTGGCCGACCGGGTGGTGCACATCTGCCCGAACGCGGAAAGCAACGGTCAGGGCACGGTCACGCTGGAGTTGACGCCCGTGTTCAGCTTCGGCCAGGTCGTGAACTACATCAGCACGGAGTCGTCTGATGCCATGGTCGCGACGCTCGACAAGGGCACGTTTGCCCCGCGACTCGGCGATCTGGCGGTTGGCCGCGATGACAGCGCGTTCAGCGCGGTCGAGCGACTGTTCGTGACCGCCAACGGTCCCACAGGCCGCGACAACCCGCAGCGCCAGGGACTGAACAGCGCGCTAAGTGATACTGACGCGAACGGCCGTCCGCTACCTCCGCTGAACGCGATCGGCGGCGTCCCGAACAACTCGAACGACTACAGCCCAGCGTGGGATCTCAATCTGGGCTTCTGGACGCCGGAGGCGGTCAGCCGCGGTTACCGGGCTCGCGTCATCGACGAGTTCCAGATCCTCACGCTCGTGAAAGAGGGCTGGATCACCGGCCCGGACGGCAAGCCGTACGGGTCGACCGGCATCGTCGTGAACTGCCCGGTCATCGAACGGCTCTAGCGCCGCAAAACAACACGTTCAGCCCGCCACGCCACCCCCCGCGACTCGACCACGTCGCGGGGGGTGGCGTACGTAGAGCGCTCGATGACGTTCCGGCCCGTGAGAACGGTATGCGGCAACCGCTCCAGCAAACTCGGCGTGATGAGTCTGCCTGTAGCTGGTGTGCTACGGTGCCTGGCAGATGGATGCCGTCTCAGTTCGTGAGTTGCGCAATCACACCGCTGAGGTTCTTCGTCGGGTGGAGGCCGGCGAGCGTCTGCGCGTGACGGTCGACCGCCGGCCGGTCGCCGAGCTCGCACCGCTCCCCGCGCGCGATACGTGGGTTGCGCGCCAGCGCGTGGTCGATGCCCTGGTCCAAGCTGACTCTGCGTTGCGCGACGAGCTCGCCGAGGCGTTGGCGGACACCGTCGACGAATTGTGAGAGGTCTGCTGGACACGTCGGTGTTCATCGCCGATGAGCAGAAGCGTGAGCTGGCCAGCGGCCGTCTCCCCGACGAGGCAGCGATTTCCGTCGTCACGCTGGCCGAATTGCAGCTCGGCGTGCACATGGCCGCCACGGAGGAACGACGGGCTCGGCGCTTGCGAACGCTGCAATCAGCGCAGGCCACCTACGCCGCGTTGCCGATCGATGAGGTTGTAGCGTCCGCCTTCGCGGAACTGGTCGCGACTGCTCGTGGTGCAGGGCATCGTCCGAAGGTTCAAGACACCTGGATTGCGGCTACTGCGCGTGCTCATGCAAGTGCGGTGTACACCCAGGACAGCGACTTCGACGAGCTTGCCGTGGACGTCGTCCGGATCTGACCACCTTGAGCGCGGCTGGCCGCTCCAGGTGAATGCGACCAGCATCAACCGACTACGCCGTCCGCAGCCAAACTGCGTATTCACGATAACGCGTGTTATGTCAAGTCGAGCAATGCGCGACCCTTCAGGCCCTCCTCTGCCGCCACGCGGTAGCATCGGCCGGCGATGAAACTCCGTCCCCCGAGCGTCGACCCCGGCGTCCAGGCGTTTCTCTGGGGATTCGGCCTCGGCGTCTTCATCTGGCTGGGCCTGCGCTCCGTCGGAGTTGCGGCCGCCACGTCCTTCATCTTCGCGGCGCTCGCCGGCTTCGCCATCTTCTTGTTCGTGCGCGTGTTCGGCGAGGAACAGCCGCGTCGGCGCAGACGGACGCGCAACCCCTAGCCCGCCAACTCAGGGCTCGGACCGGCCGTCCCTCGGCGGAATGTCTGGCGCGGGAGCATCGGGCGCCGGCGGCGCATCTCGCTCGACCGTCGCCCCCGGCAAGTCCGTCCGGCTCTCGGCTCTCGGCGCTGGTGCCGACTCGAGGGGATGCGGTCCCGGGAGTGCCGCCGAGCCGCCGCTTCGCCTGAACAGGGGCTCTGTCCGCGGGCCCGTCGTGTCGAACGTCAGACCGAAGAACAGGCCGATGGCGAACGCAAGCACGGGCCAGAGCCGTCCGAGGTCGGACACTAGACCCCCGACACCGATGTCGTCCGACCAGCTCAAGACGTGGCGGCGCAGCCAGTTTCCGTCGGGCTCGACCGAAGCCAGGATCCAGCCCGCGACCACCAGCACGGGCAGGAACGCCAGCATGTACACACTGCCCGAGACCCGAGGCCAACCCCACTTCGTCCATCCACCGAGCAGCTGCGACAGCGCCACGATCAAACCCGCCGCCGCCACCAGGCCGACCGCGACCCAGAAGTCGCCGTTCGTGTCGACCGCGTCGCCGGTCACGTGGACGGCAAGCCAGACGAGAAATCCCGCGGCTGCCGCGCCGATCAGCGTAATCGTCCCTCGCGTCAAGCCGTACACGACTGCACCACCTCCACCCGGGTACTACCCGGCTCGCCCGGGGCCGACACCTCTACTCGAGCTCGAGCCGCCGCACGTCAAACGCGGCGGAGTCCAGCTCGTCTCGGAAGTGCTCAACCATCCCGGCCGCATCCTCTCGAAAGATATGGTCGACGACGGCGACCCTGCGATCGTTGTGGAACGGCAAGTCGACGTGCTCCGCCGAGACCAGGTTGACCGAGACGGCGCTGCAGGCGGGACAGCGAACCGCAAGCCCCACCATGCCGCGTCGTCCGGCCGGCGCGAGGAAGCGAAACGACGAGGGAAACACCGGCCGCGACCGCTCCTCCGGATAGCAGAAGAAGCTCCACGGCCACTCGCCGAGGCCGATCCGCCGGGCGGCGAGCTCGCTGAGCTCAGGCGCCGTCTCCTCGACCCGGGCAGTCATGAGGTTCAGAAAGAGCCCCTCCCCCGCCCCGAGGGGCGCCCAGTCGAGGTCGTCGTGCGCTACAAGACCGGGGTGCTCCCGCCCGCACGGGCACGAATACGCGACGCGAAAGACGGCCGGGTGCGCCGCGCCGGGCAAGCGCTCGAGCGTCCTGAACGCCGACAGTCGCACCGCAACCCGTCCGCGCACCGGGCAGGTGAATGTGTAGGCGGCTCGCAGAGCGTCGTACATCTCTAAGTTGTAGCGGAGGAAGCGGACCTCAGTACTGGATCAGCGAGTGGACGTCGTAGCCCGCAAGCCGCTCGCGGCCGTTCAGAAACGCGAGCTCGATCAGGAACGCGAGCCCGACGACCTCCCCGCCGAGCTGCTCGACGAGGTCCACCTTGGCCCTCGCCGTCCCTCCCGTCGCGAGCAGGTCGTCGTGGATCAGCACCCGATTGCCACCGGTGATCGCGTCCGCGTGCAACTCGAGCACGTCGAAGCCGTACTCGAGCGCGTACTTCGCGCTGACCGTCCGCCACGGCAGCTTGCCCGGCTTGCGAGCCGCCACGAAGCCGCAGCCCAGCTTGTACGCAAGTGCGCCGCCGAGGATGAACCCACGAGACTCGGCGCCGAGAATCACGTCGGGACGGCGGGGCTCGACCCACTCGGCCAACTGGTCGACCGCTGCCTGGAGAGAGGGCGGGTCGGCCAGGAGCGGCATGATGTCCTTGAAGACGATGCCGCGCGAAGGGAAGTCGGGAACGTCCCTGATCTTCTCCTTCAGGTCGATCACGCGCCCGCCACTCGGCGAAGGTCGCGCCAGAAGAGGAGCTGCGAGAGCTCCTGGGCAAGCTCGGCGAGGGTCTGCAGATCCTCGAGGCCGGCTTTGCGTCGCTCAGGATTTCGCGAGCGCAGCGAGGGCGCGACGAGCTGCTCGAGGAGTCCCGCCTCCCGGTCCGCCATCGTCCGGAATGTTCGCAGATGGCGCGCCGCGATGCCGAACGGGGCCAGCCGCGCGCACGTCGTCGCGATCTCGACGTCGCCGTCGCCGTAGAGCTTCTCTCCATTTCGGCGCCGAGGCTCGAGTAAACCGTAAGCCTCGAGCTCCTGGGCGATCTCGCGCGCGATCCCGGCCCGCTCGCAGAGTTCCGCGAGACCGATCTCCTCCTCCCCGTTGGACAGCCCCACCGGCCGCTTGCGCTTCTTGCCCTTCGTACGCTGCGCGAGCTCCTGCCGGATGACCCGAAGCGGCAGGAACTCGTCCCGCTGCAGGCGCAGGATCGTGCGCAGGCGCTCGACGTCGTCCTCCCCGAACAGGCGATAGCCGCCCTGGGTGCGCTTCGGCTCGAGCAGCCGCTGGTCCTCGAGGTAGCGAATCTTCGAGATCGAGATGTCGGGAAAGTCGCTCTGCAGGAGTCGGCAGACGGCACCGATCGTCAAGAGCCGCTGCGGGCGGCTCATCTCGGCTGCCACCGCAGTCATACGACGACTCGCGGCCGCTGCGGGTCAGGAGCACGACCGGCCAGGGAATGTCTTCGGCGATCCCGGACGCGTAGCGTGCTCATTGCATGCCTCGCGGCGTGCTCATTGCATGCCTCGCGGCGTTCTCATCGCTGGAGAAACGTCATTCGGTACTTGCCGATCTGGACCTCGTCACCTTCTTCGAGCTCGCCCGACTCGATCCGGCGACGGTTCAGGAATGTGCCGTTCAAGCTGCCCCCATCTTCGATGAAGAAGCTCCCTTCCCTCTCCACGAGCTCGGCGTGGCGCCGCGAGACCGTCACGTCGTCGAGGAAGATGTCGCAGTCCGGGGAACGGCCGATCACGGTTCGCTCACCCGTCGGATGGAAGGTCTCACCGGAGCGCCCCCCGCCCGAGCGCACGACGAGCGCGGGACCGGTGACGGCGAGGTCGTCGACCGCGAGCCCGCCCGTGTCTTCTCCCTCCCCCGGTGTGAACGTCACCGTCTGCTCGCGCGGGTCCTCGTTCGCAAGCAGGGCGCCGCAGCGGGCACAGTAGTTCGACGCCTCGGGATTCTGGAATCCGCACTCCGGACAGTAGACGTGGCTCACGAAAAGGCCGCCTTTCTCCCGCCCAGTTGGAGCTGGAGCGGTCTACGAGGGTCAACCTGAAGTTGAGAGTTTAGCTGAGAGAGCTCGCTTCGACACTCGAGAGAACCTCGTCGATCAAGCTGCGCAAATCCGCCTCGAGGGCAGCCGACTCGTCGGAGGTTCCACCCTCCGCGCGAAGATGCAAGAGCGGCTCGTCGGGATCCGGCAGAACATGCGCCCAGCCTCGCTCGTCGAAGACCTTGATCCCGTCGAGCAGATCGACCTCCCGGCCCTTCAGCCGCTCGGTCAGGACGCGCATGACGAGACCTTTGAGCGACCACGGACACGGGAGCCGCTCGTGAACGAGCGTCCGCTCCGGGAGGTCAGCGACCAGCGCCGACAGGGGCTTCTCGACGGGGGCGAGGAGCTCCAGCAGCTTGCAGAGGCTGGCTGTCGCGTCGTAGGCGGGCACGAAGTCGGGGAACACGTAGCCGCCGCTCAGCGCGGCGGCGAAGATCACACCGTCTCCGGCTGCGGCCTTGGTCAGCTCGGCCAGCGACACGGGTGTGCGCACAACCTCGAGAGCGCTCCCTTCGACGAGTCGGTCGACATGGCTCGTGACCGTGATCGGAAAAGCAAGCTTGCCGCGGCGGCCGTCCGAGCCGAGCAGACGCAGGTAGAGAAGAAGCGTCTGCTCGACAGAGACCTCGTGGCCTGCCTCGTCGACGATGTAGAGCCGCTCGGCAGCGCTGTCGAAGACGGCGCCGAGGTCGGCACCGATCGCGGCCACCAATTGCTGCGCCTGCGCGATCGACTCCTCGAGCGTTGCACCGGCCGGCCCGCCCCGGTGCGTCGGGAATGCATGGGCGGCGACGGCTTCGACTCCGAGCGGCCCGAGCACGAGCGGCAGCACGAAGGACGCGGCGGAGTAGCCGTAGTCGACGACGATGCGAAATCCCCGCCCGCGAATCGCGCCCGCATCGACGCTCGCCACGAGGTCGTTTGCGTAGCTCTCCCGCACGCGGCCGGGGTACTCGACGGAGCCCACCTCCGCGTACGCGGCACGGCGGAGCTCACGTCTCGAGAAGTTCTTCTCGATCTCCTTCTGCAACGCCGGCGTCAGCTGGATGCCCGGCTGCTCGAAGAAGCGAACGTGCACGAGCTCCGGGTCGGCCGCGCTCTTGCCGACGTGGAAGCCCGCCTCGTAACCCGTGGTCTTCAGCAGGTGGCGGTTCACCGCGGCCGGCATGACACGAAGATCGGCGACGTCGACCCCAGTCGAGTTGAGACCCGTGATCATGGCGCGCTTGATCAGACGGCATGCTGACGAGGACTCGCGGCTACCGACGACCTCCGCGCCTTGCTTGAGCGCCGTCCCCAGCGCCGCAGCGAGCCTGACGGCCGTCTCGGGTGTGAGGTCGACATCGATCCGGCCCGACACGACATCCTGCTCGAAGAGCCGGGGCGAGGCTCGCGTCTCCCAGATCAGGCTCTCGTGCACCTCGGTGCCCGACTCCACTTCCTTGTGGGGATAGATGTGGACTCCCGGCATGACGACGCTCTGAGCTCCGATCGTCACCTCGTCGCCGATCGCCGCGCCGTCGTGGATGTGCACGTGGCTGCGCAGATCGCAGGACCGGCCGACGATCGCCCCTTCGACGATTGCGGACCGGCCGATGTGCGTCGACGAGTCGATCACCGAATGCGCCGTGCGGGCGCGCTCCCGGAGCGTGACGTTTGCCGACAGGACGGAGTAGGCACCCACAGACGCCTCGGCCGCGATCCGGCAATAGTTGCCGATGAAGGAGGGGCCCTCGACGGCGTCGAGGTCATCCACCTTGACGCTCTCCCCGAGCCAGACGTTGCCACGGAGGCGAACACCCGGGATCGAGAGATCGACACGACCGTCGAGGGCATCGAAGTTGGCCTGGCGGTACTGCTCGAGGTTGCCGATGTCCTGCCAGTAGCCCTCACACACATAGCCGTACATCGGGCGGCCCATCTCGAGCAGAAGCGGAAACAGCTCCTTGGAGAAGTCGAACGGCTGGTCGACGGGGATGTGCCGCAACACTTCTGGATCGAGCACGTAGATGCCCGTGTTGATCGTGTCCGAGAACACCTGTCCCCAGGAAGGCTTCTCGAGGAAACGCTCGATCCGTCCCTCCTCGTCGGTCACCACGATCCCGAACTCCAGTGGGTTGGCGACCGCTTTCAAACCGACCGTCACCGCCGCTCCTCGCTCGCGGTGGAACTCGACCAGCTTGCCCAGGTCGATGTCGCAAAGCGCGTCCCCGGAGATCACGACGAACGTGTCGTCGAGAGCGCGCGCGGCGAGCTTCACCGAGCCCGCCGTCCCGAGCGGCGACTCCTCGACCGAGTAGTCGAGGTCGACCCCCACGGTCTCGCCGTCACCGAAGTAACCGCGGATTGCCTGCGGCATGAAGGCGACGGTCACGATCACGTCCCCGAGCCCGTGCCGCTTCAGGAGCTCCAGGATGTGCTCCATGCACGGCTTGCCCACGATCGGCACCATCGGCTTGGGCTGGTTCGACGTGAGCGGGCGAAGCCGGGTTCCCTCGCCGCCCGCCATCACGACCGCCTTCACGAACGCTCCCCTTCCCGGAGCGCGTTCGCCACATAGGCGAGGCCCGACGCAACCGCGAGCGCGAGGCCGCTCCAGAACAGCCAGATCGGCCACTCGGTGCCCATTCTCGTGACGAGGATGGCGCCAAGCGCCGCGTACAGCAGCCAGGTGGCAACCTTGCCGAGCAGGTTCACGCGCAGCTCGTACCCCTTTGGCATAACCACCTTGTACCCGACGAAGAGCGCCGCGTCACGCGCGAGGATGACCGCGAGTGCGGCCCACGGCAGGCGATCGGACAGCCACAGGCCGATCACGGCGGCGTCGATCATCAGGCGATCGGCGAGCGGGTCGGCGACGCGGCCAAAGCTCGACTCGACGCTCCAGCGCCTCGCGAGCCAGCCGTCGAGCTGATCGCTGACGCCGGCGATACCGAAGGCGACCGCGGCCGGCCAGCTATGCCCACCCTCCGCAGCGAGCAGGAGCCCGCAGAAGACGGGCACGAGCAGGAGGCGCACGACCGTCAGGGCGTTCGGCAGCTGGGCGAGGGGCGCAGGGACGGCGCGGGCGGCCACGGAGCAAGGATAATCCCCGGTCCGTGCTAGGTTCGAGGGCGTGGCGGAGCGCCTTTCTCTTCCCGGCTTCGTCAACGCACACAGCCACACATTCCAGCGGGCGCTTCGCGGCTGCCTCGACGGTGCGGACTTCTGGGGCTGGCGTGACGCGATGCTGGCCGAGGCCGATCGCCAGACGCCCGCACTCGTTCGTGAGCGCTACACCGCAGCTTACGCCGAGATGCGTGCCGCGGGATACACAGCCGTCGGGGAGTTCCACTACCTGGGCCTCGACGAAGCTCGGGCAGCGGTCGACGCCGCGGGAGAGGCCGGGATCGAAATCGTCCTTCTGCTGAGCGCATACGCTCGGGGCGGGCTTGCGCGCTCGCGGCAAGCCTCCCCCGACGAATACCTCGACCAGGTGGAGACGCTCCGCGCCGAGGGCATCTCGGTCGGCGTTGCCCCCCACTCCGTTCGGGCCTGCCCCCGTGACTGGCTCGAGGAAATCGCCCGCTACGCCGACCATGAGAATCTTCCGCTTCATGTCCACGCCGACGAGCAGCCGCGCGAGATCGCGGAATGTATCGCCGAGCACGGGATTCGACCGATCGAGCTCCTCGCCGAGACCGGCTGCCTCGGCCCTCGAACGACAATCGTCCACGGGACGCACGCGAACGACCGCGAGCTCGACCTCGTCGCCGAGGCGAGAGCGCGCATCTGCGTCTGCCCGACGACCGAGGCGGATCTCGGCGATGGCTTCGTTCCTGTAGAGCGTCTGTGCGACCGGGGGATCGGAATCTGCATCGGCTCCGACTCGAACGTGCGAATCGACCCACTGGAGGAGCTGCGGGAGCTCGAGGGCATCGCGCGCAGGCAGACCGGGCGCCGGAACATCGTGTCGACGAGCTCGCTCCTGTGCTTCGGCTCAGACGAGGGAGCCGCGGCGCTCGACCTCGATCGGTGGGGCGACATCGAGGTCGACCTCGATCATCGCTCGCTTCGAGGGATCGAGAATTGCGATGTTCTTGCCGCCATCGTCTTCGGTTGCTCGGCCGACGTGATCGCTCGCTAGCGCCTACGTGCACCCGGGCCGTGCGGGCCTTGGGGCCAGCAGAGGCCGACCGAAGATCGAGCGATGCGCAGCAAAAGCCCGCGCCCACTGTGCCGTGCGCCAGAGGTAGGCGCATTCGGCGCGCGGGCCGCGGAGGCCGTACGCCCCTCCATAGTCCGAGTAGGCGCTCCGGGGACGCGCCGGCTCGAGCTGTGTTCCCTCATGCCATTCGTTGTAGCTCGTGATCGTCACCGCGTCCGCCTTCGAGCGCACCGCGGCTTCCCACATCGCGTCGTACGTGAGTCCGGCACGACGCGGCTTGACCCGCCGGTCCGGGCCTGCGCGATTCGCACGGTAGCCAGGCCCGACCGACGGGGCGCAGAGGAGGCCTCTCCCATGCGCTTCGGCACAGATCCGCGCGAACGTCGCCCCGCCGTAGGCGAGCAGATCGTACGTGTACACCCCGTCGAAACCGCCGGCTGCCGCGAAGCCGACCTTTCCGGTCTGGGCGAACAGCCTCACGTTCTTGACGCGCTCGTGAAGCCCCGCCCAGTCAACCGCGGAAATCCCGGTCGGCTGATATGCGTACACGTCGCGGATTCCTCTGCCGGCGAGGTAGCGGAGATCAACCTCCACGGTCTCGGCGGTACGCCCAGGATACGGCTCGAGATGGATCGCCGCGGTGAGGCCGTGGCGGCGCGCAACGCGGAGAACGCCCGCGAGGCGCATGTCCTCGAACGACCCCTTCCCCCACCAGGAGACGACGACCTCGTCGACATCAGCCGCCCGAATCTCCCGCATCTGCGCGTCGAGCACGACCGCGCCCGAGCTCGAGTAGGCACCGCGCGCCGGGTAGTAGTCCGATGCGATATCGCCGGGCGGATGGTGACCGTACTGCTGCCAGTGGCGGTAGGAGCCGTCCCGAGCGAGGCTTCCCCACCATCCGTAGAAGAAGATGGCCGTGCGAGGGCTCGGAGGCCGAATGGGCGAGGCGGTTGGGACCAACGCGGTTGGCGAGGAGGCGACCGCGAGGATGACGAGCACGCCGATGAACCGGTGCACGCGCTGAGTTTGCCCACTACTCCGCCCCTACCCGGATAGGTCGGAAGATTCTGGCAGTCCCGAACACGTGCGCGTCGAGCCTCACGGGACACAAAGGCCTCGGTCGTGAACCTCGACGGTTCCCGCACCTGGCACGGCGCCGCAACGAAGGTTCGCCGGATCAACAGCTAGCTGAAGAGCCGGTAGACAACACCCTCGAAGGGGCGGCCGTCATGGCTGCCCCTTCTTTGCGTGGCGACGATTCCGCTCGAGCTGCCCGGGTTTCCCCTCCAGCGATCCGATTCAGCGTACCAACGTCCGGCCTCCACCCATCGGGGGTGTAGAGCCTCCTCCGATTGCCGTCTCGTGCCGACGCTAGGAGGGGCCTAATCGGACGATAGGCGGGACGGCAAGGGGCTTCGATACTTCACCTTGAGTGAAGTGGTGGACACGAGGCTTTCAGCTGGCGCCGCTTCTGCTTCAGGGATGAGCCCTGGAAGCCGCAGCCAGGGCTCATCTCCATTCTTCATGGCGGCGCCGCTGACGCCGCAATGACTTACCAGCCGCCGTTGCCCTCTGACATTCCGTTCCGGATCATGTCTTTCTCCTCATGAGTTGTCTGCCTGTCGCTGTCCGGGAGTCCCCCCGAATGCAGGTTGTGCGAAGCGCACGAACACAGGGATCTTGTGGGTTGCGAAGGTTGGCGTCAACTTGAGCGGTGAAGTAGGCAGCGGGCCTGCCCTGGTGCGGGGCTGATTTGCAGTCGCCCCGCCCATTCACTCCACAGGATCAAATTCCTGCCTCCGCGCTCGGCGATCGCGTGCGACAGCTGCGCGTTGCGACTCGGATGACCCAGACGGAGCTCGCAGCCGATCGGTTCTCGAAGGAGTACGTCAGTCAGATCGAGCGCGGGAAGACGCACCCGACGCCCGAGACGATCGAATGGCTCGCCGAGCGGCTCTGCGTCGATCCCTCCTTCCTCGAGCGCGGCATCTCATTCGATGACCGAGCGCGAGTGGAGGTGTCTCTCGCCCAGGCGGACGCACTGATCGAGAGCAACCGCTACGACGAGGCGCTCGCCGTGCTCGCCTCCGCTGAGGAAGCTATCGCCGTCACGGGGTCGTCCGACCTCAGATTGCGGGCGCAGTCG
>JBBRYW010000105.1:0-11206 GCA_038237235.1 Gaiellales bacterium
GTCCTTGCCGATGGCGAGCAGGCAAGCGCCGTAGAGGAAATCCTCGAACTGCTCGAGCAGGTGACGCTCGACCGGCGCCAGCTCGGCGAGCAGCTCGAGCGGTGCCTCCTGGAGCCACGGAAGCTCGACGACTGCGCTCACGCCAGAGAAGCTGATTCGCGGGATCGCGTGGGCGCGCCTCGCCGCCACCTGGCGCATCACCTCCTCTGCGAGTGGCCGCGCAAGCGCTGATGCCGCGACGAGGACCTGCCAGCCGGGCTGAACATCGACGCAGTCATCGACCAGCAGGCGTGCGTACGCCTGGATGCGGTTTTCCACTACGTTCCTCCTTCAGTTGTGGTCGGCGGCGCGGCCGTCAGCCGGCGCCGCTTCCCTCCTCGATCCGTTCAGGACTCCGTGCGCTCCACCGTCGAGGAGGCTCGCGTAATGCGAACGTCCCCGCTCATCGACGTGGCGCGAAGCTCGAGCACCGGCGCGCCTTCCGGGGGAGGATCGTCGCCGACATCGAGATCCGAGCTGGCATCGCCGCTTCGCGAGCGCGCGTCCATCCACAATTTCGTCCCGCGGCGAACTGCGACGTAGATGTCGCCCGAGGCTGACTTCATCGAGACGTCTCCCCCGCCGACGTCGTCGACGCGCTGGTCGCCGGATGCTGTCGCGATGTCCAGCGAAGCCTCCGCTCGATGGACGATGACATCGCCTGATGCCGTTTGCACGGACAGCGGCGAGCCCGTGTTCCTCACGGCGACGTCGCCCGATGCCGTCCGAATCGTCCCTCCGCCTTCGGCGTGACGAATCTCGATATCGCCGGAGGCCGTGTTGATCCGAGCTTCCTGCTCCACGTGGCCGAGCCCTACGTCGCCGCTCGCCCCGTTGATCTGGGCCGCTCCCTCGACGTGGTCGAACGAGATGTCCCCCGAGCCGGTCGTCACCTCGACCGAGCCGAAGCTGCCTCGCCCCTCCACGTCGGATGAGCCGCCCTGTGCCTCGACACTCGCCCCTTGAGGACAGCGGACGCGGACGAGCACCTCGGGCGTTCGCCAGAAGCCGAAGCGGAAGCGGCGGCTCTGCTCGTCCGAGGCGCCGCGCCCGAAGCTGAAGCCGATTCCAGCAGCCGCTTCGTCCACGCTGACGGTCACCTGCTGCCCTCCGGCAGCGCGCTCGCGCATCTCGACACGGGCCGACTCAACTGCCGCCACGCTCGCCTCGTCGTCCCTGAGCGGCTCGAGCTCGATCACCGTCTCGCCCGTCTCGAGCGTCTCGAGCTCGATGCGGCCGGCGGGTACCCCGAGCAGAAGCTCGACCGGCCCCGGCGTGGCGAAGGATTCGCGTCTCACCGCGGCCTCCGGACGGTTGCGCGGCGGCGGCCGTGCCTCTCGCGAGGCGCGCGCAGGGTGCGGGGGTCGCGCGGGTCGGTGTGCCATTCCGTGTGTCCGCGGGGGTCACGCGGCTCGGTGTGCCATTCCATGTGGCCGAACGGCAGTTGGTAGAAGGCCATGCTTACTCCTTTCAACTCTCGGCGAAGCCGGTCAGGCGCTTGCCCGAGCGGCGGCCTCGCCCGTGGACGCTCTGCGAGATCACTCGCACGATCCACGTGTTGGCAGAAACTCCCTCGCTCTCGGCCGCATCCTCGACGCTCCGCTTGAGAGCATCGGGGAGCCGCAGGCTGATCCGGGCGGTGAAAGCCTCGTCAGAGACGGCCGGAGCAGTCTCGGCTTCCTCCCGGATGAAGATCAGCTCGGGATCCTGGCCGACGAGCCGAACCTCGACGCGGCCTTCCGGGATCTGCGGGCTCAGCTCGCGAGCCGCCTCCCCGAGCGCGCTCAGCAGCGTAAGGCTGAGCGAGCCCTGGAGCGAGACGGCGATGCGCCTCGCGGCGGCGGCTGCGTTTTCGTCGCCGAGTTCGGCGAGGGCGATGAGCTCGGACTTGAGGGCTTCGACGAACCGTGATGCTTGCATGACGTCACTATGACATCATAGATGATGCTTGTCAAGCGTCTATTTGCCCTGACGTGGCACCGCCTTTGACAGCGTGGTCGTGACGTCAGCCACGAAGGCGTCGAGATCGTCGAGCGTGCCATCGTTCACGTAGGAGAAGTCGGCCCGGCGCACCTTCTCCCCTTCGGGCAAGAGGCGTCCCTCCCGGGCCTCGATCGGAATCTCCTTTCGGCCCGAGCGGACTTCCTGCGGGGCCGTGATCACGACCACCGCGTCGAAACGCGTCTCACCGCCCACCTCGTAGAGGAGCGGCACCTCCGTGACGCAGAGAGCCGGCGGGCGGGCAAGGCGTGCGAGTGCCTCGCGCCATTCCAGATACTCGGCCGCCACGCGCGGATGGAGCAGCGCCTCCAGCCAGCTCAGCGCGGCGCGGTCACCAAAGACGATCTCGGCCACCGCCTGCCGGTCGATCTGGCCCGCGCCGTCCAAAATCCCCGTGCCGAACCGCGCCACGAGCGCCCCTTGCACCCCCTCGTCCTCGCGCAGCAGCCGATGCACGATCTCGTCGCTCGACACGGTCGCGGCTCCGTGCCGTCCGAACGCCGCCAGGGCCTCGCTCTTGCCGGCCCCGATGCCGCCCGTGATGGCGACCGCTAGCGGCCTACGCGTCGTCTGGGGATGCGGGAGCGCCACCCTCGGAATCGCCCGGTCCGGGCTCCTCGGGCGACGCCTGGTCGGCATCGATGCTCGCTTCGACCACCATTCCCTCGGCTGCCTCGCCGGCATGTTCCTCGGCGGCTTCGGCCGCGGGAGCCTCCTCAGCCGTGGGGGACTCGGCGGGCGAGGATGCCTCGGCCGCAGGAGCCTCCTCCGCCGCGGCGGACTCGACAGGCAATGCTTCGTCGGCTGGAGAAACCTCGCCTACCGGAGCTTCTTCGGCCGCCGGCTCCTCCTTGAAAACCTCTTCCGAGAGATCGAGCCGCGGGCTCAGCGGTACGGAGTCTCCCTCGCCGTCCTCGGAGGGGCGGCTGACCGGCGCCGCGTCGTCGACACGCTTCATCGACAGCGAGAGTCGCCGCCGGTCGGCGTCGACCTCGAGGATGCGCACGCTGACCGTCTGAGCCTGCGAGACGATCTCGCGGGGGTTCTCGACGTGCTGCGCCGCGAGCTCCGAGATGTGCACGAGCCCCTCCACCCCGGGGAGGATCTCGACGAACGCACCGAAGGTCACGACCTTCGTCACCTTGCCCTCGACGATATCGCCCTGCCCGTACCTCTCGACCACCTGCTGCCACGGATCGGACTGCGTCTGCTTGAGACCGAGCGAGATCCGCTGCCGGTCGCGGTCGATGTCGAGCACCTTGACGCGCACGTCCTGGCCGATGGAAAGCACTTCGGACGGATGGTTGACGTGGCTCCAGGAAAGCTCCGAGATGTGGATCAGGCCGTCCATCCCGTCGAGGTCGACAAACGCGCCGAAGTCGACGATGTTCGAGATCTGGCCTTCCACGACGTCGCCAGGAGACAGGCGGTCGAGAATTGCCTGCCGTGTCTCCTTGCGCTCGTCCTCGAGCACCGCGCGCCGTGAGAGCACGACGTTGTTGCGAGCCCGGTTCAGCTCGATCACCTTGCAGCTCAGCTCCTTGCCCATGAAGTCGTCGAGGTCCTGGACGCGCCGAATATCGACGAGGGATGCGGGCAGGAAGCCCCGGATCCCGAGGTCGATGATCAAGCCGCCCTTCACGACCTCGATCACCCTGCCGTCGACGGGCTCGCCGCTCTCGTTGGCGCCCTCAATCTTCTTCCAGGCGAGCTCGAAACGCGCACGCTTCTTCGAGAGGATCAGCCGGCCGTCAGGATCTTCCTTCGTGAGAACGAGAGCGTCGATCTCCTCGTCGAGCGAGACTTCGTCGGACGGATTGACCGACCGCCGGATCGACAGCTCGCCGACCGGGATCACGCCCTCGGACTTGTAGCCGATGTCGACCAGCACCTCGTCCTTGTCGACGCGGACGACCTTGCCGTGAACGACCTGCCCCTCGTTGATGTCGGGAAAGGTCGAGTCGTAGTCCGGGATCAGCTCGCCGTCAGGACCACGGGTCCAGACGCCCTCTTCGAGCTGTTCTTCTTCTCTGTCCACGATCTCGTTCGTCATTGAGCGGCCGGTCAGTATAGACGCCCCCTGCAGCTCGCAGTTTGCGACGTTCGAGCCGTTCGCCGGCGAAACAGGTCCGCGGTCAGCTCTTCGCCTCGCTCCAGTCCTCGCCGACGCCGACGTCGACCGCGAGCGGCGGATCGAGCGTGAACGCGCCGACCATCTCCTCGCGCACCAACTCCCGGACGGCGGAGACCTCCGCCTTGGGCACCTCGAGCAGCAGCTCGTCGTGCACCTGCAGCACGAGCGTGCCCGCGCGCCCCTCGTCGCGCAAGCGCCGCTGGATGCGGATCATCGCCACCTTGATGATGTCGGCGTTCGACCCCTGCATGACGAAGTTGACCGCGAGGCGCTCGCCGAGCGCACGAGTCTGGCGGTTCCGGGTGCGGATCTCGGGGACCGGCCGGCGGCGGCCGAGCAGCGAGGTGACGTAGCCGTCTCGCTCGGCCTGCTCGATAGTGCGCTGAATGAAGTCCTGAACGTACGGGAAGCGCGCGAGGTAGGCGTCGATGTACGCCTGGGCCTGCTCGCGCGGGATCTCGAGATTCTCCGAGAGGCCGAACGCCGAGATCCCGTAGATGATCCCGAAGTTGATCATCTTCGCGATCGCCCGCTCGTCCTTCCTCAGGGTGGAGCGATCCTTGCCCAGTACCTCGGCCGCCGTCGCAGCGTGGATGTCGTCGCCGCGCGCGAACGCCTCGCGCAGCTTCGGCTCCCCCGAGACGTGCGCGAGGATACGCAGCTCGATCTGCGAGTAGTCGGCCGAGAGGAGGCGGGATCCGGGCTCGGCGACGAAGGCGGAGCGAATCTCCCGCCCGAGCTCGGTCCGGATCGGGATCGCCTGCAAGTTCGGGCTCGTCGTGGAAAGCCTCCCGGTCGACGCGACCGTCTGGTTGAACGTCGTGTGCAGGCGGCCGTCGGCCTCCGAGATCAGCTCGGGTAGCGGCCTGAGGTACGTGTTCAAGAGCTTCGAATACTCGCGCCACTCCTCGATCACGGGCACGATCTCGTGCTCGGAGCGGAGCGACCGCAGCACGCGCGTGTCCGTCGAGTAGCCGGTCTTCCCCTTCCTGCCGGGCGCAAGGCGGAGCTGGTCGAAGAGGACGCGCGCGACCTGCTGCGTCGAGCCGATCACGAACGGGTCGCCAGCCAGCTCGTGCGCGCGGGCCTCGAGCTCCTCGAGGCGGTCGACGAGACGCGCCGTGATCTCCCCCATGCGGTACGTGTCGATCTTGACACCCGCGTCCTCCATCGCCGCGAGGACCGCGGTCAGGGGCAACTCGATCGTCCGGTAGAGGTCGACGCCGCCGCGCTCCTCGAGCCGCACGAGCAGCGGCTCGGCGAGTCGCAGGACGGTCGCGGCGTGGCGCACGAGCCGTGCCGTCTCCTCGTCTGCCTCGGGGGCCGGAATCACCTCGAGCCCGTACTCGGCCGCGAGATCGTCCAGGTCGTAGAGCGGCCGTCCAGGCTCGATCAGGTAGGCCGCGATCATCGTGTCGTCCGCCGGCTGCATCGTCAGGCGGGGAAGCGATTTGAAGTCGTGGCAGGCAATTTGCGCTTCGCGCAGATTGTTAGGCCTGACTGGCGATACGACGACGGGCTCCCCCACCCGTGCGACGGCCATTCTGTCCACCTCGATCGCGAGCCCGATGCGGCCTGTCACGTTTCCGACGTCGCCTTCCACCCACTCGACGGTCTCCCGGTCTAGACGCTGGTCCGCCGCAGGCAGAGCAGCGTCGAGCTCGTCGACCCGGTTCAGCAGGTTGCGGAACTCGAAACGGCGGAACATCTCCCGGAGCTGCGATCGGTCCGGAGGAGACACGACGAGCTGTGTCGGATCGCAGTCGAGCTCGAGGTCGCGCCGCATCGTCGCAAGCTGCTTCGAGCTCCGTGCCTGCTCGGCATGACCTCGCACGTTCTTCGCGCGCGCCGGGGACAGCTCGTCGGCGTGCTCGAGCACGCCTTCGAGCGAGCCGTACTGTGCCACGAGCTGCCCGGCCGTCTTGTCGCCAATCCCCGGGATCCCCGGGATGTTGTCCGAGGTGTCGCCCTTCAGGCCGATGAAGTCCGGCACCTGATCCGGCCGCACCCCGTAGCGGGCCTCGACCCGCCCCGGCGTGTACACGTGGACGTCCGCGACTCCGCGCGGCGTCATCATCAGGCACACATTCTCGGAGCAGAGCTGGAAGGCGTCGCGGTCGGTCGAGACGACGCAGGTCTTGACGCCGGCCTCGTCGGCGCGGGAGGCGAGCGTGGCGATGACGTCGTCCGCCTCCCAGCCCTCGTATTCGAGATTCTTGTACCCGAAGGCCTCGACGATCGGGCGAAGGTACGGGAACTGCTCGCGCAGGAGATCCGGCATCGGCCGCCGCTCCGACTTGTAGTCCTTCGAGAGCGCGGCGCGGTGCACCGGCCGCGTGTCCCAGGCGACCGCGACCCCCTTTGGCCGGTAGTCCGACAGCAGCTTGAAGAGCATGTTCGTGAAGCCGAGAAGGGCATTCGTCGAGAAGCCATCGCTCGTCGCGAGCTCTTCGGGCAGGGCGAAGAAGGCGCGATAGGCGAGGTTGTTGCCGTCGACGAGGAAGAGCTCGGACTCGCGGGCGGGCGCGTCATCGAGCTGCAGCTCTGCTCCGGTCAGCGTCTTCGGGCTCACGGATTCACTCTACGCCGCGGCTTCAGCCCGGCGGACCGCGTGAGCGACGACCTCGTGGGTGAGGTCGCTGGGCACGTCGTAGAGAGCGCAGACGAGCCGCTCGACCTCCTTCGAGGCATCCCCGCAATGCTTCGAGACGGCTTTCGACCAATGACTTCGCCACGTTCTCAGTCTCTCAGCGAAGTCGGCTCTGCGGCGTGACAATGACAGCCGGGGGGACAAGTAGAATCGCCGGCATGTCGACGCCAGCTATGGCGCTCCCCGTGACGCAACCCCTCTCTGAGGAAGAGGTGCGAGCGCTCTCGGAGGGAGCGGCCTGGTATGCGAAGTACCACGAACGTATGATCGCTTCTCGGGTGGATGACGCGTCGGCCGCGTCGGTGGCCCAGCGTGAGCACTTCCGCGACCTGCATTCCGCCTTGCGGAAGCTGGGGGTTCGCTTGCGGCTGTCTGACGGACTGGCGTAAAAGGCCCTCGACCAGCCGGACGAGCGCCGCGGCGCCCATCGAGCCGCGGCACGTCTATCGTCCAGCCTCGGTGCTGACGATCCTCCCCTTCAGCGACGAGCAGCTCGAACCGGCGGCCCAGCTCTTGGCCGAGCGTCACCGGCGGCACAGAAGCTCCGAGCCGCTCCTTCCAGCGCGCTACGAGGATCCCGCCTCGGCGCGGGTCGAGTTGGAGGCGCTCTGGCACGCCGACGACACGCCCGGCGCCGTCGCGCTGCATGATGGGCGAGTCGTCGGCTACGTCATCGGCGTGCGGAAGAGCGACGACCTCTGGGGCCCGAACGTCTGGGTCGACCCGGCCGGTCATGCCGTCGAGCACGCGGAGGACGCGCGTGATCTCTACGCGGCCGCGGCCGCACGGTGGGTGGATGCCGGCCGGAAAGCTCACTACGTCGTCGTCCCGGCCGCTGACGCGGATCTCGTGGACGCATGGTTTGGCGTTGGCTTCGGGCAGCAGCACGCCTTCGCGATCCGCGAACTGTCGCATGAAGCGTGGCCGGCGGGCGTGCGCGAGGCCGAGCCGCGAGACGTGGGCGAGCTCGTCCGGCTCGCTCCCCTGCTCGCCGAGCACCAGATGCGCTCGCCGGTGTTCTCCCAGCGCGCGCCCGACGAGGACGAGGACGAGCTCCGCCGGGAGATCGAGGCGGATCTTGCCTCGCCCACAGCCGGCAGTCTCGTAGCCGAGCGCGAGGGGCGGGTCGTCGGCAACTTCGTCGTTCTCCCGCTCGAGGAGTCCTCGATGCACTCCGGCCTCGTGCGGCCCGAAGGCGTCTCATATCTCGCATGGGCCGCACGCTTCCCGAGGTGCGCGGAAACGGTGCGGGGCTGGCCTTGACGCAAGCTTGCTTCGCCTGGGCACACGACCGAAGCTATGAGGCGATGGTCACGGACTGGCGCGTGACGAACCTGCTCTCGTCCCGGTTCTGGCCGCGCCGCGGGTTCCGGCCGACGTTCCTGCGGCTCCACCGGCTCCTACCTTGACGCGCGTTCCGCTGCTCGCGGGCAGCCGGCTTGCCGTGGTGGAGGCGGGCGACGACGCCGTCATCCTCTCGCCTCCTCCGCCCGGGGAGGGCATCGCCGACATCGAGGCGGGCGTGCGCGACGCGCTCCGCTTTCCACTCGCCGGCGAGCCGCTCGAGGCGCTGGCGGCACCGGGTGGCCGGGCGACGATTGTCGTCGAGCCGCCGGCGCTACCGATTCCGGGGTCGATCGCCGATCCCCGCCGGCTGGCGATCAGCGCGACGTGCGAGGAGCTCGTTCGGGCCGGCGTAGCCACCGAGCGCCAGACGATCCTCGTCGCCGGAGGGCTCGCCCGCCGCTCTGGGCGGCATGATCTCGAGACGCTCGTGTCCCCGGACTTCGCACGACGCTTCAGCGGGAGTGTCGAGGTCCACGACGCCACGAGCTCGGCCCTCGTCGAGGTTGGTCACTCGCAGGGCATCCGGCTCGCCGTCCACCCGACGCTCGTCGAGACCGACCTCGTCGTCAGCGTCGGCGCAGCGGAAACGGTTCTCCATGGTGGCCCCGCGGCGCTCCTCGCCTCCGGGTCGCCCCAAGCGTTGCGCGCGGCGACGGCGGAGTCGCTTCTCGAGACTGGCTCATCGGCCGGCTGGGAGCTCGGGGTCGCACTCGAGCAGTTCCTCGCCGTCCGCACGCCTTTGATCGGCGTCTCGCTGTCGTTGACGCATCCGCGCATGTCAGGTGCCTTCCGCGGCTTTCCGTACGAGCCGCAGGCCGTCGACCGGGTCAGCCGCTCGCCGCTACTACCGCTCTTCTCACTGCTCCCCGCTCACCTCCGCGGGCGCGTGCTGCGCTCGCTCCCGCTCGAGCTGTCAGTCGCGGCCGTGTACGCGGGGCCGCCCTCGGTCGCTCACGCGGAGGCTCTTCTGCGGGGCGTCGAGGCGCGCTCGACGACGCTCGCAGGCCGGCTCGACGCGTTGTGCATCGGGATTCCGCCCGCAACACCTCATCTGCCGCGCGAGCGACCCAATCCAATTCTGGCGGCGTACCTCGGCCTGGCGCTCGCCCTTCGGCTCTGGCGGGACGCCTTCCCGGTCGTCGCGGGCGGCACCGCGATCCTCGTGCATCCCTTCGACCGGCACTTCAGCCATCCGACTCAGCAGCCATACCGGCTGCTCTTCCCGTCGTCCCGAGCCCGACCAAGCGCCGAGCAACTGGCGGAGACCGAGCGGGCGGCGGCCACGGACGACCGGGCGCTAGCCGCCTACCGCGAAGGCCGCACGTGCCATCCGCTTCTCCCCTTCTCCGACTGGGACGCGTGCCAGCCGGCGCTGACGCGGCTGGGAGATGTCTTCGTCGCCGGCTGCCGGGACTCCGCCGCGGCCCGCCAGCTCGGCTTCGTCCCGACGCACGGGCTCGCCGCAGCGCTCGAGCTGGTGCGCGGCCGGGTAGGCCGGGACGCACGGATCGGCTTTCTGCTCTCGCCGCCGTATTTCCCTTTGAAGGTCATCACGGGCGAAGCGGAGGTTCTCCCATGAGCCCGTTCGCCGTGTGGCCCACTGCGGCGCTCCACCATAAGGTGTGTTCGTGCAGCCCAGGCCACCGGTCTACGCCCTGCAACCCGGCGAGGGCGAGCGCCTCGTGTTCGGCGACATCGTCGTCGTTGTCCGGGCGTCGAGCGAAACGACCGGGGGGGCGTTCACCGTGTGGGAGGAGGGCACGCCGTTGCTCGACACGCCGCTCCATCTCCACGCGCACGAAGACGAGATCTTCCACGTCCTCGAGGGTGAGCATGTCGTCCGATGCGGCGACGACGAGTTCCACCTAGGGCCGGGGGGATTCGTCTACCTTCCCCGCGGTGTCCCACACGCCCATCGCCGCGTGGTACCGCGGGTGGGTCGGCTGCTGGCGATGGCGTCACCGGCGGGCTTCGAGGGGTTCTTCCGCATGCTCGCCGAAGCGGACGCCGCCGGCACGCTTGGGTCGACGGCCTATGCAGCGGCCTCGGAGCAGTACGGAATCACCTGGCTGAACTGAGCCGCCGCTGGAGAGGCCCGCGTCGGGCGCGTGCGACCGCGGCGACTGGAACGTGTGCGAGCCCGCTAGAGCTTAGAGCTAGAGGATCTTCGAGAGGAACTGCCTAGTTCGCTCGTGCCTCGGCGCGGTGAAGAAGTGCTCCGGCGGGCCTTCTCGATGACGCGGCCTTCAACACGGGTGAACCCATGTTTCCCCCGTGAAGCCCCCTCCTTCTTGTCGGGGTCGATCCCGGCGTCGGTGTGCCTCTCGCCGAGCACAGCCCGGCTTCGGCGGCGGATCGCAGCGAACCCTGAGCGTCTTACAGGATTTTGGAGAGAAACTGCTTGGTGCGCTCGTGAGTGGGCGCCGTGAAGAAGTGCTCGGGCGAGCCTTCCTCGATCACGCGGCCGTCGTCCATCATCACGACGCGATCGCCGACCTCGCGCGCGAAGCCCATCTCGTGAGTGACGACGATCATCGTCGTTCCTTCGCGAGCGAGCGCCTTCATTACCTCGAGCACCTCGCCGATCGTCTCGGGATCGAGAGCGCTCGTCGGCTCGTCGAACAGCATGAGAGCCGGGTTCATCGCCAGCGCCCGGGCAATCGCCACGCGCTGCTGCTGCCCGCCGGAGAGCTTCGCCGGGTACGTGTTCCGCTTCTCGGCCAGCCCAACGCGTCCAAGGAGAGCCTCGCCGTCGACGACGGCCCGCCGCTCGGGAATGCCGCGCACGCGGACCGGCGCCTCGATCACGTTCTCGAGCGCCGTCTTGTGCGGGAAGAGGTTGAAGCGCTGGAAGACCATGCCGATCTCGGCTCGCTGGCGCGCGATGTTCCGCTCCGAGTCCTCGACGAGCTTTCCGTTTCGCTCCCGGTAGCCGATCAGGTGGCCGTTCACCTCGATCCGGCCGCCGTCGATCTTCTCGAGGTGATTCAGGCAGCGGGCGAACGTCGTCTTGCCCGAGCCCGAGGGCCCGATGA
>JBBRYW010000106.1:0-11171 GCA_038237235.1 Gaiellales bacterium
TGGTCGAACGACGCGTTGCAGGGGCAGATCAGGTCGCACGAACACGTCTCGACGTAGCTCCCCTTCAGCTTCCAGGACACTTCGGCCTCCTTTGCGCGAATGGAAGGCGAGTCTCGCGCTAGCGAGTCGCTTCGTCAAGCCTTCGGTGTCGCGCCTCCACGGTCGCTGGGGCGGCGGAAGCCTCGTCAGCACCGAATAGGCCTCGACGGCGACCTGTGCCAGAAGCGGCGTCTTCACGCGCGAGAGCGCGGACTGGGCGGCAGCATGCGACCCTCTGCCTCGAGCGCCGTACGGCGAGATCTCAGCGCCTGCGACGTCAGACGCCGGGGCTGACGGTGCGGAAGCCGACCAAACGCGCGACCGCTGCCTGTCGTTCGTCGTAGCTGACGAACGCGTCGAGCGGCGAGAGGGCCGCTGCGGCGGCGACGTGGATCGCGTCCAACGCACGCAACGCCGGTTCGGCGATCGCGCCGGCGCCGGCGAGCAAGCCGCGGTCGAGCGACAGCAGCGCGACCGCGTCGAGGATCTCGCCCGCCCGGCCGATCAGTGTGCCGAGCGGCAAACGCGGATCGCGCGCTGCAGCGCGCCGGATCGCCCGCGGCACCTCGGTGAGAAGAAGCTCGCACGAGACGAGCTCGGCCCCGAGGAGAAACGCACGCAGGGCGCCGCTCTCGGGCTCGTCGCGGACGAGCTTGACGATCGCCGAGGCGTCGGCGTAGAAGAGCGGCAAGCCTCAGCGCTCGGCGCGGATCTCGTCGAGCGCGCGGCTGAGCGCGTACGGATCACCGTCGAGCTGGAGCGCTTCGGGCAGTCCTCGTCGAGTGGGCCGCGACACGCGCCCCTCGGCGATCAGCCGGTCGAGCGCCCCGCCGGCGCTCGGCGCCGGTCCGAGCTCGGCGACCGGCCGGTTCCGGTCCGTCACGAGGAGCCGCTCGCCGCGCTCGACGCGACGCAGATAGCGACTCAGGTTTTGGCGCAACTCGGCGACGCCCACGGTGGAACTCATGTACATGAACGTAGCAGGCAGCCGAGAGCGCGTGGTGATCTCTTCCAGCGATGGAGCAAGTTGGCACTGAGCACGATGGCCTCACGGGCCGCGCTTTCCCGACGGGCGCACGCCTGCACCCCGTCGGGTTGCGCCGGCGAAGCGAAAGCCGAGCGCGTTGATGCTCCCGGCGTCGATCAGCGCCTGTTCGCGCTGCTCGCTCGCCTCTACCTCGGGGTAGCTGTAGAGCTGGGGACGCCAGGCGAAGAAACGCTCGCGGAAGCGGTGATCGAAGCCTGTCCGCAGCGTCTCGTAGCCGTGCAGGCCGACGTGTTCTTCCTTCCAGTCGCGCAGGCAGTCCTCGATGGACTTCGGCGGCCCCTTGACGTGAGCGAGGTACCAGGCTGCTGTCCGTTCGTCGAGCCGGTCCCAGACGAACTCGTCCACGAGCAGGAGCGGTGCGAGCTGCGCCATCTTGTCCAACGCCGAGTCGAGGTCATCAACATGGTGAAGCGAGCGGCTCGCCACGACCACGGTGAACGGATCGGACGGAGCGAACTCCTCGAGCGTGACGCGCTCGAAGATCGGGCCCGGCGGCGCGACCGGATCGATCGCGGTGACGTCGTGGCCGGCCGCAGCGAGGGCACGTGCGAGCTGCCCCTCGCCGCAACCGACCTCGAGGACGCGCGAGGGCGTTCGAGCGAGCTGCGTGAGCACGAAATCCTCGAATCTCAAGGCAGCCACGATCGTAGACCACTGAGGATTCGCCGCTCCGCTCACAGATCGGTTCGCGCTCGAGCTGGTTCGAGGCCGGGAGATGACGGATTCGGAGGCGGTGCGCAGGGCCTGCGAGAGGCCGCTGCCCGCGGACGTTTCCGCTCGGCGCGGCGCGAGGAGGTGCGCCGCCTGGTGGCCGAGAGTGACGCCGCCTGGCGGCCGGCGAGGGTGGTCGCCAGGCGATGCGGATTCAAGAGCGCTGGCCGAGCTCGCACCGGTGGTCGAGTCCCGACGTCGGCTCGACGCGGCCTGGGCATATACACATGAGACTGTATGTGTGTGCTCGACCGGCGTTTGCAGCTCCTACTCGACGACGCTCGGTACCGGCGGGTCGCCGCGCGGGCTCGCCGCGAGAACAAGTCCGTCTCGGCGGTTATCCGCGACGCGATCGACGTCGCGCTGCCGGCTGACCTGGCGAAGAGGAAGTCGGCGTGGAGACGCATCGCCTCCGCCGACGCGATGCCCGTTCCCGAGCCGGCGGAGCTGAAGCGTGAGCTCGACGAGGCTCGCGCCCGCGGCCGTTGATCGTCCTCGACACGACGGTGCTCGCCTACGCCGTGGGGGAGGCGAACGCCTTCCGTGAGCCGAGCCGTCACCTCCTTGCCGCGATCGGCGCGGGAAAGGTCGAGGCAACCACGACCATCGAGGTGATTCAGGAGTTCGCGCGCGTGCGCGCTCGCAGACGAAGTCGATCGGTCGCGCTCGCGCTCGCGCGCGATTTCGCCGACCTCCTCTCTCCGCTCCTCGCTCGTGGAGCGCGACGACCTCGATCGCGGCCTCTCGCTGTTCGAGCGCCAAGGCGGCGTCGGGTTGCTCGACGCGGTGCCGGCGGCCACGCCTGTCGCGCGCGGCGCCGAAGCGTTGGTGACGGCGGACGCCGCCTTTCGCGTAGTTCCCAAGCTCCCCGTGATCGTTCTCGAGGGCGCAGAGATCGATCGGCTCGTCGGCGACGCGACCTGACGATCCTCGGCGCGAGCCGGTGGCGCGGCCGCGTCAGCCGAAGAGGCCGCGCCGCCCGTGCGTCTTCTTGAACCGTTCGAGCGCGAGCTCGGCGACTTCCTCGAACTCCTCGGCCAGCTCCGGGCTCGTCTCCGCGACGGTCTCGAGCGCTTCTTCGAGCGCCTTGAAGGCCGCGAGCGCTCCGCGGACGTACTCCTCGTGCAGCCGGCGCTTGCGCTTGCCGCCGCTCAGCACGTGATGGAGGCCGATCAGGTCGAGGATCACGTCCGTCGTACCCCATCCGCGAGCAGCTCGGCTTCCCAGCGACGCTCCGCGCGCCACGAGGTGTCGAGCCGGACGAAGTCCCGCGAGCCGTAGACCTCGTAGAGGGCCTGGAACACGAGCCGGAGGATCTCGTGGAGGTCCGCGTCGCTCCTCGGCTCGAACCAGCGCCAGAAGCTCCGCTCGTCGTCCTCGCCGGGCTCCTCCCAGCCGAGCTCGAGCAGCCGCTCGACCTGCTCGTCGCTCAGCCGGTGCTCCGGCTCGAGGTACTTGTTGTGCACCGCCTCGCACATGAGGCCGCCCTCGTCGACCGCAAACTGGACGTAGTAGCCGCGCCGCTCGTCGCCCCGAAGGATCACGTGCTTCGCCGTGTAGTCGCGCGCGGCGCCGTAGGCGAGCAGGCGCCGGATCGAGCCGACGAGGACTGCGCGCTCGAGCTCGCTCACGACCTCCTCCAGCTCGCCGACGAGCGGGCTCTCGCCGGCCGCGGCCAACGCGCTCGCGAGGGCCTGGTAGTACCAGAGCTGGTCGGCCTCCGGGTCGAAACGCCGCCACAGCTCCTCGCCCCTCCGGCGGTAATCGCGTAGGAGCGAGCGGGCGTTGTGCAGCTTGTCGGCGAGCGAGACGCGGACGACCGCGGGGGAGGCCTCCGCGAGTCGCCCGATGTAGCTCTCCTTGCGCAGGCGCCAGGGCGGCTTCGGCTGCACGTCCGTGTCGCTGCAGCCCTCGACGATCGCCGCCGCCGCCGGCCCGAATCGGGCCGCGATGTCCGCGAGCCGCGCCTTGCCGCCCTGATCCTCGACCGCATCGTGCAGGAGTGCGGCGATCGCCTCCTCCTCGCCGCCGCCGTCCTCGAGCACGAGCGCCGAGACGGCGAGCAGGTGGCTGAGATACGGGATCGGCGTGTCCTTGCGGCGCTGGGCCGCGTGGACGTGGGAAGCGTAGACGAGTGCCTGCTCGAAGCGGGGGCCGAGTGTTTCCATCACTGAATAATCAGGCGTGGGCGCGCGTGGTCTTACGGCGGCCCCGCCGTGATCGAGCGCCAGTCGCTCGCCGTAGCCCCGCGGACGCGGTCGAACTCGGCGATCACCCAGGCGAGTTCAGCCCGCTCGGTCTTCGTCAGCGGAAGGCCTTCGATCGCTTGGAGCTCGAACGGGCCCGCGTCGAGGTCGACCTCGGCAGGCTTCTTCAGCTCTGGTCTGTCAGCTGCCATTCCGGGTCTCCAGCGGGAGGTCGAGTCTAGCCCTGAGATCGAGCGGCTGAATCTCGAACGGCGAATCGTCGGGACTGCAGACCGCCGCTGACCGGGAGTGCCGCTCCGTAAGAAGAACGCCCCGTCCCGGCGACTCTCCGGCATGAGAACCCAACCCACCCCCGTTCAGAAGCTCCCGTTCCAGCTCGGCAAGCCCCGCTCGTTCGGCAGTCTCACGATCGTCCCCCTCTTCCCGGGACACGAGCCGCGCCTCGAGTACGTCGGGCTCGACGAGGCGGTCGCGCGCGGGCTGACGGTGAGCGAGGTCGACGAGCACGGCGACGTGCAGGCGCTCCGCCTGGTCAACCCGCTCGCCGAGCTCGTCCTGCTCTACGAGGGCGAGGAGCTGGTCGGCGCGAAGCAGAACCGGATCGTCGCTCGGACGGCACTCGCCGCCGCCGGCAGCGAGCTGCGCCTGCCCGTCCACTGCGTGGAGCATGGCCGCTGGGCGGAGCCGACGGAGGCCCTCGCCCCGGCACCGCAGGTCGCCTATCCCAAGCTTCGTGCCGCTCGCCACCGCGGCGGCGGCCAGGTGGAGGTGTGGGCGAGCGTCGCGGCGAAAGCCGAGAGCCTCGACGCCCACGCGCCGACCGGAGCGCAGGACGCCATCTACCGCCAGCATCAGGGCACGCTCGACGCCTATCTCGAAGCATTGCCGCGCCTGCACGGTCAGTGCGGCGCCATCGTCGGCATCGGCGGGAAGGTCGTCTGCCTCGACTACGTCAGCCGGCCCGACGTCTTCGCCGGCCTCTACGCGAAGCTGCTCCGCGGCTACGCGCTCGACGCGATCGAACGGCCGGCCGGGCACGGGCTCGGCGCAGCCGCCGTCTCGAGCTTCCTGCGCGGGATCGACCGCGATGCCGTCCACCTAATCAAGCCCGTCGGCTCGGGCTCGGAAGGGCGCTTCGCCGGCAAGGTACGCGGCGCCGAGCTCACCTGCGACGGCGAGCTCGTCGCGCTGACGGTGGTTCCGTCGTAAGATCGCGGGCCATTCCCGGCGACTCTCAGACGATGACCCATGGACGCGACGCGGAAGACGCCAAGCTCCTCCAGGCCGGCGACATCGCCGGCCTGCTGGCGGCCTACAACGACACGATCGTCGGCCGCTGCGTGGCGCGCCTGCGCGGCAGCCTCGACGCCGAGGACGTGGCGCAGAACGTCCGCCTGCGTCTACTCAGCGAGTTTCACCGCGGCAGGAGCTACGGCGATCTTCCCTACCGTGTGGTCGTGCACCAGGTGATCGGCTGGACGCTCGGCGACTACCACGCCGGTAGGCCGACCGACGTGCCCCTGCCCGAGGGCTGGGAGCCCGCCTCGCCCGACGCGAGCGACGAGGTCGCGATGAAGTACAACCTCCGCCGGCTGTTCGAGACCCTGCCCGAGAAGACGCGCGCAGTGCTCGAGCTGCGCTACTCACTCGGGCTCGAGCATGAGCAGATCGCCGAGCGGCTCGGCATGAAGCGAAACGCCGTCGACCAGGCCTTGAACCGTGGGCACAGCAAGCTCAGAGACGTACTCGTGGCGGATGGCTGAGGACACTTTCATGCTCTTCGACGACTACGCGGCCCGCTTCGCGCGCGGCGAGAGACCGGACGCGCGCGAGTACCTGGCGCGGGCGGGGGAGGGGGTGGACGAGCTCGGAACGCTAATCGAGCGCTTCCTCGAGCGCGTGCCGCCGCCGCCGCCGGGCGAGGACGCCATCAAGCTCGCGGGAGCCTGGGTCGCAGGCCACTCGCCGCTCGTGCAGCTCCGCGCCGAACGCGGCCTGCGGCGCGAGGAGGTGGTGGATTCCCTCATTGCGGCGCTCGGCCTCGACCGCGCGAAGCACGAGAAGGTCGCGGGCTACTACCACCAGCTCGAGAACGGGCTGCTGGATGGCACGCGCGTCGACCAGAGCGTGTGGGAGGCGCTGGCGGAGACGCTGAGGACGCGACTCGGAGATCTGCTCGCCTGGCCGCCGCGGCCGATCGGGGCCAAGATGGCATACATGCGTCCATCCGAGATTCTCGAGGCTGCGAGCCCGTCAATGCCCGCGGCAGCCGCGGCGCCTCGCGCGGCCGCTGAGCCGTACCCCGACGAAGTCGATCGGCTCTTCGGGCAGGCGCCGTGAGAGGCACGCTTTCCCAGCCGCGTGGCGACGAGCGGCCCCGCTCGCAACTAAAGGATAGGGCGGTTCGCTTTAGTTACTCGCGGTCGAAGCCAAGCTCGCTTTGGTTCAGCTCGATCCCGATCAGATTCTTGGATGATGCGCCGGATGGCGAGGTCCTCCTTGCTGCCCCGGCGGAACGGGATTCCCGCGATCTCGGGCAAGGCGAAAGGGCTCTCGGCCGGATCGACGGTCTCGATGCTGTTTTGGTCAGTTGCAGTCAACAGCTTTGGGGGTCGCTTCGTCGGTCATGCGAGCACGCCTCGCCCCGCGAGTGTAACCGCCTCCGCGGCGATCAGGAGCAGGCCGGCGAGAAGGGCCAGAAACGCTCGCCGAACGATCCCAGCTTTGCCGTCGTTGATGGAGCGCTCGCGAGCGATCGCGGCAATGAGACCGCGCATCGTCTCGCCGCGTACCTGGATCGGCGCCTTGACTACCTCGCTCCAGGTCGGAAACCGTTCCAGATAATCGGCTCCGAGCGTCAAGTGCTCGGTCGGCAGAAGCGCGTAGACAGCAAGGCCGACACAGAGGACGAGAGCGGCCAGGCCCGCGCAGAAAAGAGCGAGTGCCCAGACGGCGGCCGACTGATCGAGGAAGCGAACCCCCAGCGTCGCGGTCAACGATGTGAGCAGGGAGGCGAACGTCGCCAACGTCGACGCCTTTCGATCGAGCCCGTCGGTGCGGTCGCTCTCGCGGGAGACGACGTGCCAGGTCGTGTCGAGGAGGGCTTCCACGGTTTCGGGATTCGGCTGAAGGGCGAAGCTCACTCCATTCGATCGTACGGCGAGTCGGGGAGGGCCTTCGCGCGCGAGTCGCGTAAGAGGGTCACGCGCGTGTGCCAAGACCCGCAAGCTTGGAGGCGATGATGGCGGCACGACGGATTGTGCGACCGCAGGCTGAGGAGTACCGGCACGAAGAAGAGGCGCTGCTCCGGCCGGACGTCGGGACGCAGGCGCAGTTCCGCAAGCGCAAGCCGCCCAAAACGTACCGCTACGACTCGTCGCTGGCGCCGGCGCTCGACTGGGACGGGCAGAACTCTGCGCGCGAGCTCGGCGAGTGGCTGCTCGCGCAGATCGAGGAGTCCGCGCGACTCGACCCGCCGCACCGCTTCCCCGAGCCGCGGCGCTTCGGCGAGGTCGAGGTCACCGGCCTCGACGACGCGGTGGAGCGCCTGAAGGCGCTCTCCGGCCCGTTCCTCGACTGGGCCGGCAAGGCGGAGCGGCTGTCGCTCGACGTGCCGACGCTGCCGCTCTTCGGGCACGAGCGGCTCTCGACGAAGGCGATCCTCGAGACGCTCAAGGGCCACGAGCGCGACCGGCAGATGGAGCTGCAGCTCTTCGCGGACCCGCAGTTGCCGCTCCACCAGCAGCTCGAGGCCTACGAGCACAAAGGCGGCTGGGTCAACCGGCTGATCCTCGGGGATTCGCTCGTCGTGATGAGCTCGCTGCTCGAGTACGAGGGGCTCGGCGGACAGGTGCAGATGATCTACATCGACCCGCCCTACGGCGTGAAGTTCGGCTCGAACTTCCAGCCGTTCGTGCGGCGGCGCGATGTCAAGTCAGGCGACGACGCCGACATGACGCGCGAGCCGGAGATGGTGAAGGCCTACCGCGATACCTGGGAGCTCGGGCTGCACTCCTATTTGACGTACTTGCGTGACCGGCTGCTCGTCGCGCGGGAACTGCTAACGCCGTCGGGAAGCGTGTTCGTGCAAATCGGTGATGAAAATGTGCATCACGTTCGTGAGTTAATGGACGAGATCTTCGGAGCCGAAAACTTCTTTCGACTGGTTACATTCAGGAAGACCGCCGGTCTCGGCACGGACACCACGCCTTCGGTAAGTGATTATCTACTTTGGTACGCGAGGGATCGGAGTCAACTGAAGGCGCGGAATCTCTTCGTCGAAAAACAACTCCTCGGCGATCCGGATTATGTCTGGCTGATGGAGAATGGAACCGCCCGACGGCTTGGACCCGACGAACGAAACTTAGCGGCGATTCCGGCGGGAGCTCGCCTGTTCCGGCATCAGATTTTTCTCGCAGCCGGTCGGACAGAGAGTTGCGTCTACCCGCTTGATTTCGACGGACAGACCTTCATGCCGACGGCCAGTAGAAGCTGGTCGACGAACCAGCCCGGCGCGCAGAGACTCATCGCAGCTGGTCGTCTTATTCGGCGAGGCAAGACAGTCAACTACGTACGTTACTTTGAGGACTTCGCGTTCAACCCGCTGTCGAATTTTTGGTCGGACACCGTGTCCAGTTCGGCGATGGACAAGTTGTACGTTGTCCAGACGACTGCACGCGCGATCCAGCGATGCATGCTCATGACTACGGATCCTGGTGACCTCATCCTCGACCCCACGTGCGGCTCCGGCACGACTGCGTACGTCGCCGAGCAGTGGGGCCGGCGGTGGATCACGATCGACACCTCGCGCGTCCCGCTCGCCCTGACGCGGCAGCGCCTCCTCACCGCCACGTTCCCGTACTACGAGCTCCGAGACGATGAGCGTGGCCCGGGGAGCGGGTTCGTCTACAAGCGACGGCAGAACGCGAAGGGCGATGAGGTCGGAGGCATCGTCCCACATGTCACGCTCAAGTCGATCGCAAACGATGAGCCGCCGGCCGAGGAGGTGCTGGTCGACCGGCCGGAGGTCGAAGGCAAGATCACCCGAGTCAGCGGCCCGTTCGTCGTCGAGGCGACCATCCCGACGCCGGTCGACATCGACGGCGACGGCGACGGAACTGAGGACTCCGGCGTACCCGCAGACTCGTCGTACCTCGACCGGATGCTGGAGGCGCTGCGCCGCAATCCCTCGCTCCAGCTCGGCGGGAACCGCACGATCTCGCTCACCGACGTCCGGCCCCCCGCGCAGTCGCTGACGCTTTCGGCCCAGGCCGCACTCGAGCCTGACGGCGCGCCGGTGGCGATCGTCTTTGGGCCCGAGAACGGCGCGATCAGCGAGAAGCTCGTGTTCGAGGCGGCACGCGAGGCGCACATGCGGAGCTACGAGCACCTGCTCGTGATCGGCTTCGCGATCGAGCCGAACGCGCGCGCGCTCGTCGACAAGATCGACGTGCAGGTCGGGATTCCCGCGACATACGTCCAGGCGACGCCCGACCTGGTGATGGGCGACCTCTTGAAGACGATGCGGTCGAGCCAGATCTTCTCGGTCGCGGGCCTGCCGGACGTCGCGATCAGAAAGGTCGATCCCGAAGAACCGGGTGGTCAGCAGCGGTACGAGGTCGAGCTGCTCGGACTCGACACGTTCGATCCGACCACGTTCGAGGCGAAGCACTCCGCCGGCGACGACGTGCCGGCGTGGTTGCTCGACACGGCCTGGAACGGCCTCTCGTTCCACGTCTCGCAGGCGTTCTTCCCGCGCACGAGCGCGTGGGACAACCTCAAGCGGGCGCTCAGGACTGAGTTCGAGGAGTCGGTGTGGGATCACCTCTCGGGCACTGTCAGCGCGCCCTTCGTCGCAGGCGAGACGCGGGAGGTCGCCGTCAAGGTGCTCGACGACCGCGGCAACGAGCTCCTGGTCGTCAAGTCGCTCGACGAGGCCGAATGAGCTCGTTCGAGGTCGAGCAGCCGATCCTCAACTCCCCCTTCGCCGAGCCGGCGGAGCACTGGCGGATCGAGGAAGGGAAGGCGCCGGAGCGTATCCCGTCCCGCCGACCCGCCGGCTACTTCTACCGCGACCCCAAGGCCCCCGAGCCGGAGCCCGGGCAGGCAACGCGCGGTGAGTGGCACGAGCTCGAGCTCGTCAACCTGATCCGCGGCCGGCTCGCCCAATGGCGCGCGGCCGGCTATCCGGGCGCGTCACGGACGACCCTCGATCTCATCGCGCACTGGCGGCGCGACGGCCGGCCGCAGCCGCTGTTCTTCGCGCAGATCGAGGCGGCCGAGACGGCCATCTTCCTACACGAGGCTCGCGGTGATCTCCTCCAGGGGATCGACGTGCCCACGGAAGTCGTGCCCGAGGGCGTCGACCCTTTCCGCCGCCACGCGTGCAAGATGGCGACGGGGTCCGGCAAGACCACCGTGATGGCGATGCTCGCGGCTTGGAGCATCCTGAACAAGATCGGCTCTCGCGGCGACGCGCGCTTCTCCGACGTCGTGCTCGTGGTCTGTCCGAACGTCACGATTCGCGAGCGCCTCGCCGAGCTCGATCCGAATCGCGGCGACGCGTCGATCTACCGGATGCGTGATCTCGTCCCGGCGGATCTGATGCCGAGTCTTCGTCGCGGCCGTGTGCTCGTCAAGAACTGGCACGAGTTCGAGCGCAAGGGGATGAGCGCAGGCTCGAAGGTGCAGCGAAACGGCGTGCCGGAGACGATCAGGGCGACGATCAAGATCGGGCCCACCACGACGTCCGGCCGCGCCGGCCGGTACATGACGGAGGAGGCGCTCGGCATCGCCCTCGGTCGAAGAATGAAGATCCTCGAGGACCGGCGGCCGAAGAAGCCGGAGGTCGTGGTGGAGGAGACTCGCTACGTCGAGAGCGACGCGAAGCTGATGCAGCGGTTGCTCGGCCGCGAGGTGGGCGGCAAGCAGAACATCCTCGTCCTGAACGACGAGGCGCACCACGCCTACCGCATTCGCCAGGACGGCACGGGCACCCCCGAAGAAGACGCCGAATGGACGGTCGAGGAGCGTGCGGAGGACCTCGCCTACGAGTCGACGGTCTGGGTGGACGGCCTCGACCGGATCCACAAGAACCGTCGCATCAACTTCTGTGTCGATCTCTCGGCGACGCCCTACTACCTGGCGCGCGCCGGCGAGGACACGAA
>JBBRYW010000107.1:0-11036 GCA_038237235.1 Gaiellales bacterium
CAAGCCCGCCGTCTCGTACGAGGAGCTCCGGCTCGTCGACACGCTCCGCGCGCTCCGCCAGCAGCCGGCCGTGCCTGAGGCGCTGCGCGAGCGGGTGCTCGAGCGCGTGGCCGACGAGCCGCGGCGATCCTGGCGTGAGCGCCTGCCCGTCTTCTCATGGAGGGGCGGGCTGCTCGTTCTCGCGCCTGCCTGCCTCGCCGTCGGGGTGGGCGGCGCTGTCGTCGCCGGGCTCGTGTCGTCCGGGTCGCCTGCGGAGAGGGCCGCGAAGAGGGCGCCGGCGGCGTCTGTCTCGACGACAGCGCATTCGGCTCGCTGGCAGGGCGCGAATAAACCCGGCAACTATGCCCAGGTCTTCGGACGGAAAATACCCCAAGCGGCCCGGACCGCGGATCGGGCGAGCGGGGCCACAGTGGGAAGCGTCAACTCGAGCCAGCGAGTCGAGAAGATCCCGCTCGCCGCCGCGGCCGCTTCCCGCCAGGGCGCGCTGCCGCCCAGCCAGACGCGCCTGCAGGCCTACGACGCCTACCTGCGCCTGCGGGTTCGGAACACCGGCCGGCTCTCGGCGGCGACGAAGCAAGCGATGGGGGTGGCGCGCAGCCTCGGCGGCTACGTCGCCTTCGTCGACGTCGCCACGGCGAGGCAGGGCGACGCCGAGTTGCGCCTTCGCGTTCCGATCGGCAGCGTCCAGACGGCTGTCTCGCGGCTCTCCGGCCTGGGCACGATCCTCGCGCAGAGCTTCACGGTGACCGACCTGCAGCGGCAGTCGAACCAGCAGCTCAGCCTCATGGCGCAGCTGCAGGGCCGGATCGGCCGCCTGCGCCTGACGCTTCGCGATCCCGCCCTCTCGCCCGAGCGGCGTGCCCAGCTGCAGCTGGTTCTCGCGCAGCTGCAGCACCAGCTCAAGTCGAACCAGGTTTCCCATCGCGCGACGGTGCGACGCGGTCGCCTGGCGGCGATCACGCTGACGCTCACGACCCGGAGGGCGGCCGTCGCCGTGAAGCACACGCAGCCGGGCCGGATCCACCGGGCGCTGAGCGATGCCGGCTCGATCCTTTCGCGCGAGCTCGCGTGGACGCTCTACCTGCTGATCGTGGCGGCTCCGCTCGTCCTGCTCGCGGCGCTCGTCGTCGCGGCCGCCCGCTTCGTGCGCCGGCGGAACGACCGGCTGGTGCTCGAGCGGATCTAGCCTATTCCTCCGGTTCTCCGTCGGAGTAGTCGAGCGGCTCCACGCGCCCGATCAGGCCGAGGCCCCGCAGGAAGAACTTGTTCGAGCGCGGGTAGTAGGCCATGTCGTTCGGCTCACGCGTGCCATAGGCGAGGTACGTCATGCCGTCGTCGCCGGTGCGGAAGGCGTGCGCCATCCGCGTCGCCGCAGGACGCGCGACGATGCTGCCGGCGCGCAGCTCGTGCCGCGCGGGCTGGGCGCCTTGCGCCGCGGCGACGGGAGCCGGCGTCAGCTCGAGGGTGCCGCTGCCCGAGAGCGCGATGAAGATCTCCTCGTCGGCCGAGTGGCAGTGCGGTGGGGCCCCCGTGCCTCCGGGGGGAAGGATGACGAGGTTCAGCCCCGTCTGCTCGGACCCAGCCGCTTCTCCGAGCGGCCGCGAGAGGCCCCCGAACCGCGCCGGCGCCTCTTCGAGATGGACGATGTTCGACGGCCGTGTGGCCGGCTCGCGAACCTCCGGCTCGCCCGCCTCGGCCTCGCGCTCCCACGGATTCGACTCGTGGATCTCCACCCACGGCCACCCGAAGCGGATCACTCCAGCACGAGGTAGGTCACCGTACTCCGTCCGTGGGCGCGTACCGTAAGCGAGCACATCGAGGCCGTTCGAGGCTGCTCGCAGGGTGTGCGCCGCCCCCCCGGCGGTGTGCACGATGCAGTCGCCCTCACCGATCTCGTAGACGTCGCCGTCCTGCCAGAGGAGGCCCGAGCCCCCCAGCACGAAGAAGATCTCCTCGGCCGCTCCGTGCGCGTGTGCGGCGGTCGACCACTTCCCGGGCACGACCTGGACGCGCTGCACGCCCACCGTCACGCTGCCGGCGGGGCTGCCCAGATTGCGCCAGTCGGCCGCAATGTGGCCTACCTCGCGGCGTTGCGCCTCGACCTCGTCCCAGTGTGCAACGCCGCCCGTGTTCAGGAGTGAATCACCCGACCTTCCATGCCGCCTGTAACGGTAACGACCTGGCCGGTGCCGTGCCCGATGAGCGGCATCGAATCAGCGTATCGCCGGCTCGCCGTGTTAGAAAGGCATCGGTGCGCGTTCACATCATCAGCGACATGGAGGGTGTTGCCGGCATCTGCAAGTGGGAGCAGACCGGATCCGGGCAGCCGCTTTTCGAGGAGGGGCGGCGCCTCTACACGGAGGAGATGAATGCAGCGGTTCGGGGCGCCCGTGCGGCCGGCGCGACCGAGATCGTGCTGATGGACTGCCACGGCTCCGGTGGCGGCACGCGGTTCAACAACCTCGTGCCCGACCTGCTCGATCCCGGTTGCGAGTACGTCGTCCAGGATCGGTGGACCGAGTACACCGCCTTCCTCGAGGAGGGCTGCGATGCCGCGCTCTTCGTCGGCATGCACGCGCGGGCGGGCACGCAGCACGGCGTCCTGAATCACACCGTCTCGGGGCAGGAGTGGCAGAACCTCTGGTTCAACGGAATGCTCGTCGGCGAGACGGGGATCAACGCTGCGCTTTGCGGCACCTGGGGTTGCCCCGTCCTGCTCGTCACCGGCGACGAGGCCACCTGCGCCGAGGGCCGCGAGCTGCTCGGGGCGGGCCTCACGACGGTCTCGGTCAAGCAGGGACTCGGCTCCTACAGCGCGCGGCACGTCGCACCCCGGCGGGCGCGGGAGCTGATCGAGGCGGGCGCGAGGAAGGCGCTCGCCGACCTTTCGGCAGTCGAGCCGTACGACCCCGGACGTCCGTGCGAGATCACGGTCGAGTACAAGGGGACCCACCTCGTCGACGCATTCCGCCACCGTGCCGGAGTCGAGGTGCTCGATTCACGCAAGATCGCGTCCCGCGCCGACGACTGGTGGTCGGCCTGGCGCCAGTTATTCTTCTGAGAGCTCGTCGGCGCGCGCGACGCGATGCCGATCGCCCGAGCTGTCTCCGTTCAGGGCCGGCCGACGATCTCCAGCTCTTCCGCGAGGAAGAAGAAGGCACGCGCGTACGGCGACTCCTTCGTGCGCTCGCGCACGTGCTTCCAGTCGATCTGCTCGCGCAACGGCCTGGCGATCTCGAGCGAGCCGCGCAGATCCAGGTCCTGCTCGTCGAGTGCCATCAGCTTCGTGACCAGCACGTCCTCGAGCGAGGCCACGTTCATTCGAACGGCGTAGACCTCGATCTCGTCGGCCCGCTCGAACATCTCGTCCGAGACCGGGCCGGCCGACGTCCGGAAGATCAGGTCGACGAAGACGTCATCGTTCCAGGCCTTGAAGAGCCAGTCCTCGGGTGGCCGCTCGGGCCTGAAGCCGGCGCCCTCGAGCACCTCGAGCGCTCGCTCTGCGTCCTCTTGCTTCAGCAGGAAGTCGACGTCATGCCTCGATTCCTGCCCCCCGCGCGCTGCCGCGGCCAGGCCACCGCCGAGCAGGAAGGGCACGTCGCCCTCGCGCAGCGCGGCGGCCGTCTTTCGCATTGTCTCGATCAGGTCGGAAGCAGGCTGCTCGTCGGCTGACACGCCGAGCGGCTACCCGGTGCCGATCGGCTTTAATCGCGGCCGACGATGAACGCCAACACGGTTCGGATCGCGGCGGCCGGCGACATCCACTGCTCGCCGGCGGAGCGCCCTCGCATCGAGGCGGCGTTCGCGGCTCTGGCCGCGGACGTCGACCTCGTCCTGCTCGCCGGCGACCTGACAGCACAGGGCGAGCCCGAGCAGGCCGAAGTCCTGGCCGACGCCGCGCGCGGGCTCGACGTTCCGATCTTCGCTGTTCTCGGCAACCACGATTGGCACGCGAACCGGCGGGACGAGGTCGTCGACGTGATCGCCTCGGCGGGCGTCAGAGTGCTCGAGCGAGACTGGCGGACGTGCGAGATCCGCGGTACGACGGTGGGCGTCGTGGGCACGAAGGGGTTCGTCGGTGGCTTTCCCGACTCGGAGCTGCCCGACTTCGGCGAGCCGCTCCTGCGGCAGGTCTACGCGGAGACCTCGGCGGAGGTCGACGCGCTCGAGCGCGGGCTCGAGGCGATCGAGGCCTGTCCGCTCCGTCTCGTGCTCCTCCACTACTCGCCCGCTCGGGCGACGCTCGAGGGCGAGCGGCGAACCATCTGGTCGTTCCTCGGCAGCGACCGTCTGGCGCGGCCGATCGAGCGGCACGAGCCCGACCTCGTGCTACACGGCCACGCCCACGCGGGCACGTTTGAAGGCCTCGTCGGCTCGGTTCCCGTCTACAACGTCGCCGTTCCGGTCATGGGCCGAGACTGGTGGATCTTCGAGCTCGAGGGAGGCATGCGGACACCGAGGGAGCACCCAGAAATCCATGTCCAAACGGAGGCCGCCGAGCCGCCCGGCCGTCACGCCGGCCCGCACTGATCACTCGGCGCCTGCGGGCTTCACCTTCCCCTGCCCCTTGCCGCCGCTCTTGCCGCCTGCGCACTTCTGCGCGAGCTTCCGGTCACGGTCGATCTCGGCACGACGACCCTGGATCTGCTCCGAGCTGTTGAAGTAGCTGACGGCCTGCGCGCACTGTCCCGTGTGGAGCAGACTCACCGCGTAGTTGTAGTCGGCATAAGCCTCGTACAGAGCCCCGGAGCCCGAGAGGCCCTGAACGGCCCTCAGGCCCAGGCTGAGGGCCGTCGCGTAGTCGCCCGCGTTGTTTGCGTTCTTCGCCTGGTCGGTGAGCCGGATCGCGTCGTTCGCCGACGGCGTGCTCCCCGTCGGCGGAGGAGGCGTGGTCGTGCTCGTGCCCGTGGTGGTCGCAGAAGGCGTCACGGGTGGGGGCGGCGCCGGAGGGCTCGCCGTCGCGGTGATCGTCTGGCTCACGGTCGTCGGCTGCGTGATCGTCGTGCCCTGGGCAGTTACACGCCTTGTTCGAACGGATTGCACCGTCTTCGTCACAACAGCCCGCTTCTTGTCGCCGCCGCCAGCAAGAAGAGCTGCGGCGCCGGCCCCGCCGCCCAGAAGGAGCAGGCCGACGAGCACGGGGAAGAGCCAGCCGCCGCGTCGCCGAGGCGGAGGCGCGGACTGGGCGATCGTCTGTGTCGGGGCTCCCGGCAGGGGGATCGCTCGGGTGTGCTGCTCGCCTGCCTCAACGGCCGCCCGCAGGTCTGCGACGAGCTCGCCTGCTGTGCCCTGGCGGCGCGCCGGATCCTTCGCGAGTGCACGCTCGAAGACGTCGTCGACCTCGGTTACGAGCTCCGGCCGGCGCTCGGTGGCAAGCGGCACCGGCTCGTGGATGTGCGCGGCAGCCTCGGCCGTGGCAGAGCGCCGCTGGAACGGGCGGGCGCCGGTCAAGAGCTCGAACGCGACGACGCCGAGAGAGTAGAGGTCGCTCGCCGCTGTGGCGTGCTCGCCGCTCGCCTGCTCGGGGGAGAGGTAGCCCGAGGTACCGAGGATCGTGCCCGGTGACGTCATCCCTACCGTCGTCTGGTCGAGCACCCGTGCTATGCCGAAATCGGCCACGTTCAGCTCGTCGCGCGAGTCGAAGAGCAGGTTTGCAGGCTTGACGTCACGGTGCACGATCCCAGCCCGGTGTGCTTCATCGAGCGCGTTCGCCGCCTGGTCGAGCCAGTCGAGCGCATCGCCAAGGGGAACCGTGCCGGCGCGCACGCGGTCGGCGACGGTTCCGCCGGCGAGGTACTCCATGACGATGTGGGGCGTGTCGTTCCACTCGCCGACGTCGAAGATCGCGACGATATGGGGGTGGCCCGAGAGGCGGGCGGCCGTCAGCGCCTCGCGCTTGAAGCGCTCGCGAACGTCGGGATCGCTCGCGAACCGATCGGCCAAAACTTTGATCGCGACCTTGCGGCTGAGCTGCCGGTCATGGGCGAGATAGATGTCGCCCATGCCTCCGCGGCCGATTCGCTCGCAGTTGTCATAGCGCGGCGGAAGTACGTCAGTTCCTGACGACATCAGGTATGCCTAGCCTATCTCCGGCGCAGGCAAACCCCTGCGACTGCGGGCCATGCGATTCGCGCTTGTCCTCGGAACGGGCTGACTCGACTAGGGTGATGGGCGAAACGATTGGCGAAACGAGTCATGACGGTCGAACGTGCCTCTTCTCATCGCTGACTGGTCAACGCGCGCTCAGGCAGAACGGCTGCGTCAGTGGCCGATCATCGTTCACGTTGGCGAGCGTTTGTCAGAGATGCCGGAGTTTGACGGTCTGATGCTGCTCGGCTCGTTCGCGTCAGGCCGAGCTGACGAGATCAGCGATGTCGATTTCGTCGCGGTGGTGGCAGACGGCCAGTTCCGTAAAGCATGGGAGCGGCGTCGAGAGCTCGAGACGCCAGGGACACTGTTTCAGTGGGACGTGGTCACAAATGAGGACGGCGACGCGGCGAGTCACAAGTGGATAACGGGCGACATCGTCAAGGTTGAGTGCGGCATCGTCGACCCCGCTCGGAGCGCGATGCAGCTCGCGGAGCCGTATGCAGTCGTCGTCGGCAATCCGTCCATCGCGGCCCGGTTCCCGCCGCTCGAACCGATCCCACGTGACGTGCTGGAGGCCTATGCCCAGCAACTTCGCGACAAGGGGCTTGTTCCCGAGGTCGAGACGCGCTACGGCGACCTGAGGGATGCGCTGCGACGGGCGATGCGAAGCGACGGCTCGTAGCTGGTCAGCCGCACGAGCCCGTGCGCCAGCCGGTCGAGCGTCGCGAGGTCGGCGTGGAGCGCGACCCTCGCCACATCGCCCGAAGCGGCGGCTAGCGATGCATTTGGATCGACGTGCCCTAGGCGCCGCTTGCGGTGCCGACCTCAGGAACCCGGGCTCCGCCCGCGTTCCGTCTGAACAGACCGGTCGAGCGCGTGGACATACAGACCCACGCTCCTAGGGGGCGAGCAGTCAGCGGTCTGTCTGGCTACAGCTCGAGCGCGGGAGTTGCCACGGCGGCGGCCCAGCGGCGCTCGAACAACACCGAGAGCCAGATCGACGCTTCGAACAGCACCATCAGCGGGACCATCTCGAAGACCGTCGTGACTGGATCCACACCGGGAAGGGCGACGGCAACCGCCGCGACGGCGACGTAGCCGATGCGCCGGTTCCGGCGCAGACGCGAGGATGACGTCACGCCAAGCCGAACCAGCCCGAGCACGAAGATCGGAAGCTCGAACACGAGCCCGACTGCGAGCAGCACCGTGAGCGCGAACGAGTAGTAGTTGCTCGCCCGCACCTGGATGTTGTACGCGGAAGCGTCGTAGCTCGTCAGGAAATGGACGGCCGCCGGCAGCGCCACCACATAGCCGAAGGCGAGCCCGCCCGCGAACAGAGCGCTCGCCGAGACGACGAGCGCGACGAGAGCGCGCTGCATGCCCTTCTGCATGGCGGGCGCGAGGAAGCCCCACAGCTGCCACACGAGCACGGGCAGCGCGAGCGCGAAACCGGCGAAGAGGCTGACTTTCAGCGAGGTCGTGAAGGGCTCTGCGATCCCGAGCGTGATCGGCCGCCGATGCTCGGGCGGCAGCGGTGCGTTCAGCCACTCCAGCAGGCGCCCGTGAAAGACGTAGCCGACGGTGAAGCCGCCCGCGATCGCGAGCAGCGAGATGACGAGCCGCGAGCGAAGCTCGTCGAGGTGATCGACGAGATCCGCTCGCTGGCCGTGACCCAGGCGCTTTGTGCGCAGCATCCGCTAGGCGGCGGTATGCCGGGTCGGGCGGATCGGGACGGCGACGGGCTCCTCGTCGTGCTGCACAAGGGCGATAGGCTCCTCGTCGTGCACGAGCTCTGCCGGCACCTCGAACGAGCTCACGTTCAGCTCATCCTTGTCGCCTGTGATCGAGGTCTTGAACTCCCTGAGGCCGCGGCCCATCGAGCGACCCATCTCGGGAAGCCTCTTCGGTCCGAAGACGAGTAGAACGACGAGTCCGAGCAGCAAGAGCTCGGGAAAACCAATGAAACCTGGCATGTGTTCTCCTTTCGAGAAAGCGGGGCGATCGGGACCCGAGTCGCCGGGTCCCGATCGCTCCCGAATCAGCTAGCCGACGATGAAGCCAGTGCCCTTGACTGCGGCGAGGATCTGCGCCTTCGTGCGCGCGCCCTCGAAGGGCCTGGGAGCGCCGGAGACGCCGTTGATATCGCGGATCCAGCCGGCGTGTCGAGCCTCGACGGGCAGGATCGAGCCCGCCGCGCCCAGGATCTTCTTCGACTTGATGTTGCCGACCTGGCCGAGGTACGCGGCGACGCCGGTGTCCTCGAGGATCTGCGCGGTCTTCTTGAACGCTGCCTCGTTCGTGGTAGCGCCCTTGAAGTCGAACTTCGGCTTCGGAACCGCGGCGCCGCCGAGGGCGCTCTTCAGGAACGCGACATGCGCGACCTCGTGGCCCTTGACCACCTTGGCGAACTGCGCCACATTCCCCTGCAGCTTGCCACCTGCGACGGCCTGAGTGTAGAACTCGGCCTCCAGGTACTCGAGCGTTAGGGCGAAGTTGAGGATCGCGACGTCACTCTTTGCGACTCCCGCGCTGGCGCCTGCGATCGACGGAAGACCGCCGAGCAGTGCGCCTCCACCAAGCATTGCGCCTCCACCAACCGCGGCCTTGCGCAGGAAGCCTGCGCGAGTGTCCCCGGCGAGATCGGCAACCTGCTCCTGGATCGCGCCGTCGCGATCCATCTCCTCGAGCGTAAGTAGCTCGGACATTGAGATACTCCTTTCCCCCGGGCGACCGGTACGGGTTTTTGACGGTTCGGCTGGTCGCCCGGGGGGCATTCGACCTTCTCTCGTTGATGGTTCGTGGTCGCCGGCTGAGTTAGAAGGACTGAGCGGCGCACGATAAAGATTTTCGGGACCAACTGCTAAAGATAGACATAGGTTTTATCAGTATCTCCGGCGGCTGTTAAGGGCGGATTAACCGCTGTCTAGGGCGTCCCGCAGCGTGGCGACGTAAGCCCGGAGACCGGATGCACCTTCCGCCTCGGCGACCTGCACGGCTCGAGTTCCCACGACGACGCCGTCCGCGAGGTTCGCCGCCTCGCGCGCCTGTTCGGGCGTCGCGATGCCGAAGCCGGCGTAGAGCGGAAGATGCGTGGCGGTCCGGACGCGGCGGATCAGCGGCTCGAGCGCGGTCGACAGACGGTCGCGCGCTCCGGTCGTCCCGGTCACCGAGACGATGTACAGCCAGCCGTCGGTGCGCTCGGCAGCGAGACGGATCCGCTCGTCCGTCGACGTCGGCGCGACGAGCTGTACGCGGCGGAGCTCCGGATGCTGCTCGAGCGGCAGGTCGACGAGGATGAACGAGCTCGCGCCTGCAGCTCGTGCGTCGGTGACGAACCGCTCGTAGCCGTACGCCTCAAGCAAGGCGGCGTAGGTCATCGGGAGAATCGGGACCTCAATGCGCTCGCGTACGCGGGCGAGGCACTCCAGGCAGGCCTTCGTCCGCATCCCTCGGGCGAGCGCACGCTCGGCGGCCTGCCGGATCACAGGCCCCTCGGCGAGCGGGTCCGAGAACGGGAACCCGAGCTCGACGAGGTCGGCCCCTCCGTCCACGGCTGCCTCGGCGAGCTCCGGCGTCTCCGGCTCGCACATGAGGTAGACCACGAGGCGGGTGCGCGCGCTCACTCGCCGGGAAGGAGTGAGAACAGGAGCATGTCGCCGCGTCCGCCGCGCTGGCGCGGCAACGAGCGAAGCACGCCTTCGCGGGTGAAGCCTGCCCGCTCGAGGACACGCTGCGAGGCGGCGTTCTCGGGCAGCGTCATCGCCTCGATTCGCTGCAGCCCCAGGTCGAAGCCCCACTCGGCGACGATCCGGGCCACCCGCGTCGCGACGCCGCGGCCACGTGCCTCCGGGAGGAGCCAGTAGCCGATCTCGCCGATCGAGCGCTCCCGGTCGACGTGGTGCAGGGCGGCCCCGCCCAGGATGCGGCCGCTCGCCTCGTCGACCGTGACGAGAGCGACGAGCGTCCCCGACTCGCACACCGCCGGCAACTGCTCGCCGATCATCTCACGCACGCTCTCGAGGGTCGGAGCGTCGAACGGGAAGTCGCCGGGCACGAGGATCCCGTCGTCGTTGAAGGCCCGATGGAGTGTCTCCGCGTCCTCGAGCCGCGGCAGGCGCAGGAGAAGCTTGTCCCGGCGGAGCCCGTCGGGTGGAAACGCGATCTTCAATGGGCCATGACCTCGGCAAGGTCCTTGTCGCCTCGCCCGGACAGGCAGACGACGATCAGCTCGGCGTCGAGCTCGGACGTACGGGCGAGCGCGTGCGCGGGCTCGAGAGCCGGAATGATCCCCTCGGTCCGCGCGAGCCGGCGGAACGCCGCCAGCGCCTCCTCGTCCGTGGCGCCCACGTACTCGGCTCGGCCGGAGTCGCGCAGGAAGGCGTGCTCCGGGCCGACCCCCGGGTAATCGAGCCCGGCCGAGATCGAGTGGGCGTCCAGCACCTGGCCGTCCTCGTCCGCCAGCAGCGAGGAGCGTGCCCCGTGCAGGACGCCGGGGCGTCCGCCCCCCAGGCTCGCCGCGCCATGTGCCTCGACTCCGATCAGCCGTACCTCCGGATCCGCCAGGAAGCCGGCGAACAGGCCGATCGCGTTCGAGCCGCCGCCGACGCAGGCGATCGCCACCTCGGGCAGGCGGCCCTCCTCGACAAGCACTTGCTCACGTGCTTCCTTGCCGAGCACGGACTGGAGCTCTCTGACGATCTCGGGGTAGGGATGCGGTCCCACGCAGGAGCCGATCAGGTAGTGCGTGGTCTCCACGTTCGTGATCCAGTCGCGAATCGCCTCGCTCGTCGCCTCCTTCAGGGTGCGCGTGCCGAACTCGACCGGACGAACCTCGGCGCCGAGGAGGCTCATTCGCTCGAGGTTCGGCCGCTGGCGGCGCATGTCCTCTGAGCCCATGTAGACGACGCACTCGAGGCCGAAGCGGGCGCAGACCGTGGCGGTCGCGA
>JBBRYW010000108.1:0-10991 GCA_038237235.1 Gaiellales bacterium
GAACTTGCCCTCCGCGTCGTCACGCGAGAAGCCGAGCGCAGTCTGCGTGAGGTCATTCGTCCCGAACGAGAAGAAGTCGGCGTACTCGGCGATCTCGTCGGCGCGGATACAGGCTCGCGGCAGCTCGATCATCGTGCCGACCAGGTAGTCGGACGCGCCCTCCTCGGTCATTACCGCGACGGTCAGCTCCCGGAGCCGGCGCAGCTCCTCGGCGAAGGCGACGAGCGGGTGCATGATCTCGAGCAGAGGCGCGGCGCCGGTCCGGCGCTCGACCGCGAGCGCAGCGCGCGCCATAGCCCGAACCTGCATCTCGTAGATCTCCGGGTACTGGAGCCCGAGCCGGCAGCCCCGCGTGCCGAGCATGGGATTCGACTCCTGGAGAGCGCGGATCCGCTCCGCCGTCCGCTCGTCGGGGGCCTCGTCGGGCGGCGGGAGAAACTCGTGCAGCGGCGGATCGAGGAGGCGAATCGTCACCGGCAGCCCGGCCATCGCCTCGAAGATCCCCTCGAAGTCGGCCTGCTGGAGCGGCAGCAGCCGGTCGAGCGCCGACCGGCGGGCGTCCTCGTCCGAGGCGAGGATCATCTCGCGGACGACGGGCAGCCGGTCATCCGCCATGAACATGTGCTCGGTGCGGCAGAGCCCGATGCCCCGCGCGCCGAACTCGCGCGCTTTCGTCGCGTCGTCGGGCGTATCCGCGTTCGCGCGCACCTCGAGCCGGCGCAGATCGTCGGCCCAGTCGAGAATCGCTTCGAAGTTCTCGTTGATACGGGGCGGCACGAGATCGACCCGCCCGACGATCACGCGCCCGGTCCCGCCGTCGATGGTGATCGTGTCGCCCGTTCGAAGCTCGTGGTCGCCGAGCCGCACCGTCTCGGCCTCCACGTCGATCGAGAGTGCCTCGCAGCCGGCTACGCACGGCTTGCCCATGCCCCGCGCGACGACGGCGGCGTGAGACGTCATCCCGCCGTGCGCGGTCAGAACCCCCTGCGCCTGGATCAGGCCGTGGATGTCATCGGGAGTCGTCTCCCAGGTGACGAGGATGACGCTCTCGCCCGCCTTCCCTCGCTGCTCCGCGGTGTCCGCGTCGAGGACGATTTCGCCCGACGCCGCGCCCGGGGACGCATTCAGCCCCTTCGCGGCGACCTCGAAGGTGGCGTCCGGGTCGATCATCGGATGGAGGAGCTGATCGAGTTGTGAGGGGTCGATCCTCGCGACCGCCTCCTCCTTCGAGATCAGGCCCTCCTCGACCATGTCGACGGCGGCCTTGAGCGCGGCTGCCGCGGTCCGCTTCGCGCTTCGCGTCTGGAGCAGGTAGAGCCGGCCCTCTTCCACCGTGAACTCGATGTCCTGCATGTCGCGGTAGTGCTCCTCGAGGCTTCGTATCGTCTCGAGCAGCTGGTCGAACGCATCTGCCAGGCGGTCGCGCATCCGCGCGAGCGGCTCCGGCGTGCGGATCCCCGCCACGACATCCTCTCCCTGGGCGTCGACGAGGAACTCGCCGTAGAGCCCCGGCTCGCCGGTAGACGGGTCGCGTGTGAACGCGACGCCCGTCCCCGAGCTGTCGCCCTTGTTTCCGAACACCATCTGAACGACGTTGACCGCTGTGCCGAGGTCGTCCGGGATGCCCTGCGCGCCCCGGTACACGCGGGCGCGCGGCGTCTCCCACGAGTCGAAGACCGCGAGGACGGCGCGGTTCAGCTGCTCGCGCGGACCCTGCGGAAACGGGCGGCCGGTCCCCTCGCGGTAGATCCCCTTGAACCTCTCGACCAGCTCGGAGAGATCCCCTGCGGTCAGCTCCACGTCCTCAGAGACGCCGCGCGTCCGTTTGAGCGAGCCGAGTGCCTCCTCGAAGCGGTGGCCGTCGACGCCGTCCACCACGTTGCCGTACATCTGGATCAGGCGCCGGTACGAATCCTGCGCGAAGCGCGGGTTGTCCGTGGTTTCCGCCAGGCCGCGGACCGCCTCGTCGTTCAGGCCCAGGTTCAGGATCGTGTCCATCATCCCGGGCATCGAGACAGCCGCTCCCGAGCGCACCGACACGAGCAGCGGGTCACGGAAGTCGCCGAGCCGTTTGCCGGTCTTCTCCTCCAGGCGTGCGAGGTGCCGGTCGACCTCGCCCTCTAGGCCGTCGGGCATTGTCTTGCCGCTCGCCATGTAGGCCCGGCAGGCTTCCGTCGTGATCGTGAAGCCGGCGGGCACCGGAACGCCGAGCGCCGTCATCTCCGTGAGCCCGGCTCCCTTGCCGCCGAGGAGCTCCCGGCCGCCTTCCGAGGGCTCGTCGAAGTCGTAGACGTAGCGCATGCGCGGGCAATCTTCCCATATGCAGCGCGAATACACTCGGGCCGTGGAATGGGAAGCGGTTGCGGAGCAGTGGGCGGATCACGTGAGCAGCGGCGCAGACGTCCCGTTCGCCTGGAACTTCCCCGCGTTCTGCGACCTTCTGCCGGCGCCGAGACGGCTCACGGTGGGCGTCGGTTGCGGCGAGGGCCGCGTCCCTCGGGAGCTGGCAGGGTTGAAGTCGTGAGCCTGCGAGAGGTCTGGGACGCCCAGGCGGACGACTGGATCCGCTTCGCGACGGATCCGGCCGGGGACGAGGCGAACCCGCTCTACAACCTGCCGCGGTTCCTCGAGCTGCTCCCGCCGCCCGGGCGGCGGACGCTGGACCTCGGTTGCGGCGAGGGTCGCCTCGGACGGGCGCTTCGCGACCGCGGACATCACGTCGTGGGCGTCGATTCGTCGCCGCGCATGGCGCAGGCTGCGCGAGAGAGCATCGCGACGCTGGTCGCGGACGCCGCGGCGCTCCCCTTCGACGACGGGTCGTTCGACCTCGTCGGCGCCTTCATGTCGCTGCAGGACTTCGACGACCTGGACGCGGCCGTGTGCGAAGCGGCGCGCGTACTCGAGCGCGGGGGCCGCTTCGGCTTCGCGGTTCAGCACCCACTCGCCTCGGCGGGCACGTTCGAGTCCCGTCAGCCGGACAGCCCCTTCGTCGTCGCGGGCTCGTACCTCGCCCACCTGCGACACGACAACCAGCTCGACCGCGACGGGTTTCGGTTCACCTTCTCGTTCGTCCACCGTCCGCTCGAAAGCTACGCGCGAGCGCTCGAGGCAGCCGGGCTGCTGATCGAGGCGGTCCGAGAGCCCGAGCCGGTGGCCGGGTACCTCACCCACGAGTCTCGCCGGCGCTGGCTTCGAATCCCACTCTTCCTGCACGTCCGAGCCGTGAAGCCGTGAGCCTCAACGAAGACTGGGAGCGCGAAGCCGCGAACTGGATCGCCTGGGTCCGAACGCCCAGGCACAACATCGCCTACGACCTGTACTCGCCCCTCTTCTTCGAGCTGGTGCCGCCGCCTGGCCGAGCGACGCTCGAGATTGGCTGCGGCGAGGGCAGGGTCACGCGTGACCTGAAGGCGCGCGGGCACGACGTGACGTCGATCGACGCCTCCCCCACGCTGCTCGAGGCCGCACGCGGGGCCGACCCGGACGGCGACTACCTGCTTGCCAACGCCGCCGCCTTGCCGTTCGAGGACGGCGCGTTCGACCTGGTGGTCGCGCACAACTCGCTGATGGACGTGCAGGACATGCCGGGCGCGGTTCAGGAGGCGGCCCGCGTGCTCGAGCCCGACGGCCGCTTCTGCATCTGCGTCACGCATCCGCTGAACGACGCGGGACGGTTCGAGAGCAGGGACCCGGATGCCCGCTTCGTCATCGCAAGTTCGTACTTCGGCAAGCGTCGCTACGAGGAAACGTTCGAGCGCGGCGGGCTCGACGTCACCTTCCACAGCTGGCTCTACCCGGTCTCCGACTACACGCGCTCGCTCGAGGACGCCGGCTTCCTGATCGAGACGCTTCGCGAGCCGCTCGTGCCCGAGCGGCCCGGCGAGGACCCGCACGAGGAGCAGCACCGCCGGATCCCGATGTTCCTCTTCCTGCGCGCGCGTCGGAAATCGTGACGCTCGTTCGATAAGGAGATGTGAGCTCACCGGCGGTCAGCGACTCGGCCGCGGCGCTCGTCGCCCTCTACGGCGAGGCGCTGCCCGAGGTGTACGGGTACCTCCTGCACCGTTGCGGTGACCCCGGGATCGCCGAGGATCTCACCTCCGACGTGTTCCTGGCCGCCGCACGCGCGATCGGGAACGGATCGGCGGCCCACGTCTCCACTCCCTGGCTCGTGGCAGTCGCAAGGAACAAGCTCGTCGATCACTGGCGTCGGCGGGGTCGTGAGCGACAGAGCCTGCATGCGGCTCAGGAGCCCGAACGGCCGTCCTCGTCCGAGAACGAGGAAGGGCACGCGCTCGCGACGCTCGACCGGCTGTCGGACGACCACCGGGCGGCACTCGTGCTGCGGCACGTCGACGGACTGTCCGTGCCCGAGGTCGCCGTGGAGCTCGGGCGGACGCTGCACGCCACCGAGGCGCTGCTCACCCGCGCGCGCCGCTCGTTCCGGCGCCTGTACGAGGAGGTCGAAGAGCGATGAAGCGATCCGATCCACTTCGCTTGCTGCTTCGGCCGTCGCCGGCGTCCCCCCGACCGGTCTTTGCGGACGCTCTTCGCGAGCGCCTCGAGGCCGAGCTCGAGCAAGTCGTCGTCAAGCACGAGAAAGGAGCACGAATGTCCACCACCGAGCAAGTCCCCCGGGTCACCTCGCTGATGCCGCACCTGGTCGTCCGCGGCGCCGCACGAGCGATCGACTTCTACCGCGCTGCCTTTGGCGCCGAGGAGCTCGGCGAGCGCTTCACGCTGGAGGACGGCACCATCGCCCACGCCGAGATCGCTATCGGCGGCTCACCCATCGCGCTCTCCGACGAGCACGGCGTGGAGCTCGGCCCCGAGTCGATCGGCGGTACGCCGGTCCGGATGAGCCTCTACGTCCCGGAAGTGGATTCGCTCGCCGACCGGGCCGTCGCCGCGGGGGCGACCGTCGTCTATCCGATCGCCGACCAGCCGTACGGCCTGCGCGGCGGACGCCTGCAAGATCCGTTCGGGCACCTCTGGATCGTCCACACTCCCCCCGGCGGAGCTCGCTAAGATGGGCGATTGCCGCGGGCGTTCGGTTAGGCCGCGACGCCCGCCGTCTCCGCGAACTTCCCCTTGAGGTAACGGACGTACGGGCGCGGGTCGATCGGCCCGCCGACGACCTTCTGGAGCATCTCCTTGGGCGGGTACTTGCGTCCGTGCCGGTGCAACTTGTCACGCAGCCATTCCCGCAGGGCGGTGAACTCGCCCGCCTCGATCTGGCTGTCGAGATCCGGAAGATCCGAGAGGACGCGCTCCCAGATCTGGACCGAGATCACGTTGCCGAGTGCGTAGGTCGGGAAGTAGCCGAACGAGTTGAACGACCAGTGGATGTCCTGAAGGGCCCCGAGCCGGTCCTCCGGGACATCTATGCCCAGGTACTCCTTCATCCGCGCGGTCCAGGCCTCGGGTATGTCCTCGAGCGCGATTCGGCCGTCCAGGATCTCCTGTTCCAGCTCGAAGCGGAGGATGATGTGGAGGTTGTACGTGACCTCGTCCGCGTCGACCCGGATGAAGGACGGGCGCACGCGGTTGATCGCACGATAGAACGCCTCCGCGTCGACGTCTCGGAGCGTTGGGAAGGCCTCCTGCAGTTGTGGGTAGAAGAAGCGCCAGAACGGGCGGCCGCGACCGACGAGGTTCTCCCACATCCGGCTCTGCGACTCGTGCAGCCCGAGCGACGTGCCGCTGCCGAGCGGCGTCCGGGCGATTGCTCTGTCGACGCCGTTCTCGTACAGGCCGTGGCCGCACTCGTGCATCGCGGAGAAGAGCGACGTGAGGTCGGTCTCGGAGTAGCGGCTCGTCAGGCGTATGTCGTCCGGGCTCGCGCCGCTTGCGAAGGGGTGGACCGACCGGTCGAGCCGCCAGGAGTCGTGGCTGAAGCCAAAGCGCTCGATCACACCCAGCGAGAACTCCAGCTGCGTGTCCTCGGCGAACGGGCCGCGCATGAACTCGTCCTCGCCCTCCGACCGCTCAGCCGCTGCGGCGATCAGCGGCGGCAGCTCCTCTTTCAGCACGCCGAACACCTCGCCGACCTCTGCGCTCGTCATCCCTTCCTCGTAGTCGTCCAGCAGGACGTCGTAGATCGCACGATCCCCGTCGTAGCAATCGACGTAGCGATGCGTCAGCTCGACGTTCTTCCTCAGGTACGGGAGGAAGAGGTCGAAGTCCGAGGTCCGGCGGGCCTGCGCCCAGACGGGCTGTGCCATCGCGGCGGCACGAGCAAGCTCGGCGCGCAGTTCCGGCGTCACCTTTCGAGCCTTCTCCCAGTCGCGGCGAGTGACTCGGATGATGCTCGCCTCGTCGGAGTCGGAGGGCATCGAGTCCTCGTAGGCGGCGAGGTCGTCCAGGAGTCTTCCGGTCTCGTCGGCGATGAAGAGCTCGTGCGAGATGCCCTCGAGCGTCCCGAGCATGTACGCGCGATCCTGAACCCCCTTCGGCGGCATCATCGTCTCCTGGTCCCAGCCCATCACAGCCGTTGCGCGGCGAAGATCCTGCACCTCGCCGAGCCGGCTCTTCAACTGCTCGAACGTCTTGCTCACCTCGCTCCTCTCGTTGCCCGTACGCGGGTCTCGAACGCTACTGAATCTCAGCGGCGCCGGGCCTGGAGCTCGGCGGCCCAGGCGGCGAGCCGGAGGCCGATCCAGATCGGCGTCAACAGAACGTAGAAGACGAGGAGTGCAGGGGCGAGAATGGCCGACCACAGCGCCCAGCGCCAGACGGGGACCGGCGGCCGGTGTGCAGGAGTCACCGCTCGGCCACGACACTGGCTCGCGGCATCTCGCGCCGGCGCTCGTCGACGTGGCGGATGATCCGGTGCGCCGTCTCCTCGATCGAGAGCTCGGACACCTCGAGCACGGGGCAGCCGAGCCGCCTGTGGATCGCCGCCGCCTCGTCCAGCTCGTCGTAGATCTGCACGAGCTCGGCGTAGGCCCTGCTCGACGCGCCCATCTGGCGAGCGCGCGTCTGGCGGATCTCGGACAGGCGGCTCGCGTCGATCGTGAGCCCGACGATCTTGGCGGGCTCGATCTGAAAGAGCTCCGCCGGCGGCTCGATCCCCTTGACGACGGGGACGTTGGCGGTTTTGTGGCCGAGGTAGCCGAGGTAGATCGAGAGCGGGGTCTTCGACGTGCGGGAGACCCCGACGAGGACGATGTCCGCCTCGCGCAGACCGCTGCCGACGCCGTCGTCGTACTTGACTGCGAACTCGATTGCCTCCATCCGCCTGAAGTAGGCGTTGTCGAGCGCCGCCCGTGCCCCGGGCGTCATTCGAGCCGACATTCCCGATACGCGCGCGACCGACTCGATCGGGTGGCCGAGCAGGTCGCAGTAGTGGACGCGTGCTCGCCGGCAGAGCGAGCGCATCGCCTCGCGGAACTCCGGCTTGACGAGCGTGTAGACCGCGACCGCGCGGCGGCCCTTCATCCGCTGGACCGCCCCGTACAGATCCTCGATCGCCTCGATGCGCGGATGGCGCACCTCCTCGAACGGCTGCTCCGGAAACTGCGCCTCGAGAGCGTGCACGAGCCTCGTCGCCGTCTCGCCCGTGGAGTCCGAGATCACGTGCAGCTCGACCGGCGCGCGTTCCACCGCGCCATTGTGCCGGGACCCAGGCCCCGGGAACGTCCCGGGGCCCGAGCCCGCAAGCTCATTGCACCGAGGTGGGCCTCTTCCCGAGCTCGACCGTTGTCGTCTTCGTCGCGCTGCCGCGCCGGAACTCGATCCGGAGCTTGTCCCCCGGCCGCTTCGCGTCGATTGCCGCCCGCAGCTCGACCGACGAGTGGATGCGCTTGCCGTCCACCTTGGTCACCCGGTCGTCGGGATGCAGACCCGCATTGGCAGCCGGGCCGCCCGAGACGACAGCAGCGATTTGCACGCCGGCCGGGTCAACCTGGCTGGAGCCGGCGAGCTTCACGCCGAAGTAGGCGTGATCCACGCGTCCGCTCTCGACCAACTGGCTCGCGATCCGCTTGGCCGTGTCGATCGGAACGGCGTAGCCGATGCCGACGTTGCCGCCGCTCTGACTCTGGATCTGGGAATTGACGCCGACCACCCGGCCGTGGGAGTCGAGCAGGGGACCGCCGGAGTTGCCGCTGTTCAGCGCGGCGTCGGTCTGGATCGCGCCGTCGATCGCGAACCCGTTCGGCGACTGCAGCTCGCGATGCAGCGCGCTGACGATCCCCGCCGTGACGGTTCCCTGCAGACCGAACGGACTGCCGATCGCGAGCAGCGGGTCGCCGATCTGCAGCGAGCTCGACGACCCGAGGGTGAGGGGGGTGAGGGCTCGGTCATGATGCTCGAGCTCCACGACCGCGACGTCCGTCGACGCATCGCTGCCGACGACGCGCGCCGCCTCGCGCTCGCCGTTCGAGAAGACCACGGTCGCGCTGCTCGCGCCTTCGACGACGTGCTCGTTCGTGACCACGTGCCCCGCGGAGTCGATCACGAAGCCGGAACCGGTCACCTGCGAGGCCGGCGTCCCGAAGGGGCTGACGGCAGTGCGCGCGGACGTCGCGGGCCGGTTGACGACGATCTGGACGACGCCGGGCGAGCTTTGCCGGTAGATCTGCTGAATGGTGAGCGCCGACGTGGTGCTGGCGGTCCGCGCTCCGCTCACCTGCACGGCGGGCGCCGAGGCGACCGGGGATCCTCCCCCGTTGTCGAGAACAGCGGTCAAGCCCGCGCCTCCCAGTCCGCCGACGGCGAGCACGGCCGTGATCGCGGCCGCACGTGCGACGTTCTTCCGTTTCATTGCTGCCTCCTTGAATTCGATACGTCACATGGGAGCGGTTCCATCTGAAAACTGTCTGAGAAGCGCGTTGAGCCTGAGTTAAGGCGTGTGCCCGCTAACGTTCGCCGCCGGATGGGCAATTCCGACGAGCACTCCGACATCGTCACGATGGACAAGATCGTCTCCCTCTGCCGTCGGCGTGGATTCGTCTTCCCCTCCTCGGAGATCTACGGCGGGCTGGGCTCCGCCTACGACTACGGGCACTACGGCGTTCTGACGAAGAACAACATCAGGGCCCGCTGGGTCGAGGCGATGACGCAGGAGCGCGACGACATCGTAGCGCTCGACTCGGCAGTGATCCTCAATCCGCGCGTCTGGGAAGCGTCCGGGCACCTGTCTGGGTTTACCGACCCCCTGATCGACTGCCGCACCTGCAAGCTCCGCTTTCGCGCCGACCACCTCTCCGACTCGCGGTGCGGTCGCCAGCCGAGCAAGATCCCAGGCGAGGGCCGCGAGTGCGACCTGACCGAGGCGCGCCAGTTCAACCTCATGTTCGAGACCCACCTCGGCCCGATGCGCGAGTCGGCCGACACGGTGTACCTGCGACCTGAGACCGCTCAGGGCATCTTCGTCAACTTCAAGAACGTGCTGCAGGTCGCCCGACGCAAACCCCCCTTCGGGATCGCCCAGGTTGGCAAGTCGTTCCGAAACGAGATCACTCCCGGCAATTTCCTCTTCCGCGTGCTCGAGTTCGAGCAGATGGAGATGGAGTTCTTCGTGCCGCCACCCGATGCCGAGCGGTGGTACCGATACTGGGTGGACGAGCGCTTCGGCTGGTACCTGCGCTACGGGATCCGCGAGAGCCGCCTTCGCGTACGCGAGCATGGCCCGGAGGAGCGCTCCCACTACTCGAGCGGCACGAGCGATATCGAGTATCTCTACCCGATCGGCTGGTCGGAGCTCGAGGGTGTCGCCAACCGCGGCGACTACGACCTGTCGCAGCACACGGAGTTCTCGACGACGAAGCTCGAGTACGTCGATCCGGGCGGCGAGCGCTACGTGCCCCACGTGATCGAGCCGGCCGTCAGCATCGAGCGGATCTTTCTCGCGCTCCTGATCGACGCGTACGACGAGGAGGTCGTCGCGGATCGCGAGCGGACAGTGCTGCGCCTGCACCCGCAGATGGCACCCGTAAAGGCGGCCGTACTGCCTCTGATCGCGAAGGATGAGGCGATGGTCGGCCGCGCCCGAAAGCTCTCCGAGGAGCTCCGGCGCCGCCACAGCGTCGAGTACGACGACGGGGGCGCGATCGGGCGTCGCTACCGGCGGCAGGACGAGATCGGCACGCCGTTCGCGTTCACGATCGACGAGCAGACGCTCTCCGACGACACGGTGACCGTCCGCGATCGGGACTCGCTGGCGCAGCAGCGCCTGTCGCTCGGAGGGGTCGCCTCGTGGCTGGACGACGCGCTCGCCCGGCCCTGGCAGACACCGAAAGCAGCCTAAGCGCCTGGCGACGAGCCGGCGGCTCAGGCGCTCCGGAGCGTCCGCAGGCGGAAGCCGCCGTGGTACTCGTACGAGGACGTGATGACGGAGAGCGCCTCGGAGGCGGAGCGACCGTCGGCGCCTGCCGCACCACACTCTGCAAGCGGCCGCCGCAGGAGCTCCTCGATCGCGCGGATGCCCTCCGCCGAAAGCGGAAGTGCTCCCTGACCGCAGTCCCGGCAGACCGCACCCCCGGCACGCGGCGAATAGCCTGCGAGCGGGCCTTCGGCTCCGCACTCGGCGCAACTCGTCAGGTGCGGAAGGTAGCCGGAGAGCCAGAGCAGCTTGAGCTGGAAGGAGAGCGCGAGCGGATCGAGGGCGGGCCGCGGAGCGACGTCCGGAGCCAGCTCGTCGACGAGGTCGAGAAAGCGCGTCAGCGCGGTGAACCCGCGGGGATTCGCCTCCTCTTCGGTGAAGAGACGCAGCATCGCCTCGAGACCCACGAGACCGACTCCGAGCCGGTACGGCACCTCTCGGGCCGCGTGGTGGGAGCGGAGCAGATCCACTCCGGTCACGGTCTGCAACTCGCCCCTGCCCTCGTGCAGCAGAAGCTGGACGTGGCTCAGGGGCTCGAGGCGCGCGCCGAAGCGGGACTTCGTTCGGCGGATGCCCTTCGCGATGGCGCCGATGCGGCCACGCTCGAGCGTGTACAGGTGCAGGACGCGGTCTGCCTCGGCGAATCGCATCGAGCGGAGGACGA
>JBBRYW010000109.1:0-10951 GCA_038237235.1 Gaiellales bacterium
ACCGGGAAGCCTCGCCGGAGGTCTCCGCCGTGCTCTCGGGAGTGGTCTCGAAGGCGGCCGTCTACGGGTTCCTGCGCATCGCGATCGCCAAGTTCCCCGGGCCCGCGCACGATTTCAAGGTCCCCCTCCTCGTGCTCGCCTCGATCGGGCTCGTCTACGGCTCGCTGCTCGCGTTTCGCGCCCCTGACTTCCGCGGCGTCGTCGCCTACTCCAGTCTCGCGCAGATGGGTCTGATCACGCTCGGCCTCTTCTCGTTCAACGACGCGGGGCTCGACGGGGCCGTGCTCCAGTCGGTGACCCACGGCCTCGTCTCGGCCACCCTCTTCCTGCTCGCCGGCGCCGTGGAACGGCGAACGTCGACCGGCGAGCTCGCGCTGCTCGGGGGCCTGGCCCGCGGGCGACCTGCGCTCGCGACCCTTCTGATGACCACCGGCATCATCGCGCTGGCCGTCCCGGGCTCCGCGGCGTTCGCCGGAGAGTTCCTGATCCTGGCCGGGGTCTTCCGGCAGGGCTGGGCCTGGGCTGTCGTCGGCGCCGCCGCGATCGTGCTCGCGGCGATGTACATGCTGCGGGTGATCTCGGCCACGCTGCACGAGCGCGGCGGCAGCGCGGTCACCGACGCCGCGCTCGACCTGCGGCCGGCCGAGCTCGCGATCCTCGTGCCGCTCGTCGCCTGTCTGCTAGCGCTGTCGGTCTGGCCGGCCGCCGTCACCCAGCGGTCGTTCCCGCGGAACCGGGCCGCGACGCTCATTGGCCCTGGCTCCCCGAGCTCTGCGCTCGGTGAGCGAGCCGTGACCACCTTGCAGAGCGACGTGGAGCGGAAGGCGAAGTGAAACCCTCGATCGACTGGTTCGCGCTCTCGCCGGTGCTGGCGATGCTCGGCGCCTCGGGGATCGCCCTCCTGACCGCCGTCGGAGTGCCGGCGGGCTGGCGGCGCGCGGTGGCTGCCGTCGCGGCGGCACTCGGCTTCGCAGGGGCGCTCACGGCGGCCGCTCTCGTCTACGGCTTCACCGACCACGGCCACGGGGTGGTCGCCGACGCGATGGTGCGCGACCGCTTCGGCACGTTCGCCGAGATGATCGTCGCAGGATCCGGGCTTCTCGCGGTCGCGATCTCCTACGACCGCCGCCCCCGCGGGCGCGAGCACGAAGCGGAGTACTACGCGCTCCTGGCCGCGGCGGGCGCCGGCATGGCGTTCCTCGTCACGGCGAACAACCTGATGACGCTGTTTCTCGGCCTCGAATGGTTCTCGATCTCGCTCTACATCCTCTGCGCGGTGGACGTCGACGTCGTCGGCTCGCTCGAGGCCGGCCTCAAGTACCTGATCATCGGCAGCTTCGGCTCCGCTGTCCTCCTCTTCGGCTCGGCGCTCGTCTATGGCTCGACGGGACAGCTCGGCTTCGCCGCCATCGCACAGGCGATCTCCGCTCAGGGACTGCGCGACGACCCCCTGCTCCTGACCGGCCTCGCGATGATCATCACTGGCCTCGGCTTCAAGGCCTCGGCGGCGCCGTTCCACATGTGGACGCCCGACGTCTACGAGGGCGCGCCCACACCCGTGACCGCGTTCATGTCCGCGGCCACGAAGACCGTCGCGCTCGTGCTCGCGATGCGGATCCTCGTGACTGCGTTCGGCGCCGAGGACGACCTGTGGACGATCGCCGTCGCCGTAATCGCCTGCGCGTCGCTCGCCGTCGGCAACCTCGCAGCACTCGTTCAGCGAAATGTCAAGCGCCTGCTCGCGTACTCGTCCGTCTCGCACGCGGGCTTCATGCTGATCGCGGTCGCGGCGAACAACCAGGCGGGCGGCGAGGCGCTCCTCTACTACCTGATCCCGTACTCCGCGATGTCGCTCGGCGCTTTCGCCGTTGTCGCGGCCCGCGAGCGAGAGCTCGGCAAGCCGGCGACGCTTGACGACCTGTCCGGCATGGGGTGGGAGCGACCCGTCCTGGGGGTCGCGATGTGGACGTTCATGCTCGGCTTCGTCGGCTTCCCGCTGACGGGCGGGTTCTGGGGCAAGTTCCTGGTCTTCCGGGCCGCCTACGATCGGGGCTGGGTCTGGCTGATGCTCGTCGGGGTCGTCGCGACGGTAGTGAGCCTTCCCTACTACCTCTCGGTCGTGCGCGCGATGTTCCTGCGCACCGGTGCCGAGCTGGGGCTCGCGGGAGCCACGCCAAGCCCCGTCGCCGGCGGCTCGCCGCCGCGCGAGCGGCTGCTGACGGCGGCCGTCTTGGCGGCCCTCGGCGTCACGGTCGCGTCGTTCTTCGTCGTGCAGCCGATCATCGACGGCGCGCGCGATGCCGCGCACGCGCTGCCCTTTTGAAGCGTCGGCTCGCTCAGGCGAGCGCCGCGTCCAGCTCCCCGAGGCGCGGCATCGCCTCGGAGCAGGCGAGCTGGGCGGCCACGAGTGCGCCGGCCACGGTCCCCCGACGGACCGCCTCCACCAGCGATCGGCCCCGCAGCAGCCCATGGCCGACTGCCGCCGCGAAGGCGTCCCCGGCGCCGAGGCCGTTCACGACCTCGACCGGAAAGCCGGGCACATCGGTCGCCACGCCGTGCTCTCGGACGGTGGCGCCTCGCTCGCCGCGCTTGAGGACGAGCGTCGGAGCACTCTCGGCCCGGGCGGCCGCCACCTCCTCCTCGTTCCCGACCACGATGTCGGCCGCCGCGATGGCCTCCGCCGCGACGGCGGGGTACTCGTCGGGCCGCTCCCACAGTGCCGGGCGCCAGTCGAGGTCGAAGATGGTCGTTCCCCCATGGGCGCGGAGCGTGGCGAGCGTCGTGTCGCGGCTCGGCTGCTGGGCGAGTCCCGTTCCGGTCGCGAAAAGTAGCGGTACGCCGGCGATCTCGTCGAGCGGAAAATCGTCCGGCGAGAGCTGCCAGTCCGGCGCGGTCGGCCGCCGGTAGAACGTGATCGGAAACCGGTCGGGCGGCCACACCTCGCAGAAGGTCGGCGGGGTCGGCCAGTACGGGTCGGTGCGCAGGTAGCCGACGCCTACGCCCTCGCCGGCCAGCCATTCGCGCACGAACTCGCCGTGTCCCTCGGCCCCGACGCGCGAGAGGATGGTCGCGCGCACCCCGAGCCGGGCCAGTCCTGTCGCGACGTTACCGGCGAAGCCCCCGACGAAGCGGGTGTATGTGCCCACGTCGCGAAGCGGAGTCGAGAGCTGGTTCGGGTACAGGTCGATCCCGACCCGCCCCATCACCGCCGCCTCGATCACCAGCGGGCCCTTAGGACGTGAAAATTTCGCTCTTGGGAACCGCTCGCTCCAGGCTGATCAGCGGCCCGATACCGGGCAACCCCGGGGCCGAGCTCTCGGGAAGCGCAACCGGCTGCCGCGCCTGCGCGACGAGCGCGACGAGCGACTCGAGAGCCAGCGTTCCGAGGCAGGCGATCAGCGCGGGCCGCGCGAAGCTTCCGGCCGGCGCACCGTCCAGCACGCCGGCACGCGCCGACGTGGCCGCCACGATCAGGACGACGGCCCCGGCCCACAGGATCGTCTGCAGGGCAGCGCACCCGTGGTCGTAGGCCCGCTCGGCGCCGTCGAGCAGTTCTCCGAGCGCGGTGAGAGCCGCCACGGCCGCTAGTGGAACGGCCGCGAGCAACGCGTAGAAGGCGAATCCGGGACGGGCGAGAGAGTCGAAGCTGGCGGCGGCGAGAATGAGTGCGACGGGCAGCGCTCGACGGGTCACGACGACAAATGTTCGCGGCCGCTTCGGACAGTCCTCCGCGGGATAGGCTCCGGACGTGGAGAGCCGACTCGAGCGATTCGCCGACCTCGTGGTGCGGGTGGGCGCCAACGTCGAGCCGGGCCAGCTGGTGACCGTGACCGGCCTCGTCGAGCATGCGCTGCTCGTACGGACGATCGCCCGCCGTGCCTACGAGCACGGCGCTCGGTACGTTGACGTCTCGTACAACGACCAGCATGTGCGCCACGCGATGGTTGCCAACGCTCCCGACGAGACGCTTACCTGGACGCCTCCGTGGGCCCGCACGCGAATGGAGACGCTCGGCGCGGAGCGAAGCGCCTGGATCGCCTTGACCGGCAGTCCCGAGCCGGACCTGTTCGCCGACCTTGACAGAGAGCGGGTGGGACGGGCCCGCATGCTCGAGCTGCTCGAGCTCAACACGCGACTGATCAACGACCGCGTCAACAACTGGACGGTCGTCGCAGCGCCGAACGAAGGCTGGGCGCGGGCGGTATTCGGAGAGCCGGACCTCGAGCGGCTCTGGCGAGCGGTCGAGTTCACCGTCCGGCTAGATGAGCCCGATCCCGTCGAGGCCTGGCGGGGCCACCTCGACAGACTCGACCGGCGGGCCGAGCAGCTCGACGAGCTCCGTCTCGACGCTCTCCGCTTCCGCGGCCCGGGCACGGATCTCGTGGTCGGCCTGCTCGCGGAGTCGGTCTGGGACGGCGGCTGGGACGAGACCGTTTGTGGGGGCGCCGCCACGTCGCAAACATGCCGACAGAGGAGGTCTACACGACTCCGGATCGCCGGCGGACGGAAGGCACGGTGCGCTCGACCCGTCCGCTCGTGCTCCTCGGACGCACCGTCCGAGACCTCCAGGTGCGCCTCGAGGCGGGTCGAGCCGTCGAGGTCACCGCTTCGTCGGGCGCGGACGTCGTGCGCGCGCAGCACGCGTCGGATGACGGCGCCGCCTACCTCGGCGAGGTCGCGCTCGTCGACGGCACGTCGCGGGTGGGGCAGACCGGACTCACCTTCTTCGACTCGCTGCTCGACGAGAACGCGACCTGCCACATCGCCTATGGCTTCGGGTACGAGATCGCGGCCCCGCGCCTCGAGGGGCTGGACGACGAGGGCAAAATGGCACGCGGGCTCAACCGGTCGCGGGTGCACACGGATTTCATGATCGGCGGCCCCGAGGTGGACGTCGACGAATCACGCGCGACGGCAGGACGGTACCGCTGCTTCGCAGTGACGAGTGGCAGCTCGAGAAACAGTCCCTGACATGACCAGAGGAGAGAGATGGCGAAAATCCCCCTGACCTGGCTCGGCCATGCGGCTTTTCGGCTCGACAGCCCCGGAGGCAAGCGGATCTACGTCGACCCCTTCCTCGACAACCCGAAATGCCCCGACGGCGAGAAGGAGCCAGAGCGCGTCGACCTGATCGCGCTCACGCACGGCCACTCCGACCACGTCGGCAGCACCGTCGAGCTCGCCAAGCGCTTCTCGCCGAGGGTGGTCGCACTCGTCGAGCTCCGCGGCTGGCTCGCGGACCAGGGCGTCGAGGAGGACATGGCGAGCGCCCCGAACAAGGGCGGAACGGTGGAGGTCGACGGTGTCAAGATCACGCTGACGCACGCCCACCACTCGTCGAGCTCCGACGACGGCACGTACCTCGGCGAGGCTGCCGGCCTCGTCCTCGAGCTCGAGGACGGGTTCAAGCTCTACTTCGCCGGCGATACGAATGCCTTCATGGACATGCAGCTGATCGGGCGGATCTACGAGCCCGACGTCGTCGTACTTCCGATAGGCGACCACTTCACGATGGGGCCGCGTGAGGCCGCCGTTGCGCTCGAGCTGCTCGATGCCAAGCGGTGCGTGCCGTGCCACTACGGCACGTTTCCGCTGCTTCGCGGCACGCCCGAGGAGCTCCGCCGGCTCGCGCCGGACGTCGAGATCATCGCTCCGGAGCCGGGGGAGACCGTGGAGCTGTGAGGGAGCGCTGGTTCGGGGCGACCGGCCGGCGAGTGCCGGAGATCGCGGTCGAAGGCGATCCCCTCGTCCCGCTCGAGGAGGCGCTCGTCCTCGAGGACGTCTCCGACCTGGTGGCGCTGCGGACGGCCCACGAGCAGGGTAGGCCGATCGTCGTCCGCACCTCGACCGCCGACGGTGTGAAGGAGGCGCTCGCGCATCCCGAGGTCGCCTCGGTGCTCGTGCCCGAGGCGGCCCGGCGGCTGCTCGACCTGGACCTGATCGAGCTGACGTATGGCTGAGCTGCTCGTCGCGACCTACTCGATCGCCGCCTGCGATCTCGAGGCGGGCCAGTGGGGGGTCGCCGTGCAATCGAAGTTCCTGGCGGTCGGTTCGGTCGTACCCTGGGCCGAGCCCCACGTCGGCGCCGTGGCGACGCAGGCGCTCGCGAATCCGCGCTACGGGCCGGAAGGCCTCGCGCTCCTCCGTCAAGGCTCGAGCGCCCGCGAGGTGGTCGACCGCCTGACAGAGGCGGACGAGGAGCGGGCGCAGCGCCAGCTCGGCGTCGTCGATCGCGAGGGCGCAAGCGCGAGCTTCACAGGGCAGGAGTGCATGACCTGGGCAGGCGGCCGCACCGGGCCCTGCTATGCCGCGCAGGGGAACATCCTCGTCTCCGGCGCAACCGTCGGCGCGCTCGCCGATACGTTCGAGCGAACCGCCGGACGCCCCCTCGCCGAGCGGCTGCTCGACTGCCTCGACGCCGCGCAGGCGGCCGGCGGTGACAGCCGAGGCCAGCAGTCGGCCGCGCTGCTCGTGGTCGAGCGCGAAGGCGGCTACGCCCGGTTGTCCGACCTGCTGGTCGACCTCCGTGTCGACGACCACGTGCGACCGATCGAGGAGCTGCGCCGCATCTTCGTGCTCCACCAGCAGATCTTCGGCAAGACGCCGCGGGGGGACTGGCTCGAGGTCGACGACGGCCTCGCCCGCGAGCTGAGCGAGCGCCTGAGCCGACTGGGCTACGAAGGCGACCTCGGTGACGCATTCGCGCGGTGGGCGGGCACGGAGAACCTGGAGGACCGCGTCGACGGCGTGGAGCAGATCGACCCGGTCGTACTGGACGAGCTGAGGAGGACGACATGAGCGACAAGCCGTTCGAGAGCGCGCACGTCTCGGAGGTCACGCAGCACGGCAGGCAGTCCGTCGTACGCGAGCACTTCGCCATCGAGGCGTTCGGAGTCAATGTGTTCAGCGCCGTCGCAGGCGAGCAGATCGTCAACGAGCATACGGAGATCGGCCTGGGCGCGAGGGGGAGCCAGGAGGAGCTGTACCTCGTCGCGAGCGGCCACGCGACGTTCACGGTGGACGGCGAGAGGATCGATGCCCCGCAGGGGACGATCGTGTTTGCGCGCGATCCGGGCGTGCGCCGCGCCGCGGTCGCGGACGAGCCGGGCACAGTCGTGCTCGTCGTCGGGGCGCCGCAGGGGCAGGCGTTCACGGTCTGGCAAGGGGACGCCGGCCCGGAATTCTGGCCGCTCTACGAGGCGAAGGACTACGAGGGCGCGGTCGCGCACCTCGAGCGGTCACTCGAGGAGCATCCGGGCAACGAGGGCATCCTGTACAACCTCGCGTGCTGCGAGAGCCTCGCCGGGCGGAACGAGCAGGCGCTCGAGCATCTGAGGGCGGCAATCCAGCGAGAGCCGGACATTCGCCGCCTCGCCCGCGAGGACGGAGATTTCGAGCCGCTTCGCGGCGATCCCGCGTTCGAGGAGCTGATCGCCGGCGCCGGCGGGGGAGAAGGCCCGCCGACGGTGTCCCAGGGCAGCGGGTACGCGGCCGCGCACCTCGACGACGTGATGACGCAAGCGGGCAGCGAGAACAGCACGTGGATCCGGATCAGGAAGCACTTCGACGTCGGAGCGTTCGGCGTCAACGCTTACCGGGCGGCTGAGGCGGGCGGCCGCGTGATCGAGGAGCACACCGAGTCCGGGACGGCCGCCGTGCGCCACCACGAGCTCTACTTCGTCGTGGACGGCCGGGCGCGCTTCGCGCTCGGCGACGAGGAGGTCGACGCTCCGGCGGGCACCTTCGTCTTCGTGCGCGACCCCGAGGCGAAGCGAGGCGCGCACGCCGAGGAGCCCGGGACCACCGTGCTCGCGGTCGGCGGGCAGCCCGGCCGCGCCTACGAGCTGTCTCCTTGGGAGTTCTTCGCGGACGCCCGGCCCCTCTTCCAGGCGAAGGAGTACGACGGGGCGATCGAGATCTTCCGGAAGGGACTCGAGCGCTACCCGGACAACCCGAACGGGCTCTACAACCTCGCCTGCTGCGAGAGCCTGATCGGCCGGCGCGACGAGGCGCTCGACCACCTCGCCCGCGCGGTCGAGCTCGATCCCCGCTTCGGCGGATACGCCCGTGACGACGACGACTTCGAGGCGATCCGGGGAGATCCGCGGTTCATGGCGGCGGTCGCGGAGAGATCGACGCGACTTGGCTGAGCCGCTGACAGTGCCCCGAGCCGTTCGGCCGGGAAGCAGGGCGAACACGCCCGGTCATCAAGAGCCAAGAGAGCTGCGCGCGAGCCCAGCTACACGCGCGCCAGGAAATTCACCCGATCCGCACGCCGATACGCCTCTGCGAACGATGCGAGCGTGTACGGGCCGCCGCCGTCGAGGTCGAACACCCGCAAGCGGGCATGCTCTACTAATAGCGCCCAAACATCGTCCGGCCCTGTGCCGTACATGTCCGCCGAGCCCAGCCCGTGCTCGAAGACGACGAGCGGCCGGTGGCGCGCGATTGTCTCGATCGCGCCGCGCAGGACGCGCACCTCCGCGCCCTCGACGTCTATCTTCACCAGCGTCGGAACGTAGTCCTGATCGCACAGGGCGGTGTCAAGCCGCTCCGTACGGACCGTGATCCGCTCGAGCCGCTCCTCTGCCGGGTATGGGCGCTCAAGGAAGCCGCTCCAGCCCGGCTGAGCCAAGACGTGGACGAACTCAGCGTCGCCATCGTCATCCGCCAGCGCGGCCTGCCGGACGTCCACGCCTGGATACGCGCTCATGAGCCTCGCGTGGAAAGCGGGGAGCGGCTCATACGCGATGTGCCGTCCGTGCGGCGCAAGCCGGACAAGCTCCCGGAGGACTGCGCCTTCATGCGCGCCGACATCGATGCAGTTCGAATCGGGCGCGAGAGCGGCGGCAAAGATCGCTCTCAGGTGCTCGGAGTCCCGCCGGTCGCGCTTGACCGACGCCGGTTGAAGAGCCCGGCGCAGCTCGCGAAGTCGCGGTCCACCGTGGGTTCGTAACAGTGTCGCGACGGCACGGTCCCTGATAAGACCGAGCGGACGGTGATGCGTCGGCCTCACGTGCCCCAAAGCATACGGGTGCGGCGCCCGCACACCATCTCGAGCGATCTGGCTCGTCGTCAAAGGCCCGCCCGCTTCACGCGCAGCGGTGATCGTCGTGCCGAGGGTGACCGCCACGACCTTCACGAGCCGTCGCTGGGCAGCCGGACGCCGGCCGCACGCACCCGCAGAGCAGGAACGGGGTCGGCCTCCCGTCGGGCGACAACGAGCACCGCCCCGTGGCCCTCGCCTGCGAGCGAGTCGACCAGGAGCTGCAGCCCCAGCGCGAGCGCGAAGGCCTTGTGTGCCTGCCCGCCGCCGAACGGTACGAGATGTTCCGCCGGCGCCAGGCCGGCGAGCACATCGCCGTAGGTGACCTTGCCCATCGACACGTCCACCACGAGCGGATTTCCGTCGGAACTCGGGATCCCGATCGCGAGCGGGTTCGTCCCCGCGAGCGGCGGGCCGCCGTCGGGGTGCGCGAGGCGAGGCGGAGACGTTGCGGTCAGCACGGCCACGAGGCCGCCGTTCGCGAGCTTACGCACCCAGCCGCCGAGCATTCCAGTGGGAAAGCAGCTCGAGGCCACGACGACCCGCGCGCGCGGCGGCGGGTCGTCGAGCTGGGCCCGGCAGATCGCGGCCAGCGTGAGGTAGCCCACTGCCCCGCGCCCGTCCCAACGCTCGTAGCCCGGCTCGGCGCTGATCCGCTCGGGGCGTGCCAGCGGGTCGAGGTCGGGCAGGGTCTCGAGCCACTTGATCCGCGAGAAGCCGTGCCCCGACTTGCCGCGCTGCTCGGCCTCGACGAAATGGTCGAGGAGCGCGTCGGCGTCCTCCATCCCGAAGCCGAGCGCGAGCAGGCGAGCGCGCGCCGCATCGGGGTCAGTGGGCGCGCTGAGAGCCTTCACGCCTGTCCATCCTTACGGAAGCTTTACCTGCTCGAGCGCAGGTCCGCGCGTCGTCCGGAATCTATGTAAGTAGCGAAGCGAAAGGGGATCACCATGCGCAAGATGAGGATCGGGCTCGCCGCCGTGACCGCGGGAGCCCTTGCTCTGGCCACCGTCTCGCTGGCCAAGGACGAGCCGGCGGCAACGAAGGCCGTCTCCGCGACCTTCACGGCGACACAAGCCTCGCACCTGGAGGCGAAGACGTGCGCGACGAAGGGCGGAGACACGATCCGTGAGCTGCACGCCACCTTCACGGGCACCTCGACGAGCAGCGAGCCGAGCCTGAACGGGCCGCTCACGATCACGGTCAAGAGCGTCTTCGACGTAACGAAGAACGTCGGCTTCGTCGAGGGCAAGCTGCATGTGGACAACGCTACGACACACGCGAAGGCGGACGCGCGGCTGACGGCAGTCCGTTCCGGCAACGCGCTCGAGGGGCTGATCAAGGGGCGCGTGCACGAGCCGAGCGCTCTCCTGCTCGGGAACCTCTCGGCCACCTTCACCGAGGCGGGCGGCTTCACCGCCGGACAGCTCGGAGCGGGCGGCGGAAATAACGCCGCGATCGTCTTCGGCGCGAAGTGCGGTGAGGACGAGCACGAGGACAAGCAGGATGTGAAGAAGAAGCAGGACGAGAAGAAGAGCGACAAGCACGCCGACGGGAAAGGCAAGGGCAAGAAGTAGGGCAGAGGCGAGGCGCTCAGGACCTGGCCGGGAGGGCGCCTGTGTCGTTTCTGGGCAGGAGACCGGCGACGGAGGGGAAAACACGCTAGACCCGAAGTCGCTGACTGGCCGATGTCGTACGGGAACGGCGGGGCGCCCTCCGGGGCGCCCACCGTTTTACGTCGGAGAGCTCATGGCTCTGCGCGGGAGTTACGAGAGAACGGGCAGCGCCTTGACGATGCCGACGCCGCGCTCTCGCTCCGTCGCCGCGATCGCCTCCGCGATACGGACGATGATGCCGGTGGTCTCGGAGTCGGGCTCGGCCCAGACCAGCGGCTCGCCCTCGTCCGCG
>JBBRYW010000110.1:0-10936 GCA_038237235.1 Gaiellales bacterium
AGAGCTCGCTCGGTAGGGCGAGGCCGTACCGGGTCGTCGTCGCTCCGAGGAAACCTGCGCGTCGAACGGCCTCGACCACAGCGCTGTCGTACCGGCCGGCTGGATAGCAGAAGAAGTCGACCGGCACCCGAAGCTGGCGCCGGAGGATCCGGCGGGAGCCGGCGACCTCCCGCGTCAAGGTCGCGGCGTCGAGGATGGTCAGATCGGGATGCGAGATCGTGTGGGCGTCGATCTCCCAGCCTGCCCGTACCAGGGCGCGCGCCCGCGCGAGCGAGAGGCCCCACGGGCGGTGCTCGTCGTTGACCTCGAGGTTGACCACGCCCGGCCAGTGCCGGGCCCGCAGAATGGGGAAGGCGTTCGTGAACTGGGAGCGATAGCCGTCGTCGAAGGAGAGGACGATCGGCCGGGCGGGCAGGGTCGCTCTCCCGTGCCAGGCGTCGTAGACGCGACGCAGCGTGATCGCGTGGTAGCCGTGACGAGCAAGCCAGCGAACCTGTCCGGCGAAGTCGGCCCGCGCCACGTAGAGATCCGGATACGGGGCGCCCGCAACCGGCGGAGCGATCACGTGGTACATCAGGATCGGGACCGCCTCGGAACTTGCACCGCGAGCCGGGTCAGCACGACCGGTCGCCAGCCCGAGCGACGCGACCAGCACGGTCCCGAGCATGGAGAGAATGGCTCCTCTGACCATCGTCCCGAAAGTGTCGCAGCAGGGTGCGCTAGCGTGACTCTCACCCGTGCGCGGCCGCCTCTCGATCGTCCTTCTCGCAGCCTCCGCGCTCGTGGCGGTGACGGCCGTCGCCGCAGGCGGCCCACCACCGCGCGACGAGCCCGGCACGATCGGGGCCGCCTTCGGCGAGCGAAGCTACGCCGCCGGCCACCGCGTCACACTCGTCGTCGCGACGCAGGCGGGCCCCCTCTCGGTCCAGCTCTTCCGGGCGGGACCGGAGCGGCGACGGAGCCGCCGCGACGACGTTATGAGCGGCTCTCCCGTGTCGAAGTCGGTTCGCTTCCGTGCCGAGAGCGAGGCCCGCACACTTCGCCTGCTGACGGACGCGAGCGGGCCGAGCGGCCTCTACTTCGCGCGCTTGACCGGCTCTGGTGGGCGTCTCGGCTTCGCTCCCTTCGTGCTGCGACCGCCGGTTCTCGGCCGGTCGCGGGTCGCCGTCGTGCTGCCGACCAACACCTGGGAGGCGTACAACTTTCGCGACGTCGACGGCAACGGAGTCGGCGACACCTGGTATGCCGATCCACGGATTCCAAGCGTCGACCTGTCGCGGCCGTACCTGAACCGCGGCGTCCCACCGCACTTCCGCGGTTACGACGCGGGCTTCCTGCGCTGGATGTCGAGGAGCGGCAAGCGGGCGGACTTCCTCTCCGACGACGACCTCGAGCGGATTCCGAGCGGCCGCAGTCTCGCGCGCCTCTACGACCTCGTCATCTTCTCCGGGCACGAGGAGTACGCGACGCCGCACGCCTACCGCGTCGTCGAGGGCTACCGTGACCTGGGCGGCAATCTCGCGTTCCTGTCGGCGAACAACTTCTTCTACCGGGTCGAGCGTCGGGGCGAGAGGATCTTCAGGCTCGGCAAGTGGCGCGATGCCGGCAGGCCCGAGGGCAGGCTGACGGGCGCCGACTACGTGGGCTGGTTCCGGAACATCTACCCCAGCGCCCCGTACGTCGTGACCGGCGCCCGCTCGGCGCGCTGGCTCTTCGCCGGGACGGGGCTCCGGAACGGTGATCGCTTCGGCAGCTACGGGATCGAGATCGACGAGAAGGGACCTTCCTCGCCGCGCGGCACCCGCGTCCTCGCTCGGATCGGAAACGTGTTCGGTCCGGGGCGCTCGGCGGAGATGACCTACTACACGACGCGCGCGGGGGCGAAGGTCTTCTCGGCCGGTTCGCTCAACTTCGGGGGCTCGGTGCAGTGGCCGCTCCAGGCTCGCCTGATGGAGAACCTCTGGCGAAACCTCGCCCGGCCGTAGGCGCGGGGGCGGTCTCCTCCCGTCGAAACGCCGCGAGATAGGCGGCGGCGACGGCCGGCACGCCCCACATGATCGGGTCCTCGAAGAAGCCGCTGTAGAAGAGAGAGTGAACGGCGAGGGCGAGGAAGACGGCGCCGAGGGCGACCCCGAGCGCTGCCTCCCTGGCCCAGACCGCCCTGATCAGGAAGGCCACCGCCGCGATGAACCCCAGGTAGAGAAGAAGCCCGGTGAGGCCGAGCTCGGCCGCCACGGTCAGCGGCGTCGCGTGCGAGGCGTTTCGCCTCGTACCGCGCACAGCCTGGGGCGCCTCGTCCCGGCTTGCGAGCGGCTGCGCGCCGACGCCGACGCCCGTCAGGGGGTGGTTGCGAACGACCGTCGCGGTGATCTGAATCAGCCGCGAGCGGCCGCTCGTGAAGCTTCGCGCCGAATGGCCATGTGCGGAAATCGCGACGAAGGCGGCTCCCACGAGAACGAACGTGATGCACGCGCCGGCGACCACGAGCCGGGAGCGCCGGTCGGCGGTGGCGAGCGTGATGGCCAGAACGACGACGCCGAGCGTCACCTCGCTGGACTGCGAGTACGTGAAGTACAGGCCGGCCCAGAGGAGCGCGATCAGCGGCACGGCAAACGCCATGCTGACGCGGCGAAGCCACACCGCGGCGACGAGAACGGAGATGCCGAGGACGAGGTGCCGCCCGAACAAGCTCGGGTCCTTGAAGAGGGAGGTCACGCGGAAGAAGGTCGAGTAGGAGTTCGCGACCTCGAGGTCGCGCGCGAAGGGAAGGTGGCGCGTGTGGAGCTGCCAGAGCCCCACGAGCGCCAGGAGGACGGCCAGTGCGGTCAGCGACACGCCGAGCGCGCGTGGCAGCCAGGCGCGAAACGGCGACCGCGCGACGACGGCCAGCAGCGCCGTAAAGGGGAAGACGAAGAACGCGAGCTCGATGCCGCCCGCCCGCGGGTCGCTCGACCAGCGCAGCGAGACGGCGTCGAGCGCGACGAACGCAGCGGCGGTCAGGCCGATCGCACGCGGAACATCGGGCAGATCGACCCCTCGGAGCGCTCCGACCACGAGGGCGACGACCGCCGCGGACAGGATCCCGTAGAGCGGGAGCAGCAGGAAGGCCTTCTGGGCGCCGAGGTCGACCGGGACGCGGAAAGGCGCCACGAGCAGGAGGGCGACCGGGACGACCGGGGGGAATCGTGACAGGGCGAGTCCGAGCGCCACGACGAGGAGCACAAGAGCAGCGACGGCGCCGATCCTGAGGGGCGGGTGGACGAGCAGGCGCAGGTCGTGGGACGGCACGAGCGCGTAGGCCAGCCCCAGCTCGGCGAGCCCCAGCACCGCGAAGCCGCCAAGCGGGCCGGCACGTCCACGGGGCACGAGAACCAGCACCGCGCCGAGCGCGCCGAGGGCTGCCGCCAGTTCCGCCACGCCGCGGTGATCCATCGTTCGGCGGGCAACACTAAAGGAGCTTTGCTCGAAACCAGGAGAGAGGTGGACGCCGCCGTCCGCGATAATCGCGCTTCGTGATCGGAAACTGGAACCGCGTTCTCGTCCTCGCCCCGCACACGGACGATGGAGAGTTCGGGTGCGGCGGCACGATGGCGCGCCTGCTCGACGGCGGGGCTGACGTGCGCTACGTCGCCTTCTCGATCGCGACGAAGTCGCTTCCGCCCGGCTTCGCGCCAGACACGCTCGCCCGGGAGGTCCGCGAGGCGACGGCCGAGCTGGGTCTCCCCGAGGCGAGCCTCACCGTCCACGACTTCGAGGTGCGGACGTTCCCGGAGCGCCGGCAGGACATTCTCGAGCTTCTGCTCGAGATCTGGGAGGACTGGCGGCCGGACGCGGTGCTCCAGCCGAGCGTCCACGACATCCACCAGGACCACCAGGTGATAGCGGCGGAAGGGCTGCGCGCGTTCAAGCGGACGACGATCCTGGGCTACGAGATCCCCTGGAACAACTTCAACTTCAACTACCAGGCCTACGTCTCGCTCGAGCGGTCGCACCTGGAGCGTAAGGTCGCCGCGCTCGGAAAGTACGCGTCACAGCAGCACAGAAACTACGCGGACGCCGAGTACATCTGGAACCTCGCCCGCACGAACGGGATCACCGTCGGCCGTGAGCACGCGGAGGTGTTCGCGGTGTATCGCGTGATCGTCTGACGATACGCCGCATCGCGTTTAGGCACTCCTAATCTATAATTTCGGCATGCTTGGGCAGGCGGCCGAGGACTACCTGAAGACGATCTGGCGACTGGTGCAGCGCGACCGGGTCACGACCTCCGCTCTCGCGGCCGAGCTCGAGGTCGCCCCGGCGTCCGTGACGGGCATGCTGAAGAAGCTCGCGGGCCTCCGGCTCGTCGAGCACGAGCCCTACCACGGCGCCCGGCTGACCGAGGCGGGAGAGCGCGTCGCGCTCGAGGTCGTGCGTCACCACCGGCTGCTCGAGCTCTACCTGACGCAGGCGCTCGGCCTCGGCTGGGACGAGGTGCACGCCGAGGCGGACAGGCTGGAGCACCACCTGTCCGAGGAGGTCGAGGCCCGGATGGACGAGGCGCTCGGCTTTCCCACGCGCGACCCGCACGGCGATCCCATTCCCACCCGCGAGCTCGTGCTGCCGGTGGACAGGCGGCGCTCGCTGAACGAGGTGCCCGAGGGCGAGACGGCCGTGGTCAGGCGCGTGCCCGACGAGGATTCGGAACTGCTTCGCTATCTCGCCTCGCTCGGCCTCTCTCCGGAGTGCGAGGTCGCGGTCGTCGCGCGGGCGCCGTTCGAGGGTCCGGTCACGATCGACGTCGCCGGCGCACGCCACAGCGTCGCGCCGGCGCTCGCCGAGCGGATCGAGGTGCGCTGACCCGGTGCCGCCGCCCGCCACCGTCGCCGAGATCCCGCCCGAGGCTGCCACCGCGCTCCCGGGCGAAGCGCGCGTCCTCGAAGCTGCGCAACGCTCGCTGCTCGGCGAGCGGCGCGGGTTGCGCGCGGCGTGGCCCTTCCTCGGGCCGGCGTTCGTGGCCTCCGTCGCGTACATCGACCCGGGCAACTTCGCCACGAACATCGCGGGCGGGGCCAAGTACGGCTACCTCCTGCTCTGGGTGATCCTCGCGGCCAATCTGATGGCGATGCTGATCCAGACGATGAGCGCGAAGCTCGGGATCGCCACCGGAATGAATCTGCCCGAGGTCTGCCGCGAGCGCTACAGCCGTCCCGTCTCGATCGCGCTCTGGCTCCAGGCCGAGGCGATCGCGATGGCGACGGATCTCGCCGAGTTCGTCGGCGCCGCGCTGGGCCTGAACCTGCTGTTCGGGATCGGTCTCGTCTGGGCGGGGCTGCTCACCGGCATGATCTCGTTCGCGATTCTCTCGCTCCAGACGCGTCACGGCTTTCGCCACCTGGAGGCGGTGATCGTCGGGCTCGTCGGCGTGATCATCGCCGGCTTCGCTTTCCAGGTTCTGCACGCGGACCCGTCGTCGTCGGGGATCGCGAAGGGGTTGCTGCTGCCACGCTTCGCGGGCACCGAGAGCATTCTGCTCGCGGCCGGCATCCTCGGCGCAACGGTGATGCCGCACGTGATCTACCTCCACTCGGCCCTGACGCAGCGGCGGATCATCGGCGCCAGCCCGTCCGAGCGGAGCAGAATCGCCCGCTTCGAGCGGATCGACGTGATCATCGCGATGTCGATCGCCGGCGTCGTCAACATGAGCATGCTCGTGATGGCGGCCGGGATCTTCCACGCTCGCGGGCTGACGGGCATCGCGGACCTGGACGAGGTATACCGCGGGCTCGGCACCGTCGTCGGGTCGCACGCCGACGTGATCTTCGGGGTCGCGCTCCTCGCCTCCGGCCTCTCCTCGTCGTCGATCGGGACGCTCGCGGGCCAGGTCGTGATGCAGGGGTTCATCCGCAGGCGAATCCCGATCTTCCTGCGCCGTGCCGTCACGATGTCGCCCGCGCTCGTGGTGCTCGCGGTGGGCGTCAACCCGTCGAGCGCGCTCGTCCTGAGCCAGGTCGCGCTCTCGTTCGGCATCCCCTTCGCGCTCATTCCACTCGCTCTCTTCACGAGTAACCGGCGGCTGATGGGCCCGCTTGCGAACGGCCGGCTCGCGAACGCTGCGCTCGCGCTGGTGACGGGCGTGATCGTCTCGCTGAACGTCTTCCTGATCTACCAAACGCTCGTCTGAGCGCGGGTTATTCTGCGAGAGAGCGATCTGAGCGCGCGCCGCTCGTCCGGAAGGTAGAAGCCGGCAAGCAGGAGGGCGAGCGGGTACGCGGCGATCAGCGCCCCCGCGCCTGCTAGCGGGACGCGCAGGATCTTGCCGGCGACCGTCAGCGCGACGGCGACCCCGACCGCGACGAGGATCCGGCGCCACTGGTACGGCACGAAGAAGAGGCGCTGCGCGCGCCAGGTCATGCCGAGGAAGAGCACGGTGTAGGCCACGACCGTCGAAATCGCGGCGCCCATCATCCCGTACGGCGGAATCAGGATGATGTTCAGCGCGAAGTTGACGATCGCTGCCGCGCCGGTCACCACCCAGTTGAACTGCGTCCGCCGAACGCGGCCCACGCCGATCGACACGACGATGTACCCGGCGAAGGCGGTCGCCGCGAACGACAGCGGGGCGACGACGCGCGAGCCCGGGTAGTACTGGGGCGTCGCGAGCAGGTGCGCGATCCAGGGTGCGAGCAGGCCGAGCGTCAGCGAGACCCAGCTCGCCACGGCGATCAGGTACGTCAGGACGTAGGCGTAGGTTCGGCGCGCCTCGTCCTCGTCGGAGATCGAGTAGGCGAAGGCGGGCCAAGCGGTGCGAAATGCGGTCAACAGCAGGACATTCGCCGACGCGAGCCGGATGCCGAGCTCGTACAGGCCGTTCTCCGCGCGCCCGGAGATGTGGACGATGAAGATGCGGTCGCTGAAGTTCAGCACCCAGAGCATGAGCCCGGTCGGGACAAGCGGGACGCCGAACCGGTTCATCGCCCGGAGCAGCCGGCGGTCGAAGCCGAGCGCCAGCTGGTCGCGCCGGTGGGCGAGGAGCCCGAGGTACACCGCGAGCGTGCCGATGAAGTTCCCGACGATCACGCCGAGCGCCCCCTCGTGGAAGTGGACGACGAGGACGATCGTGGCGGCGATCGTGACCAGGATGTTCACGACGCTCGCGACGAGGAACCGGCCGGGCTGCTGCTCGAGCCGGAACAGGGACGTCAACTGCTCGTAGTTCATCTGCGCCCAGATCCCGACGAAGGCCGCTCGCACGAGGCTCGGCTGTCCGCCCAGGCCGAGCGCCGACGCGATCGGGCCGGCCAGGGCGACGCCGGCGACGAGGCCGGCGGTGGCGGTCGTCAGCGTGAACCAGAACGACGTGCGCAGAACGGCGAGACGCCGCGCCGGCTCTGTGGAGTCGAAGTAGAAGCGGAACATGGCGCTCGGAATGCCCGCGCGCAGGACGATCACCAGCACGACCGAGAAGGCGGTGATGACCCCGACCGCTCCGAGGTCCGACTTGTCGAGGTAGCGCGTGTAGAGGGGGAGCAGCAGGACCGCGAGGATGCGCGAGATGATTCCGCCGAGGCCGTAGACGGCCGACTGCTGCGCGAGCTGCTTGATCCGCCCGAACATCGCTCTCTAAGCGTATGCGCCCTCCGGACGGCGCCAGGCCGCCGCGATCTGTGTTCTACAGGCCCTGGTAGATCGCGATCAAACGGTCGGTCAGCGCGTCGAGGGAGTGCACGCGCTCGACGTAGGCGCGGCTCTCGGCGCCCACTCTCCTGCGCAGCGCGAACGACTCCACGAGCGGTGACAGTCGCTCGGCCAGCGTGTCCTTCGTCGCCGCCACGATCGGCATCTTCATGCCGAAGGCCTCTTCCGTCTGCCGGACGGCGTCCGGGTCAAGCGAGGTCACCACCGGCTTGCCGAGCGCCATCGTCTCGATCGCGAAGACCCCGTGCCAGTCGCGGAAGACCTGGTCGACCACGATGTCTGCTTCACGGTAGCGTCGAATCGCCTCGGCGTTCGGCACGCCGTGCACGATGTCGAGCTCGACCGGCAACTCGGCGCAGGCCGCGATCACGTGCTCCGTGCCCTTCTTCTCGCGGCTCGAAGGAGCGTGCACGACGCGCACACGCTCGCGCTCGACCGGCGGTACGGGCTGAAAGCGTTCCAGATCGATCGCGGGCGGCACGACCTCCGCGTCGGGCACCCAGCGCCGCGCCGAGTAGGAGCCGACGATCCTCGCATCCGCCCGGCGCCAGAAGTCGAGCTGCTCGGGCGTGCTCGAGCGGATGTCCGCGCCGAGAAAGTGCATGACGGACTTCTTCCCCGAGGCACGCAGGATCGGGAACTGAAGCCGCTTCGGGACGAGAGTCAGCGCGAAGTAGAAGTGGAAGATATCCGTTCTCGGCAGCAGCTTCGCAAACGCGCGCCACTGGATCAGTTGCTGCCGGACGAGACCGCTGTCGGGTCGGCCCAGGTTGACGTCGTACTCGTCGGGACGCCACCGCTGCGGTCGAAAGAGAACGAGACGCGCATCGATGCCCGCCGCACGCAGGGCCTGAACCGTCGTCCAGCCCGTGCCCGCCAGGTTGACCGGGCAGTGGACGACTCGAGGTGGCATGCGGCCGGATTCTGCCACGCTTGCTTCCTACAATGGCGAGAGTGGAGCGCGCTCTTGCCGCAACCTGGAGGGCGCAGCGCGACCGCGTGCTCCGCCACGTAGCGTCCAGGGAGCGGCCCGCCGCGCTCGTCGTGGACGTCGGCTTCGTGAACGGCCTGGCGGCCGTCCGCACGCTGGGTCGCGCGGGAGTCCCGGTGCTCGCCCTCGATCACCGCCCGAGTGCGCTCGGCCTGCGGTCACGCCTCGGGCTGCCTGTGCTGTGCCCGAACCCCACCGTGGACGAGGACGGCTTCGTCGACTTCCTCGACGAGCTGGGCAGCGAGCTCCCCGCGCCGGCGCCGGTCTTCGCGACCCACGACGAGGCGCTGAACGCGCTCGCCGCGGCCCGGGATCGGCTCGAGGGTCGATTTCGCTTTCCGTTTCCGCGGTCCGGCATCGTGGCTGAGATCCAGAGCAAGCGGACCCAGCTCGAGCGTGCGACGCTGGCGGGTATCGACACTCCAGCGACCGCGCACCCATCCTCCGCCGAGGAGGCGCGTTCGGCGGCAGAGCGAATCGGCTACCCGGTGCTCGTCAAGCCGTCCGACCCGGTTGGCTTCAAGCACCGCTACCGCCGGCAGGCGTTCCGGTGCAACTCCCCGCCCGAGCTCGCGGATGCGTACGCGAAGGCCGAGCCGTTCTCGCCGATGGTGCAGGAGCTGATTCCCGGGGGCGACGACGCGCTCTACACCGTCGGCAGCTACCTCGACCTGCGAGGCGAAGCGCTGGGCGTGTTCTGCGGCCGAAAGCTGCGCCAGACTCCGCCGGGCATCGGCACCTGCCGGGTGGGCGAGGCCGTGTGGGTGGACGAGGCGGTCGACGCCACTGCGAGCCTCCTCCGCGCCTTCTCGTACACCGGCGTCTCACAGGTTGAGCTCAAGCGCGACGAACGCGATGGACGGTTCAAGCTGATGGAGATCAACCCGCGCCTCTGGCAGTGGCACGGGCTCGCGGCCGCCTGCGGAGTGGACGTCGTCCGGATGGCCTACGACGACCTTCTCGGCGAGCCGGTCGCGACGGCCTCCTCACGCGGGCACAGCAGGCGCTGGGCGATTGCCCTGGTCCCCGGTGAGCGGCCGATCCTCGTCAGGCCTCCAGACGTCGAGGCGGTCGTCGCGCTCGACGATCCCAGGCCGGCCCTGGTTCACGTCGCCCGCTACCTGAGGAACACGCTGCGATGATTCCCGCCTCGGTCGAACGCCGGGCTCGCTGGGTGCTCGACTCGATCGGGGCCTGGGAAGTCGGCTTCGGCGACGACGTTTCGTATCGAGCCGAGGCCTGGGAGCGGCTAGAGCGTGGAGAGCGGCCGAGCGGTGATGACGTGGCGGACGCGTTCTTCCACCTGACGCGCCTCGAGGAACGGCGAGGCACCCGGGACGAGCACGGCCGGTTCCCGGCGGCGGCGACCTGCCTCGACCCCCTTGACCCGCCGCTCGAGCGGCTGCGGCGCCGGCTCGGAATCGAGCCGCCGCGCTGGCGCGGCGCGCGATTCGCGGTCGCCCTCACGCACGACGTCGACGTGCCGTGGCGCTGGACCCGGATCGGCGTGCTCGGAGCTGCAGCCCGTCTCAAGGGGCATCTGGCAGGCGGCAGGCGGGGCGGCGCTCTGCGGGAGGCACGTGCGCTCGCCGCAGTTCCCCTGCACAAGCTGCGGCGGAGCGACCCGAACTGGACGTTCGAGGACACCGTCAGGGCCGAGCGCCGGCAGGGCGCGTCGTCAACCTTCTTCCTGCTGGCAGGGCACCGGCACGCGGCCGACGGCGCTGCGCCCGAGTCGTACGAGCGGCTGCGCGGGCGCGTCGTGGAGACACTCCTGGCCCACGAGGCAGAGATCGGCCTCCATCCGAGCTACCTGGCCGCGGAGGATGCGGGCCTCGTCCTGGAGGAGAAGCGTGCGCTCGAGGCACGTGCCGGCGACATTTCCGGCGTCCGCTTCCACTACCTGAGGCTCGATGCTGAGCGACACCCGCGTGAGCTCGCCCGGGCGGGCTTTCGCTACGACTCGACCCTCGGCTTCCCCGACGCTCTTGGGTTTCGCGCTGGGATCGCGCAGCCCTTCCGGCCCTGGGACTTCGATGCCGATCGCCCCGTCGACCTGATCGAGGTGCCGCTCGCCGCGATGGACGTGACGCTCGCAGAGACGAGGTACCTGGGCCTTTCGGCCGGGGCGGCGAAGCCCCGGCTCGATGCGCTGCTCGACTGGGCCGCCGCGAATGGCGGCGGCTTCTCGATCCTCTGGCATCCCGACCGCTTCGACCGCTGGACGGCAGAGGGGTGGGACAGGCTCTACGACGGGCTGATGCGAGG
>JBBRYW010000111.1:0-10837 GCA_038237235.1 Gaiellales bacterium
GGCGTCCCCCATCGCCTCGAGGGCGGCGGGGCCGCTCTTGCCGCGCGCGGCCTCGACGAAGATGTCGTGCAGCTCGCGGATGGCGCGGTCGGACGTCGCCAGGTACAGCGCCTTCTTCGTGCGGAAGAGGCGGAAGAGATAGGGCTGCGAGATGCCGGCTGCCCGCGCGATGTCATCCGTCGAGGCACCGTGGAGGCCCTTCGAGGCGAACTCCTTCGTCGCCGCGTCGAGCACGTCGTCGCGACGCTCTGCCGCGGTCATACGGTTGCTTGTCGTAGTCGCCATGTCGAAGGAAGTTAGCACTCACTCACATACACGTCAAGGTAGGATGCCGCCGCCTTGCGTGAGCTCACCATTCTCGTCTCGGCCTGTGGTGCGCCCGGTACCGCCGCGCTGTTCCGTGCGTTGCGGGAGAACGGAGAGCGCCGAGTCCGCCTCGTCGGCACCGACATGTCCGAGCGTGCGATCGGCCGCCATCTTTGTGACGCGTTTCACCTCGTCCCGCCAGGATCGGACTCCGGCTTTCCCGATGCGATGCTCGATGTGTGCCGTCGCGAGAGCGTCGCCGCGCTGCTGCCCCAGTCGTCGTTCGACCTGCTCGCGCTCGCGGGTGCGAAGGAGCGTTTCGAAGGGGTCGCCCGGGTGCTCGTCTCGTCGCCCGAGGCGATTCGCCGGGCGAACGACAAGGCCGAGACCTACGCGCTCCTCGACCGGATCGGGGTCAAGGGGCCGGCGTGGCGCCGCGTGAACGGCTCGGCAGGCCTCCGGAGCGCCGCAGAGGAGCTCGGCTACCCCGGGGACGACGTCTGCTTCAAGCCCGTGTTCTCGTCGGGCTCGCGCGGATTCCGCGTGCTCTCGGCCTCGGCCGACCGGCGCGAGCAGCTCCTCACCGGCCGGCCGGGTGTGGCCTCCTCGATGCAGCTCGAGGAGGTGGAGGAGCTGCTCCCGCCGGACGGCGGCCCGGATCTGCTCGTGATGGAGCTCGCCCGCGGCAAGGAGCGCACGATCGACGGCATCGCCGCCGGGGGGCGCGTCGTCCTCGGGCATGCCAAGACGCGCGAGGCGATGCGAGCCGGCCTCGCCATGTACTTCGAGACGCTCGACGACCCCGGCCTGATGGGCGTCGCGCGCAGGATCGTCGGCGAGCTCGGGCTCGACCACTTCTTCAACATTCAGCTCGTCGGCGATCACGTGATCGAGATCAACCCCCGGATCTCGACGATCGTGTACCAGGAAAACTTGAACCTTCCGTACCTCGGGATCAAGCGGGCGCTCGGGGAGATGACGGACGAGGAGCTCGCCGCGCTCTCGTCAAACGTTCGTCCGACTCGTCGGGCGCTGCGTTACTTCGACCAGGTCGAATGGGACGAGTAGGAACCCGCCTCAGGGCAGCCTGAACTCGCCGCGGGCAACGATGACTCCGGAGCCTCCTACCTCGACCCGCTCGAGGCGGTCGGCGGAGCCGTCGGCCCTCGCGTAGAGGGTCGACGGGCGCGAGATCTCGGCGCCCTGCGAGATCTCGAGCTCGTCGCCGAAGGCGATCCGGCCGTGTCGCGCGAGGTGGACGGCCAGCGGCCCGGCCGCGGAGCCCGTGGCGGCGTCCTCGGGTACCCCCGCCCCCGGCCCGAACATGCGGGTCTTCCACTCGCGGCCCGAGCCGGCGAAGCAGCTGACGCCGACCACGGGCAGCTGCGCGAGCCGACCCAGATCCGGCCGGAGCGCGGCGACCGCGTCCTTCGAGGGAAGCGCGACGAAGACGTGCCGGACGCCGTTGTCGTACACCTCGACCGGAAGCTCCGAGCGCTCGAGACCGAGCGCGGCGAGCGCCTCGGCCCGGTCGGCGAACGGCTCGACGCTCGGCAGCGGCTGTTCCATCCAGCCGAAGACGATGCGGGACCCTTCACGTTCGAGGCGCACGGGCACGACGCCGTTCTGAGTCTCGAGGTGAATCTCCGGCAGCTGGAGCGGCCCCGCGAGCACGAATGCGGTGCCCAGGGTGGGGTGCCCGGCGAAGGGAAGCTCCCGAGCGGGGGTGAAGATGCGGATGCGCGCGTGGCCGACCCCTTCGCCCGGGTAGACGAAGACGGTCTCGGCCAGGTTCAGCTCGCGGGCAAGCGGCTGGAGCACGTCCTCGCGAAGCTCGCGCGCGTCGGTGAAGACCGCAAGCTGGTTGCCGGTGAGCGGCGTGTCGGTGAAGACGTCCGCGACGACATAGCGGAATGTCGGCACTGGCACGACTGTAACCGCGCACGGGCACCTCGTCGTATGGTTCGGCCGGACGCCGACGAGGAAGGATCAAATTGTGAGCCAGTTCGAGGAGGAGGAGGAGCCGACCGAGGAGCCGCTGGCGGAGTTCCAGTTCTACGCGACGCCGGACGCCGAGGTCGGCGTCTACGCGAACATCTTGAGCGTCTGGCACACGGCCTACGAGTTCACGCTCGACTTCGCGGCGACGCAGCCGCCTCAGCCGGCTGACCCCGAGAATCCAGACGCGGGCGGCGTCGTCCCCTCGCGCATCGTCTCACGCGTCAAGATCCCGGTCACCGTGGTATTTGACGTGATTCGCGCGCTCAACGAAAATATGACTCAGTACGAAGAGCAGTTCGGGGAGATCCAGCGCCCCGGGGAAGACGAGGAAGCCTCTCCATGAGCTCAGGAGCAACGACGTCCGGCACGAACCGCGACGTTCCCGTCGGGCCGACCCCACCGACGACCTACCGGCCGGTGACGCCCTCGGGGCCGTCGTACAAGGTGAAGGCCTCGCCGCCCGAGCGGAAGGACAAGTAAGGCGCGAGCTGTAAGTTCAATCCCCCATCAAAGTGCACGAATCGACCAAAGAGAAGGTCCGCTTCGCGGCGGTGATGGCGGGACTCAAGCAGGCCGAGCTCGTCGAGCAGGCCGTCGACGAGTACGTGCTGCGCCACCGCGAAGAGTTCGCCCGTCGCATGGAACGGGCGCACGAGGCGCTGCTCGGCGGCAAGGCCTCGGCACTCGCGTACTCACTCGGCGTCAGCGAGGAAGACGTTGCGCGGGTCGGCGGCGTGTCCTCCGGTCAGGTCGGCGGCTCGCGCAGCCCGAGACGGGCAACCTCGAACCAGGCGAGCGAACCCGAAGGCCAGTCGGCCCGCGGCTCCGATGCCTCTGCCCGAGCGGCGTCGAAGACGAGGCGGAAGAGCACGTCGCGGAGCCGGTCTTCGACGAAGCCTCCGTCGGCTGCCTGAGTCGCGATCGCGACCCACACTTCGTCGCCAGCTCGGGAGACATGCAGGCGCGCGTCGACAAACCCACCGAAGCGGACGGCGGCATCGCGACCTCGGCGCCCGGACGCCTCAGCGAGCATCTCCGCGATCTCGGCAGCCGCCGCGTCGATCACGCGCGCGTTGCGCTCGAGCGCGTTGCGGAGGCGGTCGTCGTCCTCGGGCAACAGCCGTCCCGCGTCATGCAGCGCGGCGAAGAACTCGTACGCATCGTCCGGCGATCCCGCCTTCCGTTGCGCCGCGGAGCACAGCCAGAAGCGCCTGGCGTCCGTCTCGAGCCATGTCGCGCCGCGCCAGCGGCCCTGACGCAGCCGATAGACGAGCGGATGGTCGATCGACAAGACTCGCTTCTGCCCACGCGGAGCCGTTGGCGCCAGCCGGCGCGCCTCCGCGATCAGGGGGTGCTCGATCCCGCCAGATCGACTTCGACGGGTGGGATGTCGATGCTGAGGTCTTCGCGTAGGCAGCGGAGCGTCACGCGCGTTCGTCTCCGCGGTCTCGGCATCGGACGCAACCGTATCGAGCGGTCCTGCCGCAGCCGGAGAACGCCGGGACGCCCGGTAGCGTGATGGGCGATGCTCGAACAGGATCTGACGGGGCTCCGGGATCGGATTGTCAAGGCGCTCGCTAAGGTCGCCACTCAGGACTAGCGAATCCGGAGCGGCGCACAGCTGGCGCCGCTCGTGTTGCCGGACTTGTCCGTCGCGCGGATGCAGAAGCGAAGCGTTCCGCGCTCGAGCTGCCGCGGCACGCGCCACGTCACGGATGCGCGCGCTGTCACGGGAAGAAACGCCGTCCTGAGCGACACGACCCGCCGCGTCCCGCGCTGCACGATCACGATCTGCCTCGTCAGGCCGCTCGCGTCGCCGACGCGGTAGTGAAGCCTCGCGGCGGCGCCCCGCCGGCCCACGCTGGCCAGAGCCTTGACGACCGGCGCGACGGTATCCGTGCTGGTGCGAAAGAGCGCCGTCGTCGACTGCGCCTCCTTCAGCACGATCGGACAGGTCGGCCCGTTGCCCGCGCAGACCCCGGTCCAGCCGCTGAAGACGGCGCCCGGGTCGGGCACGGCAATCAGCGTCACGGTCGTCCCGCCGCGGAACAAAGCGGAGCACGTGCGGCCGCAGTCGATGCCGGCGGGATTGCTCCCGACCGTCCCGCTGCCGCTCTTGCTGACCGCGAGGGGGAACATCGGGGCCTCCGTGAATGTGGCGGTGACGGCCTTCGGGCTCTCGACGACGAGCGCGCACGAGCCCGTGCCCGAGCAGGCCCCATTCCAGCCGGCGAAGGTCCAGCCGGCCGCCGGCGTCGCCGTCAGAACCACGCGGGTGCCGTTCGGGAACGAGGCGTTGCACGTCGCACCGCAGTCGATGCCCGACGGGCTGCTCGTGATGCTGCCGTTGCCTGTCTTGCCGACACCGAGCGCAACGGAATCGGGAGCGCCAGGCCCGAAGTTCGCCGTCACGGTCTTCGGTCCATCCATCGTCACGGTGCAGGACGCCGTGCCGGAGCAGGCGCCGCCCCACCCCGAGAAGGTCGTTCCGGAACCGGGCGTCGCCGTCAGCGTCACCGTCGTGCCGCTGCCGAGCGACAGCGAGCACGTCGTTCCGCAGTCGATGCCCGGAGGACTGCTCGAGACGGTGCCGTCGCCACTCTTGCCCACGACCAGCGGGAAGGTCTGCTTCACCTGCTGCTCGAAGCGCGCCGAGACCGTCTTCGGCCCGTCGAGCGTGACCGTGCACGCGTCGCTGCCCGAGCAGGCACCGCTCCAGCCGGCGAACGTCCAGCCGGCTGCGGGACTCGCCGTCAACGTGACGATCGTCCCGGGCGGGAACGAGGCGGCGCAGGCCGGCCCGCAGTCGATGCCGCCGGGGCTGCTCGTGATCGTCCCGTTCCCGGACTTGCCGATCGCCAGCGGGAACGAGGTCTGAACTCCCGGCAAGTCGAAGATCGCGGTCACGGTCGTCGCGTCCTGCGGCTCGACCGTGCACGACCGTGCATTCCCCGAGCAATCACTCGCCCAGCCCGTGAACAATGAACCGGGGTCGGGGAACGCGGTGAGAGTCATCGGCTTGCCGCCGGCCTCCGAGAGTGTCGGAACGAGGGCGCTGCAGATCTCGCCGCAGTCGATGTAGGCGGGGGTGCTCTTGACGCGCCCGGTTCCGCTTCCTGCCTTGACCACCGTAAGCGTCACATGCGCTCCGCGCGCCCCGGCGTGAGCGACCGCGAGCGTGAGCACGCCCGCAAGCGCCACGGCGGCAACTACCCAATGCCTCATGGTCTGCTCATCCCCCGGGCACCTTATTGTGCCCGCCTCGCGGCCCGAGCGCTCGGGCCGGCTCAGGCGCCCTATGCAAGTATCGAGATAGATGAATGCGATCGAGGTACATGGGCTGCGAAAGTCGTACGGAGGCGACGAGGTGCTGCACGGCGTCGACTTCAACGTCGCCGCGGGCGAGGTTTTCGCTCTGCTCGGCCCGAACGGCGCAGGCAAGACGACCACCGTCGAGATCATGGAGGGGTACCGGAGGCGCGACGACGGGAGCGTCTCGGTGCTCGGCGAGGACCCGCAGCGTGCGGGCGGCAGCTGGCGGGAGCGGATCGGTGTCGTGCTGCAGTCGTCCGAGCTGTACCCGAATTTCACCGTGGCCGAGACGATCGCGCTCTTCGCCGGCTACTTCCAGCGCTCCCGTCCCGTCGACGAGGTCGTCCGTCTGGTCGGACTCGACGAGAAGGCCGGTTCACGCGTGAAGACGCTCTCCGGCGGCCAGAAGCGCAGGCTCGACCTTGCAGTCGCCCTCGCCGGCGATCCGGATCTGATCTTCCTCGACGAGCCCACGACGGGATTCGATCCGGCGGCTCGCAGAGCGGCCTGGGAGATGATTCGCTCCCTCCGGTCGCTCGGTAAGACCGTGCTTCTGACAACCCACTACATCGAGGAGGCGCAGCAGCTCGCCGATCGCGTGACCGTCCTGCGCGAGGGCCGCATCGTCGCCTCGGGTACGCCGGGCGAGCTGACAGGGCGCGCGCCGGCAACGGAGATCCGCTACCGCCGGAACGGCGAGGAGGTCGTCCTCCACACGGAGCATCCGACGCGCGAGCTGCATGCCCTGACCGGAAAGGCGCTCGCCGAAGGCGTCGAGCTCGAGGCGCTCGAGGTTCGCCGGCCGACGCTCGAGGAGATTTACCTCACGCTGACCGCGGAGGCCGAATGAAGCTTTTCCGCCACGAGCTGCGGGCCCAGCAACGGCTCTTTTGGCGGAGTCGCGAGCTCGCCTTCTTTACCTTCTTCCTTCCCATCATCCTCTTCGTGCTGCTCGGCTCGGTCTACGGCACCGGCGACAAGATCGACGGCTTCAAAGGCTCCGACTACCTGCTGGCCGGGATGCTCGGTTACGGGGTCGTTGCGACGACCTTCGCGGGCCTGGCGATCCTGCTGGTGATCCGCCGGGAATCGGGAATCCTGAAGCGGCTGCGGGCGACGCCGCTCCCGGCCCCGACCCTGATTGCCGCACTGCTCACCTCCACGCTCTTCGTCTACGCCATCGAGGCCGCGGCGCTGATCGCGCTCGGGAGGCTGCTCTTTCACTCGACGGTCCCGGACCGCCCCGTCTCGCTTGCGCTCGCCCTCCTGGTGGGCGCGCTCGCGTTCGCCGCGCTCGGCGTCGCGTTGACGGCTGTGGTGAGGAGCGCGGAGGGCTCCTCGGCCGTCGTGAACGCGATCTACCTGCCGATGTCGTTCATCTCCGGCTCGTTCTTCTCCCCGCACAACTTCCCGCAATTTCTGCGGGTGATCGCCGACGTGCTCCCCCTGACCTTCTTCATCCGCCTGATCAGGGACATCATGCTGCGCCACGAGCACGTCTGGTCGGAGCCGGGCAATCTTGCCGCCGTAGCGGCCTGGGGCCTCGCGGGCGCGATCATTGCCCTTCGCCGTTTCCGCTGGGAGCCCAGAGAGACGTAGAAGCGTGGGTCAGTATCCAGACCGCGCGACCGGTCGTTGCAGACGAAGACGCGGGCGAGCCCGCATCTCCTGAGATCGGCACCGCAAGCGGTGCCTGGGACCCGTTATGTTTTCGCCCCTCCGGGCAGAAGATGCTGCATGCCCAACGAGCCCTCGATCGCCTTCGCCGCGACGGCGTCCGAAACGGTGACGTTCGAGGTGCGCGTCAATTTCGGCGTCTTCGCAGGCCGTGCGGCGACGCCGGCGGAGATCGACGAGCTCGGCCGCCGCCTCCTGCGCGAGATCGGACTCGTCTCGATCGTCTCGGAGGAGCGCCATGAGATTGGCGACACGGTCGAGGCGGTGCTGCAACAGGTTCGAATCGAGGTGGAGCGCGACCAGTTCGGTCGCGATGTGGCCGAGGTCGAGTCCGTCAAGCGGCGAATCGTGGAGGAGGCCGAGCGCTGGGCCAGGGAGTGCATCGCCGACCGGCGCGCACCGAACGTCTGAGATTGTTCACAAGCACATCCACACCCACGAGGAGGGCGCGTCATGGAGCTAGTCCACACCTGTTACCGCATTACCGATCCCGACCGCTCGACCGCCTTCTACACGGCGCTCGGCTTCGAGGAGCGCCGCCGCCTCCCGATCCGCGACGAGGCGATCAACATCTTCATGGGCGTCCCTGGTGACGCCGAGCGCCTGGAGCTGACGCACAACTTCGGCGTCGACTCGTACGAGATCGGCACGGGGTACGGGCACATCGCCCTCACCGTGGACGACCTCGACGGGACGCTCGAGCGGCTCAAGGGTCAGGGCATCGAGCCGGAACGGCCGCCGTACCAGGTGCGTGAGGGTGGCTCGCGACTGTGCTTCGTGCGCGACCCCGACGGCTACAGGATCGAGCTGATCGAGCGCTGATCCTGCGGAACGAGGGGAGGAGGGCGCGAGCGCTGCGGCACCCTCCTCCCGTAGGTGGTTCAGCAGTAGGTCGCGACGATCGTTCCGGTTCCCGGGTGACCCGGATCAGCCGCGTAGCCAGGGCCGGTAACGACTACGACGATTTTGGTGATATCCCCGGAGATCGCGCTGCCCGACTTGCCGACCGAGCTCGACACAATGGTCCCCATATAGGCCGGGAGCGTTGAGACAGGCGAGGAGCTGTTTCCAGGTTCCGACGTCCACGTGCCGCCGCATGCCGGCGGCTTCGAGCTCGGCGTGTCGGCGAAGCCCTTGAACGACGGCGAGGCGCTCCCACCGGTCAGCGCATTCAGGGTCGACCACTGGGCTCCCCAGAAGGTCACGTTGGTCGCAGGCCCCGCGGCGGCGACGGTTCGGTCGCCGAGTACGAAGGCGCCGCGCGCCGGGAAGGCGAAGATGATCGCCGTCTTGCTCGCGTCGAACGACGGCAGGTAGTAGCCGTCACCTGCGAACTCGGCTCTCAACGGCTGGGGGCCCTGCCCGATCGTGACGCTCGCGATCGTGCAACTCGCGTTCCCCAAGCCGTCGGTCGGCGCCGTTGTGCAGGTCTGACTGCCGCTCCCGCTGCCGATGGTCAGGCTCAGGACTCGGCCCGCGATCGGTGCGGCGGCGTCTTCGAGTAGGCGCCCGCTGAGCGTGACGGGGTTGCCCTGTGCGATCACGGTCGGACCTGTGTAAGCCGTGGTCGTCTCTTCCTTCGTGACGGTGAACGGCTTGGTATCGCTGCTCGACAGATAGTTCCCGTTCCCGGCGAAGGTCGCGGTTACGGTGAACGCCGCGGCCGCCTCGCTGGGGGTGATCGTGCAGGAGGCCTCCCCGTTTGCGCCTGTCGTGCCGGAGCAGCTCTCGGAGGCCATGGTGAAGCTGACCGTCGCGCCGGCGATCGGAGCCGTGGTATCCCTTCGCGTGAGCTTCGCGGAGAGGACGGCCGGGTCGTTGAAGTCCGAGGTCGTGGCGCCGTCGTAGGTCAGCGTCGTCCGGGCCTTGTTCACGGTTTGGCCGACGCTTCCGGAACTGCCGTTGAAGTTGGGGCTGTTGCTGGTGAAGATCGCCGAGATCGCGTGGCTTCCGACCGAGAGATCCGATCTCGTGATCGATGCTCGGCCGCTCCCGTCGACAGTCTGGGCAGGGCCGAGATTCGCACCGTTGTCCTGGAACTGGACGCTTCCGGTCGGCGTCCCAGCTCCCGGTGAGTCGACCGTCTCGGTAGCGGTGAAGGTGACAGACTGTCCGAATTCGGACGGATTCGGCGAGGATGAGACGGCGGTCCGAGTGTTCGCAGGGTTCACCGTCTGACCGCCGGCGAGCGAGCCGCTGCTCCCGAGCATATTCGGGTTGGTGCTCGAGAAGACTGCGCTGACCGGATGGTTTCCGGCTGAGAGAGTCGATGTGCTCAGCGAGGCATGGCCGCTGCCGTCAACAGTCTGCGGCGAGCCCAGATCACTGCCGTCGGCCCGGAATTGAACCGAGCCCGACGGAGTTGAGCCCGAGCTCGTCACCGCTGCGCTGAGCGTCACGCTCTGTCCGTAGACAGATGGATTCTGGGACGACGACACCACCGTTGTCGAGGTCGCCGAGTTGACGACCTGAACGAGCGAATCGCCGCTTGGCCCGTCGCCCGTCACGGATACGAACGCCACGCTAATGATGTGCGTTCCGGCCGACAAAGGCCGTGTGATCGAGGCCGTGGCGTGATCCGTCGGGATGCAGTCGCAGAAGCCACCGAAATCCAGAATGACCGGCTTCGGCGGACCGAGGAAGCTCGTTCCATCGAAGAACTGAACGACGCCGGTCGGAAAGAGGAAGGCGGCGGTGACCCTCGCTGTGAACGTTACGTCCTCGCCCGCAGACGAAGGATTCCGCGACGAGCTGATACTCGTGGTCGTCGGCCCAGAGGCCAGCGCGGGCGAGGCGATCGCCCCGACTGACACGGCAATGACTCCGAGCACTGCCGCGCGGATAGCCCAACGTCGTGTTCTCATATCCACTCCTTTTCGCAATGATTCATTCGACGGCCTCGATAGGGCTCGCACATCGGCCCAGCATGAGGCCGACGCTCCCCGGCCGCTTCGGGGGTTTCCCTAATGAAGCTGCTGGGGCGCTAGGAGCTGCCGTTGGCGCCGAGTCGCAGGCGCATCCGCGTTCCCCCGCCCTCGGCCTGCTCGGCGACGACCTCGCCACCGTGCGACTCGGCCACCTGACGAACGATGGCGAGCCCGAGCCCCGAGCCCGGAAGCCGGCGTGCACCCGGCGCCCGGTAGAAGCGATCGAAGACGTGCGGCAGGTCCGCGTCGTCGATGCCTGGGCCGTAATCGCGCACCACGACCTGCCCGTCACGAACGGCGACGTCGACGTCCTGGCCGGCGGAGCTCCACTTCGCCGCGTTGTCGAGCAGGTTCGAGACCGCGCGATCGAGTGTCGCGGGGACGCCGTGCACGACCGACTGGTCGAGCTCCGTCCGGAAGCGAACGCCGGGCGAGTTGCGCCGCGCCCGCTCAACCGCTCCTTCTACCAACAGGTCGAGCCGCACCTCCTCGGCAGCGAGCGGCTGCTGGTCGCCGCGCGCGAGCTCGACAAGCTCGGCGACGAGCGCCGTCATCTCCCCCAGCTGGTCGACGAGATCCTTCATCAGAGCCTCGCGATCCGCCGGAGCCATCGA
>JBBRYW010000112.1:0-10806 GCA_038237235.1 Gaiellales bacterium
ACCGACGGGGCGAACGAGTGGGCGATCTTCCGGCGCGTGCAACTGCCGCTGCTGAGCCTGCCGCTCTCGGTCGTGACGGTGTGGCTCTTCATCAACGTGATCAAGGTCTTCGACATCATCTACGTGATGACGAAGGGTGGTCCAGGCACCTCGAGCCGAGTGATTGCCTACACGATGTACACGCAGACCTTCGGCGGCCGCGGTGGGTACGGCGCCACAGTCGCGGTCTTCATGCTGATCGTGATGATCCCGTTCATGGCGCTCAACATCCGCCGCTTCCGCAGCGAGGCGCTCGCCACATGAGGGTCGGATGACCTCGGCTGCCCTCGAGCGCAGGGTCGCGGAGCCCCGGACGATGTCCGCGCGGATGTCCGCCTTCCTCGGTCGGGCGCCGATCCACGTCACGCTCCTCGTGTTTGCGCTGATCTGGCTGGTCCCCACCGTTGGACTCGCGGTCACGTCGTTCCGATACAAATCGGACATCGCCTCGGACGGCTGGTGGAACGCGATCACGCACCCGAGCCTGACCCTGCAGAACTACGGGTCGGTGATCCATACCGCGGGCATGGGCCACGCGTTCCTGAACAGCGTCATCATCACGTTCCCGGCGACGCTCCTGCCGCTGACGGTAGGCGCGCTCGCCGCGTTCGCGTTCGCGTGGATCCGCTTCCCGTTCCGCGACACGATCTTCCTCGCGATCGTGGCGATCATGGTGGTTCCGCTCCAGGTCTCGTTCGTACCGCTCCTCATCCTCTTCCGGCACCTGCACCTGGGACAGACGTACGGCGGCATCTGGCTCGTGCACACGGCGTTCGGGCTCCCGCTCGCCATCTTCCTGCTCCGCAACTTCTTCATCACGCTGCCGAAGGACCTGATCGAGGCGGCGAAGATCGACGGCGCCTCCAACGTCGGGATCCTGCGCCGCGTGGTCATCCCGCTCTCCGTGCCGGCGCTCGCCTCGTACGGCATCTTCCAGTTCCTCTGGGTCTGGAATGACCTCCTGACGGCGCTTGTGTTCATCCAGGATCCCTCCAAGCGGCCGATGACGGTCAAGATCACCGACCTGCAGTCGACCTACGGGATCGAGTGGCACCTGCTGAGCTCGTCGGCGTTCCTGCTCATGGCCGTGCCGCTGATTGTCTTCTTCAGCCTCCAGCGCTACTTCGTGCAGGGGCTGCTCGCGGGTTCCGTCAAGAGCTGAGCACGACCCGGGTCTTCCTCGTCCCGCACACGCACTGGGACCGGGAGTGGTATCTCCCCTTCCAGAGCTTTCGCCTGCGGCTCGTCGGGCTGATCGACCGCATCCTGGACACGATGGAAGCCGACGAGCGGTTCGTGTTCACGCTCGATGGACAGCTCGCGACCGTCGACGACTACCTCGAGGTGCGACCGGAGGCCGAGGGTCGCCTTCGCTCTCTGATCGAGGCGGGCCGGCTGGCGATCGGACCCTGGCAGGTGCTGATGGACGAGTTTCTCGTCTCGGGCGAGTCGATCGTCCGCAACCTCGAGGCAGGCATCGGCCGCGGGGAGTCGCTGGGAGGCGTGATGCCTATCGGCTATCTGCCGGACATGTTCGGCCACGTCGCGCAGATGCCACAGCTTCTGCGCAGTGCCGGGATCGAGCACGCGGCGCTCTGGCGCGGAGTGCCTGCTGCGATCGACCGGAACGCGTTTCGCTGGGAGTCGCCCGACGGCTCGTGGGTCCGGGCCGAGTACCTGGTTCGTGGCTACTGGGGTGCCGCCTACCTGATCGACCTGCCTGAGCGGCTCGCCGACTCGCTCGAGCTGCTCGAGACGACGCTTCACCCGTTCTTCACCGATCGGCCCGTGCTCGCGATGTACGGCACGGACCACTCCGAGCCGATCCTCCAGCTGCCCGAGCTGATCGAGAGCTTGAACAGCACCCAGGATCGGTATCGCGTCGAGCTCGCCACGCTTGCCGGCTACATCGCCCGCGGCGACCCGTCCGGCGGGTTGCCCCGGTGGACCGGTGAGCTCCGCTCCGGTGCGCGAGCCAACATGCTGATGGGCGTCACATCGGCGCGGATCGACCTGAAGCAGGCGTGTGCGCGGGCGGAGCGGGCGCTCGAGCGCTACGCGGAGCCGCTCGCGGCGCTCTGGTCGCAGGCGTGGCCCGAGCCGTTCCTCGATCTCGCCTGGCGCCGCGTGATCGAGAACTCGGCGCACGACTCGATCTGCGGCTGCTCGTCGGACGCCGTCTGCAGCCAGGTCCTCGTTCGCTACGCGGAGGCCGAGCAGATCGCTACGGGGCTCGCGCAGGAGGCGGTCGAGGCGATCGCGAGCGACGTTCCGGCGGGCTCGTTCGCCGTCGTCAACCCGCTGCCGCGCGCCCGCACGGGGCTCGTGGAGCTGGAGCTGCCGATTCCCGAGGAGTGGGAGGAGGTCGCGCTCGAGCTGCCCGACGGCTCGCTCGCCGCCACCCAGGAGATCGGCCGCTCCGAGCCGCTCCTCTGGGAGACGGAGCTCCGCGGGGCGGAGCTGCCCGAGCGGATGTTCAGAAGGATGCAGGGCCGGAACCTGCTTCGCCGGACGCTCCACGGGGTGCAGATCGAGAGGCACAAGAGCGGCCCCCGGATCACGTTCGAGGTGGGAGACGACCAGGGCGAGGGCCCGACCTGGCTCGACGTCGAGGAGCTGAAGCGGGAGATCGAAGACGCCGCCGCGGCGGCGGCGGACGAGATCTGGCAAGTGCGGATTCGCGCAGCGCCCAGACGAACGCTCGTGGCGGGCGTGCCGGCCCCGCCACTCGGCTGGACGTCCGCGCGGCCGGCTCGCGGCCGGGGCCTGCTCGAGAGCGCGGCTCGAGCCGAGAGCGGAGCGCTGACGAACGGGCTCGTCGAGGTCCGCGTCGAGCCGGAGGGCACTCTTTCGCTCCGCGCGAGCGGCGTCGAGCTCTCGGGGGTCGGGCGGCTCGTGGACGGAGGCGATGCAGGTGACAGCTACAACTACGCGCCGCCCGCCGAGGACCCGCCACTCGAGGTTCCGGACTCCGTCAGGGTCGAGCAGCGCTCGGCCGGGCCGCTTCGGGCCGAGCTGGCGATCCTGCGCACCTACCGCTGGCCCGCCGCCGGCAGTCGAGACGGCACCAAGCGCTCCGAGGAGACCGTGGCCGTCACTACCACGACACTCGCCGAGCTTCGCGCGGGCGAGCCGTTCCTGCGCCTCGAGATCTCCTTCGAGAATCGCTGCTCCGATCATCGGCTGAGATTCCACGTTCCGCTCGCCCGCCCAGCGGAGAGCTCGTTCGCGGAGGGCCAGTTCGCCGTCGTCGAGCGCGGTCTCGAGGCCGAAGGAGGGTACGGTGAGGCGCCGCTGCCGACCTGCCCGGCGCACGGCTTCGTCGACGCGGGCGGCGTCGCCGTCCTCGGCGGTCATGCTCTTGAGTACGAGCTCCTCGCCGAGGGCGAGCTCGCGCTGACCCTGCTCCGCTCGATCGGTCTGATCAGCCGGGACGTCCATCCTCTTCGCGAGGATCCGGCCGGACCGTCGACCCCGATTCCGGCGGCGCAGTGTCTCGGCCCGTGGAGTATCGGGTTCGCGCTCTTTCCGCACGCGGGCTCGTGGGAGAGCGACGGCGTCCTCGCCCGCGCCGAGGACTACCAGCACCCGTTCCTGGCCGGAGCGGGATCCGGACGCGACGCTGGTCATCGTTCTCGCTCGGGCCTCGAGGTGAGTGGCGAGAACGTGGTCGCGTCGTCGCTTCGCCGCCGCGGCGACCGGCTCGAGCTTCGCCTCGTCAACGAGAGCTCAGTCGAGCGGGGGGCCCTCGTCGAGGGAGCGTTCCGCGAAGCCACGGAGGTCGATCTGCTGGGGCGACCGCTTCGGGCGCTGCCGTGCGGACCCCGGTTGCTTCGGGTGGAGCTCGAGCCGTGGCAGATCAGGACGGTTCAGCTTCACGACTAGGCTAGGCGGTTGACTGGAAATGGAGTGCCGCTCAGGGGCGGCAGCGGCCAAGCCGGGCGCCGAGATCGCTCGCAGCAGTAGGCCCGGGCAAGAGCGAGTTCAACGATCCGGCGCCGTGCCGGGCCGTCATCCGGCGCTGCTCGAATGTCCGGTCAACCGTCCAGCTCACTTCGGGGTCAATCCGTCGTCTAAGTCTCCAGCGAAGTACCAAAAAGACCCGGAGCTAACTGAATCGATGGCCACGGCCGAGCAACCGATCGCGACCCGCCTCTACTCCGGAGACGAGGCGACGACGCTCGCTGGTCAGTGGCGCAAGCTGACGCGCGCCGCCACCGCCGTCGCCGTCCTGACGAGCCCCGCCGTCTTCCTCTGGTTCCACGAGCAGGAAGGCTGGAACGTCGGCTGGTCGATCGTGGGAGCGTTCCTCGCGATTGCCGCCTTCCGGGGCTTCGTCGACATCGTGCTCCGGCGCTTCATCCCCTGGCCGAGCCTCTTCGGCACCGACGAGGACCGCGTCAGGGAGGAGGACGTCGTCAACCGCCGCCGCGCGTCGTTCTGGCGCTTCCTCGCCCGGGTCGCGGTCTGGCTGGTCGCATTCATCACCCTCGTCTTCGTCTACCGGGTGCTCAGGCACGGGGCCGACTCAGCCTCCTGGACGGCCATCGCCGGCCAGACGCTCCATTCGGCGCAAGGGCTGCCGGGAAAGCTGAAGGGGCAGCTACCGCTCTTTTTCCTCCTCTTTCTCTTCAATTTCGGCATCCTCTTCGGCCCCATGCTGGCAATGGGCATCAGCCAGATGAAGGCCTACGAGCCGGGTGACGCGCAGTGGGGCGTCAAGCTGGACGGACGTCCGCGGGCAGGCCGAGGCGAAGGAGGAGGTCCGCCGGGTCGTCAACCTCTGGCAGTCGGGCGAGGCGTTCGAGCAGGCAGGCGGGCGGCGCGAGCGAGGCCTGCTCTTCCTAGGCCCGCCGGGCACGGGCAAGACGATGCTCTCGAAGGCGATCGCCACAGGCTTCAACTCACCGTTCATCTCGATGCCGGGCTCGGGCTTCGCACAGACCTTCATCGGGATGGACGTGATCATCGTGCGCATCCTCGCCGGCAAGGCCAAGCGGCTGGCGCGGAAATGGGGCGGCCAGTGCATCGTCTTCATCGACGAGATCGACGCCGTCGGCATGCGCCGAGCGTCGCTCGGCGGCGGCGACGTGGCCGGCTCCTTCTCGCCGACGAGCCCGCACGACCACCTCTTCTACGGGCCGAACGGCGCGCTCAACCCCTCCGGCGACATGGTGCTCGAGAGCCGCGCCTGGCGGGATCGCCTCTTCTCGGAGCGCGCGGGTTCGCCGCAGTCCGGCTCGGCCGCACTCGCGCAGCGGGTCGGCGGGATCGCCAACGCGGTCTTCCCGGGCATGTTCGGCGGCGGCGGCCAGGGCAGCCTCGCGCTGAACCAGCTGCTCGTGATCATGGACGGAATCGACAACCCGCCGTTCCTGAGACGGTTCAGCACGAGAATGGTCAACCTCTTCCTCGATGCCACGTACATCGTTCCGAGGCGCCTCGGGCGAGCCTCGCTCCGGCTGTCGCCGGCGCGGCCGGGCAAGTCGCAGATCTACTTCGTCGGCGCGACCAACGTCCCCATCGAGCGGCTCGACCCGGCTCTCATTCGTCCGGGCCGGATGGGCAGGCATGTCTGGTTCCGCACGCCCACCAAGCAGGATCGGCTCGACGTCTTCGACCTCTACATCCGCAGGGTCTCCCATGACGAGGATCTCGACCGGCCCGAGCGACGTGACGAGCTCGCCCGCATCACGAACGGCTACTCGCCGGCGATGATCGAGCAGGTGTGCTCGATGGCGTTGACGATCGCACACCACACGGGTCGCCCGGACTTCAGCTGGAACGACATTGTCGAGGCGATGACGACCGTCGAGTCTGGGACGGCGGTCGGTGTCGAGTACGTACCCGACGAGACGCGCGCCGTCGCCCTCCACGAGGCCGGCCACGCAGTCGCCGCGCACGTCTACATGAAGGGCGCCGAGTCGACGCGCCTCTCGATCCGGATGCGCGCCGGCTCCCTCGGCCACCACATGGCTCTCCAGAAGGAGGAGCGCTTCAGCTCCTGGCAGAGCGAGGAGATGGGGCGCTTGGTCTGGGCTCTCGGGGCGATGGCCGCCGAGCGCGTCTTCTACGGCGAGAACTCGAACGGCGTCGGCGGAGACGTCTTCAGCGCCACGGCGCAGGCGGCCCTCATGGTCGGTGCGTCGGCCATGGGTCCGAAGCGCGTTCAGATCACTCAGAACGGGATCCCCTGGAGGCGCGAGGACGAGGAGCAGGCGCGCGAGAAGGTGATGAAGCGCTTCGAGCGGATCGGCAACCAGATTATGAACCGGACGAGCGGCGGCGGCCCCTTCGCGGAGAATCCAATCGGAAGCGTCTTGATGGATCCGCACAAGCGTGCCGCCACCGCGCAGATCCTGGGGCAGGCGTACATGTCCGCGCATCATCTGATCGTGCACAACAAGGGCGCGGTCGAGCAGATCGCCGAGATCGTGATCGAGCGCCGCGAGCTGTACGGCAACGAGTTGCTCGATCTCCTGCAGAACGCAAACCTGACGATTCCGCAGATCGACTACACGCAGGACGAGGCATGGCCGACGATCTGACGAGCCCGGTGGCCGTTCCCCGCGAGCTGCCGGAGCCCCCGCTCACGGAGCGGCCGGCGCCCGCGCCTCCGTCACTCGCCGCCCAGCGGTCACGCCTCTACACCCACCGTTTCGGCCTCGCCTACGTGGTGCTGGCGATGGTCGTCGGCCTCGGCGTCGGCGGCTTCATCCTGCTGTTGGCCCGAGCGACCGACCCGCCGGGTCCCGCCTGGTCGGCGTGGCAGCCCTCGGACGACGGGCCGCAGGGAGCGCTCGAGATCGCCAACCACGTCGCGGGGGCCTACAAGCTCCCCGACGGGCAGAGGCTCGTTGGCGTCCTCGCCGGTACGCCTAACCTCCAGAACGTCCCGATCGGCCACTTCGCCCTGACAAAGGCCGCGGGCGGGTTCGACGTCTTCGCTGCGGGGAACAGCATCGAGTACCAGCTTTGCGGCTTCGGGCCCGCCTGCTCGATCAAGTCCGGCAAGCCGACGGTCGAGCGAGGGCGGCTCCTTCATCGCCAGGCGGTCGAGCTGGCGCTGTACACGTTCAAGTACGTGCGCGGCACGGACTCCGTGCTCGCGCTGCTTCCACCGCGAAGAGGCGCTCGGCCAACCCTCGCACTCTTCTTTCGCAAGAAGGATCTGAACGGCGACCTCTCGAAGCGGCTCGGACTCACGCTGCCGTCGCGCCCTGCGCTCACGCCGAACGACCTCACGCGGCAAGAGCTCACGACGATTGCGGGACTGACGCGAGACCATTTCTTCCAGTACACGTTCCAGCAGGCGCAGGACCGGAGCCTGGTGCTCGTCCTGTCGCCGCTCCGGGCCTGAGCGACTCCGCGCTTACGGGAGCGCGGGCCCGGCTCGACCGGCTGGCGCTCTACCCCCGTCGCGTCGGCGTCCGCGGCGTCCGCGTCGTGGTAGCCGGCCCATTCTTTCGCCTGCCGCACTTGCGCCGCTACGACGGGTATGCACTCCCGCGCCTGATTCTGCTTCGGGAGCCGCCCGGTGGTCACGCGGACGACCTCGTCTGCCATGAGCTCTGTCACATCTGGCAGATGCAGCATCACCCCCTGCGCCTCCTCATCACCCTGCTGACGACACGCTACGAGCAGAATCCGTTCGAGGCTGAGGCCCGGTGGGCCGTCTCGCGCACGCGCCGGCTCTAAGCAGGCTCCCGGAATGGTCGACTTCTTCCTGCAGCTTGCGCACCAGACAGCGCTCGACTCGAGCTCAGTGGTCGAGGAATGCACGCAAGCCCGATGACAACGAAGGCCGTGTGTTGCATCGCCACGGTCCACGGCCGGCGTCGAGCTGCGCCGTTCCCACATCGAGCGAATGCCGGTGTACGCTGAGACTCGCGTGAACCGAAGAGGCGACCGCCCCCTGATTGTCGTGCTGGCGGTTGCCGCTGTTCTTGCCCCGTTGCTCACCGCTGGTGCGACGGCGCTCTTTTTCCTCAGCCGCCAGCAGGATGACCGGATCGCGTCGCTTCGCCGGGACATCTCGACCGTGCGAAGCGCAAACGAGCGCCTGTTCGGGCAGCTTGCGTCCGAGACGGCCGCGAAGAACGCCGCAAATGCGAGGCTGGCCGGAGTGCAGGCACAGGTCGCTGCGGCGAATCGGCAACTGCAAGAGACGAACGCCAAGCTCGCAGCTGCCCAGCAGGCGCTTCGCGCTCAGGCGCAGGCGGCTCGACGGGCCAGGCAACGCGCGCGGACGAGCCCGGCCGCCGCTCGCAGCGCAAGCCGCACGCCGCGGCCGGCTGCCACGGCTGGGCATCCCGCTCCGCTGAGAAGGCCGGCCGTGGCGGCGACCGGCCCGGTCTACGCCGCTCTGCTGCCACCGTCTCCGCAGGTCGTGGCCACGTCGCCGCCTGCGGCTGAACCCACTCTTCCTTCTCGGCCCAGGCTGATGCTCATCGCCGCCGTTCGAGACCCGGCTCGCGGCTGGGGCCGCGGCCGTTAGTGGCCGCTATCGTCATGGCGTGAACCGGCTTCCCGGAGGGGATCTTGTCGAGACCGGCGTTCGCGATCTCGAGCAGGGGCTCGAATCGGTCGAGGCGTTCCTAGTCTCGATCGGTGCCCCGCGCCTGCGCCGGCTGGGCATCGACCTGCCCGAGCCGATCTCGTCTCCTGAGCTTCGCCTCTACGAGCTTCTTCGCAGAGAAGATGCTGACGCTGCACACTCCCGGTACAACGCCTTCGTGCGCCGGCTCGTCAGCTTCGAGCGCGCAGCCGAGTGCGCGAGCTAGCCACCGCTGCAGGAATCCGGCGCTTCATGCGGACGCTCGGGCGAGTGACGCATTCGGGGGGCGCCTGCTATCTCACCGGCGGGGCGACAGCCGTACTCCTCGGTTGGCGCGAGACGACGATCGACATCGATGTGGCGTTCGTTCCCGAGCAGGACGCGGTGCTCCAGGCGCTTCCGCGCATCAAGGAGGAGCTTCGGCTAAACGTGGAGCTCGCCTCGCCGGGCGACTTCATCCCACTCCCTTCCGGCTGGCAGGAGCGGAGCCTGTCGATCGGTAGGGAAGGAGACCTGTCGTTCATGCACTTCGACCCCTACTCGCAGGCTCTGGCAAAGCTGGAGCGCGCTCATGTGCGAGACCTCGACGATGTGCGCGCCCTGGCAGCCATGAGCCTTGTGCAGCCCCGGCTGCTACGGACCCTTTTCGACGAGATCGAGCCCCGTCTCTACAGGTTCCCGGCGATCGCCCCGCACGCGTTCCGCGCGCGAGTCGAGGAGGCCTTTCCCGCTTCGCCCGAGTAACGTCTCGGTGGGCCGGCGAGCCGCGCCAAGGTCTAGGGCCGGAGGTGGATCAAGGAGGCGCCATGCTCGGTCGCAAGGCGCGCCGCGATCAAGGACCTGTGACAGGCCCCGGCATCGCGCTCGACGCACAAGAGCGCCGACACCGCGTCCGTCGGCATGTCATCGACGATCGGCGCGAGGTCTACCCGATCGAGGATCTCTCTCGTGTAGCGCTCCCGGTACTCCTGGGCGAGCTCGAGACGAGAGCGCTTGCCGACGCCGACTCTCGCATCCTCCCTGTACTGAAGCTGACGGAGCTCGGTGGTCGGAGCGAGCTCCTTCTGGTGTCGGTACTCGATGCCGGCTCCGGCGAGGGCCTCCTGAAGACGGGCCGAGTTGGCCCACGAGTACTGAGTCCCGCGGACGCCGCGCCGCTGGCGAACGTCGAGCAACTGGCCGACGTTCGCCCTGCGCAAAGCGTCGAGAAAGCCGTCTACCCCGGCGCCGTACACCCCAACCGTGGCAACAACTCGCACGGCGCGAATGATGACTGCACAAACACAGTGCCGAGCTCGAACCAGCGACCTCCTAGAACATCGGACAGTTCGGCGGCTGAGGTTGGTCGATGCGGGCCGCCGCGCCGACCGGGATGAAGGCCGTCACTTGAATCGTGGCGGGAACTGATCCCTCGTTGCGAACGAGCCCCGCCCGGACTGCGCCCGTCAACTCTCCCTCGACGAAGGTCTCACCCGCCGCGTGCTTGATCGCTCCGCACGCCGGGTCTTCTGATCGGTACTCGGTCAGCGTGCCCGAAATGACCTTCACCAGCACGACGCCTGGATGCGAGTGCCAGCCTGAGATTCCACCGGGCTGGTACGTGATCGAGATCAGAACGATGTCGACCGGCAAGGTCAGCAACCCAAGCTGCGGCGCAGTGGGCTGCGCGAATCCGAGGATCGGCCGAAGTTCGTGGCCGCGAGCGCGGCCGAACGAAGTGCCCGGCTGACTCACAGCGCCGAGAGTCGAGGCAGTAGTTCGCGAGAGCAACGTTCCCTGTTCCCCGGCACTGGGTGTGGCCATGGCGGCAGGGACGGTAAGGGCTAACGCAGACAGGGCGATGGTTCCAAGTAGGGCGGTCTTAGCACGCATGGTCGCCTCCTGATAACTGGAAGAGAAGCAGCGAGCCTAAGGGGAACTTATTTGGAATGCAAGTTATTTGGAATGCAAGTGCGCCCACGGATCGCGTGTTCCTTTCGCAACCCGTGCAGGCCCGTTTCAGCGCCGCGAGGCGCAGTGCGGTCGAGAATGGAGTACGAGCCTCTGCGGACTTGCTTCACGCCGCGACCCGCTCGTGGCTCGATTCGGCGACGAAGGTGCTTCTCTCTCGCCGCTACGATCGAGAGACGGGCCACCGGCCCGCTACTTCGCATGGGAAAACACTTCGCAGTCCAGCTTCCGTTCGCCGCTCCCGGCGAGCCCGACACGCG
>JBBRYW010000113.1:0-10803 GCA_038237235.1 Gaiellales bacterium
CCCGACGCGCTCGTCCTCGACCTGGGGATGCCGGGGATCGGCGGTCTGGACGTCTGCCGGCGCCTCCGCGGCAAGGGTCTAGCTCTGCCGATCCTGCTCCTGACGGCGCGGGACGCCGTCCCGGACCGGGTCGCGGGCCTCGATGCGGGGGCGGACGACTACCTCGTCAAGCCGTTCGCGGCCGACGAGCTCGTGGCCCGCGTTCGAGCTCTCCTGCGCCGAGGGCGCGAGCCTGAGGCCCTCCTTACCTTCAGGGACGTCGTCCTCGACGTGCACGCGCGCTCGGCGCGCCGGGGCAGGCGCGATCTCGGCCTTAGCGCACGCGAGGCGGACCTGCTCGAGCTCCTGCTCCGCAACCCGCGCAGCGTCGTCAGCCGCGAGCTTGCACTGGAGCGCGTGTGGGGAGGCGTCGCGGCCGCCAACCCCAACGTCGTCGACCGCTACGTCTCGTACCTGCGCCGAAAGCTGGGCAAGCCTCCGCTGATTGCCACCGTGCGCGGCACGGGCTTCGTACTCGATCGGTGACCACCCTACGGGTCTGGGATCGCCGGAGTGACGCCTGCGGTCGTCCCTCGCTCCCTCCGCATGAGCTTCACGAGGTTGGCCCATGACCACGCTACGGGTCTGGGATCGCCGGAGTGACGCCTGCGGTCGTCCCTCGCTCACTCCGCATGAGCCTCACGAGGTTGGCCCATGAGCGGACGGTCGCTCCAGGTCCGAACGGTGGTCGCGGCAGGTCTCGCCATCCTGCTCGCTCTCGTCGCCGTCGGCACGAGCGTCGACCTCCTCGTCGGGCGCCACCTCCACCGCTCGCTCGACGCCGCGCTGCGCGAGCGGGCCGTGGAGATCGCCCAGCTGAGCGCGTCCGCGCCCGCATTGCTCACGACACCCGGAGCCCTTGATTCGTCTCTCGGGGGAACACAGGTCTCGGTGGAGGTCGTCGACCGCCGGCGCCGCATTCTGGCCCGCTCGCTCGGGCTCGGCGGTCGAGTCCTCCCGGCGGGGCGGCTCCTCGGCGCTGCGATCGCCTCGGGACGCGCCGCGTACGCCGACGAGCGCCTCGGCAGCGAGCGGCTCCGGATCTACGTCGCGCCGCTCGCGGAGGTGGGCGGGCCTGCCGCCGGGGGCGCTGTCGCCGTCGCGGCCTCCACGCACGAGCTCGCCGACACGCTCGCCAATCTCCGGCACCTCACCGCACTTGCCGGGCTCGCCGCGGCGCTGCTGGCCGCGACGGCGGTTGCGTTCCTGATGCGGCACGCTCTGCTCCCCCTCGGCCGCCTGGCAACCGCGGCCTCCGAGATCGAGCGCACGGGTGACGCGCGCCGCCGCCTTCCGCAGCCTCCCGCGGATGACGAGGTCGGCCGCCTGGCATCCACGCTGAACGGGATGCTCGCGAGCCTCGAGCGGGCGCGGGAGAGCGAGCGGCGCTTCCTGGCCGACGCGTCGCACGAGCTGCGAACGCCGCTGACGGCGCTGCGTGGCAACATCGCGTACCTCGCCCGGCACGGGCCTACGCCCGAGCTCGTCGCGGATCTCGAGCACGACTCAGACCGGCTCTCGCGCCTCTCGGACAATCTCCTGGCGCTCTCGCGCGAGGAGGCGGCCGCCATGCCGGGGGAGGAGGTACACCTCGACGAGCTCGCGCGCACAAGCGGCAGCACCGACCCCTCGCTCGACGTCGTTGCGCCCGAGCCGGTGCCGGTTCGCGGCGACCGCTTGGCCCTCGAGCGCGCCCTCGCCAACCTCGTGGAGAACGCGCACAAGCACGGGCCGCAGGGGGGCCGCGTGACGGTGCGCGCGGAGCGTGGCGACGGCTTCGCGCGCCTCAGCGTGAGCGACGACGGGCCCGGCTTGCGGCGCGCTCAGGCGGCGCGCGCCTTCGAGCGGTTCTGGCGCGGCGAGCACTCGAAGCCCGGCTCCGGCCTCGGGCTCGCGATCGTCCGAGCCACCGCCGAGCGCCACGGCGGGAGAGCGTATGCCGAGGGCTCGCGGTTCACGATCGAGCTGCCCACTCTCAGAGATCTCTCAAAGTCGCCCGCTACAACGGAGGCAGAGAGATCCAGGAAAGGAACGCCGTGAACCGTCTGCGCACCGCCTCCACTCGCTCGCTCATCTACCTCGTCGCCGCCCTCGCCGTCCTCGCGGTCGCCGCTGGAGCGCTCGCCATGACCGCCAGGGGCGGGGGCGGGCCGACTCCGCCGCCCAAGCCTCTCGCCGATGCACTCCACGACGGCCTCGCCGCAATGAAGCCCGAGGGTGTGACGGCGCACATCTCGTTCACCAACCGGCTCTTTCCCTCCGGCTCGCTGCTCGGCAGCGCCGGGTCTGCTCTGATGTCCGGCGCATCCGGCCGGTTGTGGCTCACGAAGGACGGCCGCGGCCGGCTCGAGCTGCAGTCGAGCGTCGGCGACGTCCAGGTCGTCTGGAGCCCGACGCTCGTGACCGTCTACGACGCCTCGGCCAACACCGTCTACCGCGCGAAGCTGCCGCGAGGCGCCGTCGGGAACGCGCCCGACCACGCAGATCAGCTTCCGTCGGTCGCTCGAATCAGCAGCCTCCTCTCGGAGCTCGGAGCCCACGCGAGCATCTCGGGAGCACAGCCGAGCGATGTCGCCGGTCAGCCCGCGTACACGGTCAGCGTCTCGCCGAAGCACGACGCCGGCTTGCTCGGCTCTGCCGAGCTGGCCTGGGACGCCGCCCGCGGGATTCCACTGCGGATCGCGATCTACGCGCAGGGCAGCACCAACCCGGTGCTCGAGCTGAAAGCGACCGATATCTCCTACGGGCCGATCGACTCGGCGAACGTCGACGTCTCGCCGCCGGCCGGAGCCAAGACGGTCGACGTCAGCTCGCCCGGGCCAGGCAAGGCCGGCAACGACGGTAGGGCCGTCACAGGGCTCGCCGCGGTCACCGCGAAGGCGGGCTTTCCCGTCAACGCGCCCGCCACGCTGGTCGGCCTGCCACGCCAGTACGTCCGCCTGGTCGGTGGGTCGGACTCTCCCGCAGCCCTCGCGGTGTACGGGCACGGTCTCGGTGCAATCGTCGTCGTCGAGCGTGCTCACGACGCGGCGCAGCAGAGCGCCGGCGGCCCGCTCACGAGCCTCCCCGCGGTGGCGATCGCCGGTGCGACGGGGCACGAGCTGGCGACCGCGCTCGGGACCGCGATCGAGTGGAGAAAGGCCGGCGTGGACTACGTGCTCGCGGGATCGCTGCCACCTGCCGCGGCCGAGGCGGCGGCGCGCGCGCTGTCGTGAGCGACGCGCCTCCGGTTGCGGCTCGCGGGCTCGTCAAGCGATACGGGGACATCGTCGCGGTCGACCATGTCGACCTGACGGTCGAGCGCGGCGACGTCTTCGGCTACCTCGGGCCGAACGGCGCGGGCAAGACGACATCGCTCCGGATGCTGCTCGGACTGATCCGGCCTACCGAGGGCTCGATGCGGCTCTTCGGCCGGGACCCACAGGCTCAGGGCGCCCGCGCTCTGGACGGTGTCGCCGGCTTCGTCGAGGGGCCGCGCTTCTACCCGTACCTCTCCGGGCGCAAGAACCTGCGCATGCTGGCGGACTACGACGACGGGGACTCGCGCTCGCGGATCGACGACGTGCTCGACGTCGTCGAGCTGCGCGATCGGGCGGGCGACCGGGTCGGGGGCTACTCGCACGGCATGCGGCAGCGGCTCGGGATCGCGAGCGCACTCCTGCGCAGCCCGCGGCTGCTGCTGCTCGATGAGCCCACCACGGGCCTGGATCCCGCCGGAATGCGGGACATGCGCGACCTGGTGCGAAAGCTCGCGAGCGAGGGGATCACCGTCCTGCTCTCCAGCCACCTGCTCAGCGAGGTCGAGGAGCTGTGCAACCGGGTGGCGATCATTCGCAAGGGGTCGATCGTCTACGAGGGGTCGCTTCGGGAGCTCCTCGCAACCGCTCAAGGCGGCTACCGCCTGCGCTCGCTCGAGCCCGACCGCGCCCGCGCGGTGTGCCTCGCGCAGCGGGGCGTCGACGAGATCACCTCCATGGACGGCCATGTGCGCTTCCAGGCCGACGAGGATGCGGTGGCCGCTCTCTCGATCGCGCTCGGCCAGGCCCGTGTCCCAATCACGGCGCTCGTGCCCGAGACACCGAGCCTCGAGGAGCTCTTCCTGAACCTCACCGAAGGCAAGGCGCCCCGAGCGGAGGAGGCGGTCGCGTGATCGCCCCCGTCGCGCGCGTCTACCGCTGGGAGTTGGCCAAGCTCGCCGCCCAGAAGCGGACATACCTCGGCCTCGCCTCGGCGATGCTCGTCCCGGTCATCTTCGTCGTCGTGCTCCTGCTCCAGGCCGGCGGTCCGAACGACGTGCCGCTCGGCCGCTATATCCGCGAGACCGGCCTTGCCGTCCCCTTCGTGGTTCTCTTCTTCATGTCGATCTGGGGTTTTCCCCTGATTACAGCGCTTGTCGCCGGTGACATCGTGGCCTCCGAGAGCCACAACGGCACCCTGAAAACGATTCTGACTCGATCGCGCGAGCGCGGCGAGGTCTTCACCGGCAAGGTGCTCGCCACCCTGACCTACACGCTGGCGATCGTGTTCGCGATGGGACTCGTCGCCGTTGTCGCCGGCAGTCTCGCCTGGGGCCTTCATCCGCTGACGTCGCTCTCCGGGACGCGAGTCTCGACCGGGCACAGCTTCGGCCTGCTCGTATTGAGCCTCGCGGTCTACGTGCTGCCTCTCTCCGGCATCGCCGCTTTCGGCCTCTTCCTCTCGACCGTGACGCGAAACAGTGCGGCCGCCGTGGTGGGAACGCTGATGTGGGCGCTCTTGATGCAGCTCGTCGGCGTGCTTCCGGGCACCGAAGGCTTCCGCCCGTACCTGCTCGGAACGCAGTTCGACGCCTGGCACGGCTTCCTGCGCACCCCGGCGGACTGGGCCCCGGTCGTGCGCGCCGCCTGGGTCTGTGCGCTCTACACGGCCCTTCCGCTCGTGGCGGCGTACCTCGTCTTCCTGCGGCGGGACGTCGCCGGCGAGTAGCGGCAGCGGTGCGCGGTTTCGTAGCGGATGAAAGATCCCCCGTTTGTGGCCTCTATGACGCCCGCTCGAGCTTCCGTCACCATTGCGGTCGGGTTCGGCCGAATCGTCGACCTGCGTGGAATGCCGTCGCTTTTGGCGGTAGACGAACTTCGCCCAGTACGGATGCCCGTCAGTTGGTCCCGAAGGTGCGAAGGGCAGCGGCGATCGCGCCGCTCCCTCCATTTAGGTTTAGGACGGGCGGCCCGTGGGCGACGAGAACCCGTTCGATCCGGAGTCGCTCCAGGTCCTGAAGCGACTCGACGAACTCGCGCAGGTCGCGCGTGGCAGGAGACGGAAGAACTTGAAGTCCGCCGGCAGTACCAAGGAAGGACTCGGCAGCCACGAGCGTCTGCTCGGCTTCGAGCAAGAAGGCCACCTGCCCTTCGTCGACTCCTCGCGGAGCAAGAACCCGGATGGCCGGCGGGATCGCGTCGAGTTGTGGGAGATCGTGGATCCGCCCACGAGCCGATGGGGCGGTCCAGACGCGCGCGTTGTACCGATCGAGGACGTCACGCGTGCTCCGTTCGTGCCACGGTGCGGTCAGAAGCACGATCACCGGCGACCGCGCAGCGGCCACGGCCTCGTCCAACCACTCCAGGCGCGGGGATCGAGGTCATCCCGGATGAGCGGGTCGATCAAGGCAAGCGCGCCCGAGTCCTTGTAGAGGACGGAGCCGACTTCCTCGGGCCACTCGGCGTTCGGCTGCCAGCTTGGATGGGGCTCGGTCCAGTAGATCAGCTGTTCGCTGAGCTCGATCGCGCGACGCGTGCCCACGCGCTGAAGGGTGCCACGCGGAGAGGCTACGCCCCGCCCAGGTGGACGACGGTCGCGCCGTCCGCCGACTCCGACTCCTGCCGCTCGACGAGCGGGTGCCTGTTCAGCTCCTCGCGTACGGCGGCGCGAACCGCTCCCGTGCCGCGACCGTGGACGACTCGGAGGACCGGGAGGCCGGCGAGAGCTCCCTCGTCGACGAACGATCGGACGGCCTCGCGCGCCTCCTGCGCGCGCCGCCCCCGGACGTCGAGCTCGTCGGACACGTCGCCCCGCGCGCTCGCCACGACGCGGACCCCCGGCTCGAACGCCTCGGAGTCGCGGTCGCCGCGCAGGTCGGGGCGTAGACGCGCGAGCGGGAGCCGAACTCGCAGCCCGCCCGTTCCGACGACCTCCACCTCGTCGCCCTCGATGGCGGCGATCGTCCCGCGCACGCCCAGGTCGGGCGCCTCGACGGGATCACCGGCCGCCAGCGCGGCCCGCAGCGGCAGAGGATCCTCGAGAGCCCGCAGCTCCCGCTCCGCGCGCGCCGCGCGATCGGAGGCGGCGCCCAAGCGCCGGTCGCGTTCCCCCTCCGCCGGTGCAGCCGCCGCACCGGGCGCTGCTCGCCGGCGCTCCCGCTCGCGGCGCCGGGCGAGTCGGATCTCCTCGCGAAGGCCCTCCAGCTCCGCACGCGCACCGGCGAGATCGCGCTCAGCCCCGGCGACGGCGAGCTCGCGCTCTCGGTTGGCCGACGCCCGTACCTTCTCGATCTCGGACTCGAGCAGCGCCTCACGCTCCCGGGCACGCTCGGCGAGGCGGGCGACTTCCGTGCGCTCACGCCCGGCCGCTGCGCGCGCCTCGGCCGCCGTCCGCTCCGCACCCTCCGCCTCGGCGAGCAAGTCGGTGATCTGGAGGCGCTCGGGCTCGATGCGGGCCCGCGCGTCGGCGACGAGCGCCCGGCCGAGCCCGAGGCGCTCGGCGATCAACAGCGCGTGCGAAGTACCCGGCCGGCCGAGCGCCACCTGGTACAGCGGTGCGTGGCTGTCCGGGTCGAAGCCGGTCGAGGCGTTGGCGACGCCGGGCGTCGCGCTCGCCCACTCCTTCAGCTCGGGATAGTGCGTCGTCACGGCGGTCAACCTGGCCTGCTCGGCAAGCCGGGCCAGCAGCGCCCGCCCAAGCGCCGAGCCCTCGACCGGGTCGGTGCCGGAAGCAAGCTCGTCGATCAGCACGAGAGATCGATCCGTCGCGGCGCCGAGGATCTCGACGAGGTTGCTCACATGCCCCGAGAACGTCGAGAGGCTCATCTCGATCGACTGCCGGTCGCCGATGTCCGCGAGCACCTCGTCGAAAACAGGTAGCGCAGCGGTGAGCGCCGGCGGCCGAAGTCCAGCCTGGTGCAGCAACGCTGCGAGGCCGAGCGTCTTCAGGGCCACCGTCTTGCCCCCCGTGTTCGGCCCGCTGAGGACAAGTGCGCGAAGGCGCCCGAGGTCGAGGTCGATCGGCACCGCGGATGCGCGCTCGAGCAGGGGGTGCCTCGCGCCGAGCAGGCGCACCTCGTCCGAGATCTCGACCGGGGCGCCCCGCCAGCCCCGCGAGACGAACCCGCAGGCCAGCGCGAGGTCCAGCGAGGCCGTGGCCTCGACCAACGTCGCAAGGGCCTCCGCGCGTGCGCCAACGAGCGTGGAGAGCTCGCGCAAAATCCTCTCGACTTCCTCGCGCTCGGCACCCGCTGCCTCGGACAGCCGGTTACTCAGCTCGACGATCGCGAACGGCTCGACGAAGAGCGTCTGACCCGAGCTAGACGCGTCGTGGACGATGCCGGGAACCCTGCCGCGGGCGCTTGCCTTGACCGCGAGCACGGGGCGCCCGCCGCGTTGCGTGACGAACTCCTCCTGGAGATGCTCGCGCAGCTCGCTCGTGCGGGCGAGTCGGCGCAACTCCTCGCTCACGCGCTGCCTGCCGCCGCGCAGCTCGGCGCGAAGCCGGCGGAGTCGCTGTGACGCGCCGTCTCGCAGGTCGGAGCCGTCCTCCTCGACGCAGCGCTCGATCGCATCCGGGAGCGGTGCGAGCGTGGGATCGATGGAAGCGGCGAGAGCCGCCAGGAGCGGAGCGGCGTCACTCTGCTCCTCGACCGCAGCGCGCGCGCGAAGCGAGACGGTGACCGTGACGGCCAGGCAGCTCAGCGTCTCGGGCTGAAGAATGCTGCCGCGCGCGGCGTGCACGGCCGCCTCGCGTACGTCCTCGACGCCGTGCAGGGACGGCTCGACGGCGCCGTCGAGGAGCGCGATCGCTTCCGCCGTCCGGGCCTGACGGCGGCCCACCTGAGCAGGGTCGGACGACGGCACGAGGGTGCGCACGAGAGAGGCGCCCTGCGGTGTTGCCGTCGCGCCCGCGAGCCGCTCGGCGATCGCCGGATATTCGAGTAGCGCGAGCGCCTCGAGATTCATGCGAGGCCAGTGTAGGACGGCCGGGGCGCGGGAGGGTCGCGGCTCCAGCTTGTGAGCGGCCAGGCCCCCGCGGAGGACTTCTTCATCGCCGAGAGCGCTTCTGCCCGCGACCTCGTCAGTTTCAGGCCGTTTTCAGGTGCCGGGGCCGATGATGCCCAGATGACCGGCAGAGCGGGCCGCGTTCTCGTGGTCGAGGACGACCGCGAGATCGCGGGTGCCCTCGCGGCCGAGCTCGGTCATTCTGGGTACGTCGTCCGGGTGGAGCACGACGGGCTTCCTGCCTTGGCGGCAGCGCGCGAGTGGAGTCCCGACCTCGTTGTACTAGACCTGCGGCTGCCGACCCTGGAGGGGCTGGAGGTCTGCCGCCGCGTGCGCTCCTCTTCGCGGGTGCCGATCCTGATCCTGACCGCCCGCGACAGTGTGCCCGAGCGGGTGAGCGGCCTGGACGCCGGCGCGGACGACTACCTGACCAAGCCGTTTTCGCTCGACGAGCTGCTCGCGCGCGTGCGCGCCGGGATTCGTCGCGCGCGCTTGATTGAGACCGGTGACCGGCTGCAGGTGGCAAATCTCATCCTGGACGCGCGCGCGCACGAGGTGATGCGGGCGGGCCAGCCGATTCTCTTGACCGCCCGGGAGTTCGACTTGCTCGAGTTCCTGATGCGCCATTCGGGCCAGGCTCTCGGCCGGCAGCAGATCTTCTCGGAGGTCTGGGGCTACGACTACCTTGGCGAGTCGAACGTAATCGACGTCTACATTCGGGCCTTGCGACAGAAGGTCGACGCGGGCTTCGAGCCGGACCTGATCCAGACTGTGCGCGGCGTCGGCTACATGCTGCGGCCACCGCGATGAGCATCTCGCTGCGCGCCCGCTTCGCGCTTGCTTCCGGAGTGCTCGTTTGGGTGGCCGCGACCGCGGTCGCGGCCGCGGGCTTCTTGGCGCTCGAGCGCTCGCTCACTGGGCAGGCGCGACGGGCGGCAGTCGACCAGGCAGCGCAGCTCGCGGGGCAGATCGATACCGGCGCAGCAGCGGAGGGCGGCGCGTCGGGTGAGACAGGCGCGCAGCAGGGAAACTACGTCGACCTCAGCGACCCGAGCCTCGTCGGTCAGCTTCTCCGACCTGGGCTGTGGGCCGCCGTGCTCGGACCGGCCGGGCAGGCGATCCGGTCCTCGCCGGGGGCACCCAGGCCGCTCGCTGCAGGGCCGCTGCTTGACTCCTGCCGGCGCGTCGGCGCGGCGCAGGCGAGCCGCCCCCAGCCTGCCGCGATCCTCGCGTGCAGGCGGATCGGCGGCTCGCGGCGTCCGCTTGGGTTCGTCGTCACCGCGACGCCGCTCACGGGGACCGACCGCACCTTGCGGACGACGTTTCGAGCGCTCGCGCTCGCCGTCGCGGCCGGCGGCCTCGGCTCCTTCCTCCTGGCCTGGCTGCTCGCCGCACGCGCACTACGCCCGCTGCGGCTGATCGCGCGGGCGACCCGCTCGATCCGCGAGGGCGACCCGAGCCGGCGGATTGGCTACAGAGGGCGAGACGAGCTCGGCGAGCTCGCAGCCGAGCTCGACGGGACCTTCGCTGAGCTGGAGGGGGCGCTTCGTCGCCAAGAACGCTTCGTTGCCGATGCCTCTCACGAGCTGAAGTCTCCGCTCGCCGCCGCCCGCGCCAACGTCCAACTGCTTCGCCGCTGGGCGGCCGAGGAACCGGGCGCCCGGGCGAAGGCGCTGGCCGCGCTCGAGCGCTCCACCGCCCGTATGGCCCGGATAGTTGCCGATCTGATCCAGCTCGCGCACGGGGACGACCGGCTGCACTACGCCCTCGAGCCGGTCCGGGTGGACGACCTGCTGCTCGAGGCGCAGCGCGAGGCATGGGCGCTCGCGGACGGGATCGACGTCGTCGTCGAGCGGATCGAGCAAGCCGTCGTTCTCGGTGACCGCGACCGCCTGCAGCAGCTACTCGCGAATCTGATCGACAACGCCCTCCGCGTCACACCGGCCACGGGTGTGGTCCGTCTCGCGCTCACGACCGAGCAGGAGCGGGTGCTGCTCAGCGTCACCGACGAGGGGCAGGGTATCCCGCCCGAGGAGCTGCCCCATGTCTTCGACCGTTTCTATCGTGGCCGCGCGTCGGCGTCCGGCTCGGGCTCGGGACTCGGGCTCTCGATCGCGCGCGCGATCGCCCGAGCCCACGGCGGCGAGATCGAGGTGACGAGTGAGCCGGGATTGGGATCCGTGTTCACCGTCGTGCTCGCCCGACAAGTCTCATCTGATCGTCACCGCCGTTTCACGAGCGCCTCACCTCGGCGCGGTACCGTCGGCGACGGCAACAACACAGGAGGTGACGGTTGATGAGACGTTCCAAACTACTCGGCCTCGTCCTCGTCCTCGCGCTTTGCGCCACGGTCGTGGGCGTCGCCCTCGCGTCGAACGGAAAGGCTCCGGCCAAGCCGCATGCGAAGGTCGTTCCGCATGCGAAGGTCGTTCCGGCCATCCGCACGAGCGTGCCCGCGAAGGTCACGGTCCGCGCGACCAAGCCCGGAGCGCGAACGGCAGCCGCAGCCAGGCAGGGCAGC
>JBBRYW010000114.1:0-10773 GCA_038237235.1 Gaiellales bacterium
CTACGTCGACGCCTTCGAGCGCTACGACATCGACTCGCTTACCTCGTTGCTTCACGAGGATGCGACGCAGTCGATGCCGCCCTACGAGTTGTGGCTGCGCGGCCGCGACGACGTCCTGCGCTGGTGGTTTGGGCCGGGAGCAGGCTGCCGCGGCTCGCGCCTCGTCGCGACCGTGGCGAACGGTCTGCCGGCCTTCGGGCAGTACAAGCCGAGTGGCCCCGCAGGGAGCTACGAGCCGTGGGCGCTGCAGGTGATCGAGATCTCAGCCGGTCGAATCATCGGCTTCAACGCCTTTCTCGACACGGCGAGCCTGTTCCCGCTGTTTGGTCTGCCCGCCCGGCCAGCCGACCCGTAGCCCGCGCTCCAGCGGCACGACCTCGGCCAGCCCCGCGAAAGCGAGCAACTGCCGCAGCTCGCATGAGGCGTGGCGGAGCTGAATCTGACATCCGAGCCGGCGAGCGGTCAGCTGCAGCCGGGCCAAGCCATCGACCGTGACGGCGTCGACGCCGGTCAGCGCGCTCACGTCGCAAGCGACCACAACGTCGTCGGTGTGCTGCAGCAACAAGCGCAGGCGCTTGCAGAGGTCTGGCAGATCGGCGCGAGCGATCGTAGTGCCGATGACCACCACAATCGTGCACGGCCCGAGGGCGGCCACCGGCTAGACTCCTTTCGCGGTCCGTTGAGAAAGACCGTTCGGCGAAGCGAAACTCATCGCCGTCAACTCCCCGCCCGCCTTCATTTCCGCGACGGCGCGTTAAGCGCAGATGGACGAGCGCAGACGAGTGGCCGCGGCTGGAGGCCGAGGGAGCGGCCATGACGCTGAACGAGGCGGTCGAATACGCTCTGTCCGCTGCCGATGAGCCTGTCCCGGCGGTAACGCGAAGGATTTTTCAACGGCGAAAGCGCCGAAGGGAAGGAGCAAGGCGGTGTCGACGCAGGAGCCGAGGGTCGAGGGAGCCGAGAGCCTGGCGGAGCTGATCAGCGAGACCAAAGCTCGCCTATGCGGACAGATCGGCGATGTTGCGGACGTGTTCGCCGAGGTCGAAGAGGCGATGCGGCGTGAGGTGGCCGAGGTCGTCGAGGTGCGGAAGCGGGGCGACGAGGTGATCCCCGTCGTCCGGTACTCCGACATCGAGGCTGGCACGGTTCCCGAGCCAGTGGGCGAGGCGATCCACCGGCGCGGCTGCGCGGTCGTGCGGCAGACTTTCGCCCGCACCCAGGTGGAGCGCTGGGACGCCGAGCTGGCGGACTACCTCGAGCGCAACCGCTACTACGAGAACCAAAAGGCGGGCGCCGACCAGTACTTCTCCAGCCTGCAGTCGAGCCGCCCACAGATCTTCGGCATCTACTGGTCGAAGCCGCAGGTGCAGGCCCGCCAGGACGAGCGCATGACCGCGACCCGCGGCTTCATGAACTCGATCTGGTGCAACGAGAACGAGGGTGTGACCTGGTTCGACGGAGGGCGTGACTGCACCTATGCCGATCGCGTTCGCCGGCGCCAGCCGGGCGACTCGTCGTTCGGGCTCTCACCGCACATCGACTCAGGGTCGGTCGAACGCTGGCTCGTCCCCGCCTACCAGGAGGTCTACCGCCACGTGTTCTCGGGTGACTGGCGACGCTTCGACCCCTGGGACGCTGCCCATCGTACCGAGGTCGATGAGTACGAATCGACGTTGATGTGCAGCGTTTTCCGAACCTTCCAGGGCTGGACGGCCCTAAGCGAGATGCGACCCACGGACGGCGTGCTCCACCTGATCCCGATCACCAACAGCATCGTCTATCTGCTGCTGCGCCCGCTGCTCGACGATGTCCCCGCCGACGGCCTGCTCGCCGCCCGCGGCCGTGCGCTGTCGATCAGCGAGGAGATGCATCCCGCGATCACGCCGGCGCTGACGCCGATTCCTTCGATGGAGCCTGGCGATACGGTCTGGTGGCACACGGACGTCGTCCACTCGGTGGGCGACGTGAACCGGGGGGAGCGCTGGGGCAACGTGATGTACATCGCCGCGGTGCCCTATTGCGACAAGAACGCTGCCTACGTCGAGCGTGAGAAGGAGACCTTTCTGCGCGGCGCGAGCCCACCCGACTTCGCGCCCGAGGACTACGAAATCGACTACGAGGGCCGGGCTACCGTCGACGATCTGACCGCTCTCGGACGAAAGCAAATCGGCATCGACCCCTGGTAACGCCTTGGCGTCCCACGAGCGGGCAGGTAGCTGCACATAGGGTTCGCGCATCAGGTTGGAGAGAGGAGGCAGCGATGGCAAACGGCGACGAAGAACGGGTGACGGCCAGCGAGGAGGAGGGGGTCTGGTCCGTCGCCGAGGGTGAGCTCAGTCCGCACGGACAGTCCGAGACGTTCCGCGCGGACGGGGTCGAGAATCTGACGTACAACAACCCGTACGCCATGGAGGTCGAGCGCGTCTGGTTCGACGGCAAGATCGTCTACGCGGTCGAGAGCGGCGAGATCGAGCTCGAGTTCGACGAGGATCGAAGCGCAGTCGGGAACCAGGTCGCCCAGGAGTACCAGGTCGTGTACTCGGTCTCACTGGACCGGAATGGGAAGCTGAAGCACGGCTCGGAGCCCGAGCGGGTCGACGGCCAGTACAACGTCTACGACTCCGTCCCGGGGATGGAGAACTACTCGCCGCTCTGGCAGTTCAACTACGTCATCGTCCCGCCCGACTACGAGGCAAACACGCTTCGCTCGGAGGACGACTGCCTGGCGAGTGGCTATCCGATCGAGAAGAGCACGATCGTCGAGAACTGACCTGTGCTCTGAAGCGCCGCCGTGAGCGGCGCCCGCCTGACAAGGGACATAGGAGCCTGGGTCGCTCCAATTCGCTCGACCGGTCAGTGCAGACGGCGGTGCGGCAAGCCCGCACCGCCTGAAGTCGGCACCGCAAGCGGTGCCTTGGCCCCGTGACCCGCGATTTTTGACGCTGCTCGGCGTAAGCTACGGGCGTGCGACTCTTCTCGCAGGACACGAAGGTGCAGGCTCTTAAGCGTGCGCCCCTTTTTGCGGAGCTCTCGCGCAAGGAGCTCACGGAGCTCGCGAAGAGGACGGAGGATCTCGAGTTCGATGCCGGCAAGGTGCTTTGCACGCAGGGAGAGCTCGGGCGTGAGTTCTTCGTCGTCATCGACGGCGAGGTCGAGATCACAAGAGATGGCGCCCGGCTAGTCACGAGTCGCGGCGGCGACTTCTTCGGCGAGATCGCCCTCCTCGAGAACACCCGGCGGACTGCGACCGTGACGGCGAGGACGCCGCTTCGGTGCTTCGTGCTGACGAGTCAGGCCTTCCGGAGCGCGGTCGATCACATTCCGAGCGTCGAGCGAAAAGTACTGCGCGCCCTCGCGCAGCGCGTCGCCTCCCTCTCGAGCGATCCCAGCCTTTAAGGGCCTGTCCGAAAAGTCGACCAGGGCGCCTGACAGGCGCTACGCGGCGCGAGGCTGCGTCCTCGGTCGCGCAAATGTGCTGCACATTCACGCTCCCTGCGTCCTTGCCTCGCACCACGTACCCGCGCGTCATCCACCGCGGCCACTTTCCGGACAGGCCCTTAAGCCGAGGCTGCTCAGCGGTAGCGCTCGAGCCAGTCCGTGCCCGACCAGGGCGTCCGGGGACGCTCGCTCACCTCGCCGTCGACCTCGAGCTCGACCTCGTCGCGCTCCTGGAAGAAGCAGACCAGTCCGCGAACGAGCTCGGCCTCTCGTCGCGGCTCGGGATAGCTCCAGGCGATCGCTCGCGCCCCGGCCACGTCGTAGTACGAGGCGAACCCCTTGTAGGCGCAGCCGGTCTCGAGGCCTGACGAGTCGCGAAGGTGCTCGGCGCGGACATCCCCGCGCCGGAGGTAGTAGCGGGGCGGAAGGCAGGTCTCGAAGAGGACCATCGCCTCGACCGAATCGGCGACCTGCTCGCCCTCCACGCGCACGACGACTCGGCGCGAGGTGCGGAGGATGTCGATCCGGTGGTAGGGGTCGCGCGGGTGGACGATCACTTCGTCCTCCTCCTCGAGCCAGCGGTCGACAGCGGTCCACGGAACCGCCACGTAGCCCTCTACGGCAGGCTCCGGCTCGGCCGGAACCGAGACATCCTCCGCGGGAAAGGCATACCGAGCCAGCGAGCCAGTTCGGTAGACGAGCCGCACCCGCTCACTGTCGACGACCGTGCGCCCGCCCTTCAAGGCCCGGACGCGCCGAGGGAACTCCTCGACGAACGTGACATTCTCGGGTGGGTCGAAGTCGAATCGGCCGGCCGGGTTGTGGCCGAACGGGCCTGAGCCGACGGTCAAGGACATGTGTTGATCCTAGATACTGGGGCCGGCTCCGTGGTTGTTACGGACTACGAGCTCGCGGTGATCGCGATCCCGCCACGCGCCTTCTGTCGCAGCGTGACGCGAACTCGCTCGGTCGGCAGCTCGAGCGCCTCGGCGACATCGTCCCTGATCCGGACGGCGAGCGCCTCGCAGAAGTGCCCCTGGTCGCGGAAGCCGTTCAGATACAGCTTGAGCGACTTCGACTCGATGCAGAGTGGTCCCGGGGAATAGTCGATCGTCGCCCCGTAGAGATCCGGCTGTCCCGTGATCGGACAGACGGCCGTCAGCTCGTCGCTCATCATCTCCACACGCGACACGCCTGGATTGGGGAACGTCTCGAGACCAACGTAGTGACCCGGGCCTGCATGCCCCATTGCGACGAACTGCTGCGAGCGGGAGGCCTGCTGCACGCCGTTACTGTAGGCGACGTCGACCGTGAGACGCGTTTACCTCGCCGGCCTGCCCTACGCCGAGGAGTACCGCCGACGAGCCGCCGAGCTCGTTCGGGGGCTCGGCTGGGAGCCCGTCGACCCGATGCGGCGTGACTACCGCGGCCGGACGAAGGGAAAGGAGGCCGAGATCGTCGAGGGAGATCTGGACGACATCGCCTCTTGCGACGCCGTACTAGCGGCGTTCACGGTGCCGGATGAGGGAACGGCCATGGAGGCCTGGCACGCCCACTCGCTCGGCAAGCCCGTCTTGGTGTACACGGGCGGAACGCCGCCACATGCGTGGACGGTCTACGTCGCAGACGGCGTGCACGCCGAGCTCGAGAGCGCGGTTGGTGCTCTCGCCAACCTTTAGATCCATGGGGCTGACGGCGCGCGACTTCGATGAGCCCGGCGACCTGCGCCTGATGCAGGCGCTCGTGGCCGAGGCCTGGGCGCTCGAAGGGCCGAAGGTCGAGCGCCACATCGGAGACCTCGCGTGGGGCACAGCCTCCATAGCCGGCAGGGAGCGGGAATGGCGCCGCCGCCTCTGGCTCGACGGAGAGGACGTCGTGGCCTTCGGCTGGGTCTTCGAGCACACGACGCTCGACTTCCAGCTCCACCCGCGCAGGCGCGAGCTCGCGGACGAGGTGCTCGCATGGGCCGGCGACTGTGTGACCTCGGCGCTCGAGGACGACGAGGCGACGCTCGCGGCCCTCGAGCGAAACGGGTACCGGCCTGTTGGGAGCGAGGCGTGGTTCGACTACCTGCTGCGCGACCTCGACCGCCTGCCCGACCCCCGGGTTCCCGAGGGTTTCGCCCTCCGTAGCGTTCGCGACGGTGACGTCGAGCACCGAACGGCCGTGCACCGGGCCGCCTGGGAGCCGTCGCGCGTCACCGTCCGCAGCATGGCCAACGTGATGCGGACGTGGCCGTACCGGCCGGAGCTCGACTGCGTGGTCGAGGCACCGGACGGCTCGTTCGCGGCCTCCTGTCTCGTCTGGCTCGACGAGCGAAACGGCGTGGGCGAGCTGGAGCCCGTCGGCACCGACCCACGCTTCCGGCGGCTCGGGCTGGCCGCCGCGGTCTGCACGTTCGCTCTACATCGCCTGCGCGAGCAGGGGGCGACCGCCGCGATCGTCTACGCACGCGGAGACCCGGGCTACCCAGAGCCGAAGCTGCTCTACGAGTCGATTGGCTTCCGCCGCCACACCCGCACGATCGAGCTCGGGCACTGAACCGGAAAGGCCCGCGTAGTCGGGCGACGAACAAGGGCGGGTGCGTCGAAGCAGAATCACGCTCGGGCCGCTTGTAGGCCTCGTGGGTCTCGGCCTCGTCGCAATCGTCGGCGTGAGGGGAGCGGCGGCGCCCGTCGCACGCCACTCACCATCACCCGGTGTCCACTCGAGGGAGCGTCACGCGGCGCCGGTACAGCCGTTCAGAGCGCCGAGGCACCGGCGCCGCCAGCACCGGCGCCGCCAGCACCGGATCACGATCGCGGCGACCGGCGACCTAACCTTCGGTCGAGATGGCATTCTTCCCCCGGGAGGCGCGGCCGAAGTGCTGAGTGCCGTCGGGCCTGCTCTGCACAGCGATCTCACATTCGGGAACCTCGAGACGACACTCGGGTCGGTCGCGGGGAGCAAATGCGCGGCCGGGAGCTCCAACTGCTTCGCCTTCGAGGCGCCGGCGTCAGACGCGGCGGCGCTAAAGCATGCGGGCTTCGACCTGCTGAACGTCGCGAACAACCATGCGAACGACTACGGGGCGGCCGGACAGGCGAGCACTACCTCGGCGTTGACCGCCGCCGGCCTCCGGTACACGGGCAAACCGGGTCAGGTCGCATTCCTCCGCCGTCGCGGCCTCCGTGTGGCCGTGGTCGGCTTTGCTCCGTACCCGTGGGCCGCGAGCCTGCTCGACATTCCCCGCGCGACGAGGCTCATCCACGGTGCTGCGAGGAGAGCCGATGTGGTCTTGGCGACGATGCACGCCGGGGCCGAGGGGACAGGCTACGAGCATGTGCGCCCCGGCGCGGAGGCGTACCTCGGAGAGCAGCGCGGCGACGTGATCCGTTTCGCGCACGCGGCCGTCGATGCCGGCGCGGATCTCGTCGTCGGCCACGGACCTCATGTGCTCAGGGGGCTCGAGTGGTACCACGGCCGTCTGATCGCATACAGCCTCGGAAACTTCGCCGGGTACCACACGCTCTCGACGGAGGGCGACCTGGGGGTGAGCGCGATCCTCCGGGTCACGGTCCGAGAGGACGGACGGATCCTTCGCGGCTCGCTGACGTCGATCCGCCTCGATGCGACCGGGTCGCCTTCGCTCGATCCGTCGCACATCGCCTGGACGCTCACGCGCACGCTCTCGGTCGACGACTTCGGCGCACGCGCTGCAAGGCCGGACACGAGAGGCCGCATCCTTGGCCCGGCGTCTGGCTCCAAGCCGCGTGTGTCCACGGGTAGCTGAGGAAACGGACACGACTTGGATCGTTACAGACGGCAAACAAAAGATCGCCGCGCCTCCCGCTAACCTGACTTCTCCTCGTGGGGTTCGCAGCTGACTGAACGGAGCGCCATCCTCGGCGCGCTCGCGCTTGGCGCATGCGCCGCGGTGCTCGGCCTGGTCACCGCTGCGCCGGCAGATGCGGCGACGAGCCGGCCACTCGAGACGGCGTTTGCCGACCATGGCGAGCTGGACGGGCCGGATGCGGATCTCGCGATCAAGCGCGCACGCGCCGCGGGCGCCAGGGTCTATCGCACCGTGCTGCGGTGGTACGAGGTCGCCCCCGCCGAGCGCCCCGAAGGATTCCGGCCGGAGGATCCAGCGGATTCGGCCTACCACTGGGCAGCCTTCGATCTCAAGATCCGCCGGCTCGTCGCGCAGCGGATCGAGCCGCTCGTCACGGTCAACTTCCCGCCGGTCTGGGCCGGCGGCGGCTACGCCCCCACCCCGAACACGGACGAGTTCGCGAAGTTCATGACGGCGGCGGCACGACGGTACAGCGGTTCCTTCCAGGGTCTTCCCCGAATTCGGCTGTGGCAGATCTGGAACGAGGCCAATGTCAACCTCTTCCTGAACGCCCAGCTCGAAGGTGCCCAGCCGCTTTCGCCGTCGACGTACCGCCGGCTGGTCAACGCTGGGGCAGGGGCTCTGAAGGCTGTCCATCGGGACAACGTCGTCGTGGCCGGCGGCCTCTCGCCGTTCGGGACGACCGTCGAGCAGGCGGGGGGCCGTGCCGCGATCGCTCCTCTTCGCTTCATGCGGGAGTTCCTCTGTCTCTCCGACGGTGCACCGCCGACGCCTACCTGTGCCGACCGCGTGACCTTCGATGTCTGGGCGACGCACCCGTACACGCGGGGTGGGCCGACGCATCACGCGTCCGCGCCGGACGACGTCTCGATCGGGGATCTGCCCAAGATGCGCGCGCTGCTCGCTGCGGCCGCAAAGGTGGGCCACCTCACCTCGACGGGAAAGGCGCGAATGTGGGCGACGGAGTTCAGCTGGGACACGAGCCCGCCCGATCCGGAGGCGCTGCCGATGCCGCTCCACGCGCGCTGGACCGCCGAGGCTCTCTACCGGATGTGGAGCACCGGGCTCGATCTCGTCACCTGGCTGCAGCTTCGCGACACACCGTTTCCCGACGAGCCGACCCAGTCCGGTCTCTACTTCCGCGGCGGGCGCAGCCTGACCTGCGACGAGCCGAAGCTGAGCCTCACTGCCTTTCGGTTCCCGTTCGTCGCGCTGAAGCAGCCCGGCGGGACGCTCGTCTGGGGGCGAGCTCCCGGGGGAGTAGCGGGGCGCGTGAACCTCGAGCAGCTCGACGGCAAGAAGTGGAAGGGAGTGGGATCTCTTCGCACCGATCGGAACGGAGTCTTCACGAAGCGGCTGAAGCTGAAGGCGCGTCGCGGATCGTTCAACATCACGCATTCCTACAAACGGCGCTACAGCCAGCTCGTCGCCTGTGACGGACCCAGGTCGTACTGGCGGGTCGGCGATGCTCCCGGCCAGGGCGCGAAGGACGAGGAGGGCAAGGCGAACGGCGCGTACGCCGGCGACGTCGGACGCGGTGGCCGCGGCGCTCTCGCCACGGACACGAACGCGGGCGTGACGCTGAACGCGGGTGAGAGCCGCGTCTCGCTGGGCGTCGTGGGATACGTGCGTACGGTCGAGCTCTGGCTCAAGACGGGAGCGACGAACGCCGTCGCGTTCAGTAACCGCGACGACACGAGCCACTTCATCTATATCGGGACGGATGGCGACGGCAAGCTGCTCATCTTCGACTCGGCGCCGCTCGTCAGTACGAGGGCCGTGACCGACAGCCGCTGGCACCACGTCGTCTACACCTACGCCGGTGGCACGGGCCGCCTCTACCTGGACGGCGCGCTCGAGGCGAGCGCAAGCTGGGAGCGGATCGAGGGAGGCGCTCCGGCGAGCCTCGGGTACGACGTCGCGCTCGGCAACCGGTTCGTCGGGTCGCTGGACGAGGTCGCCGTGTACGACGACCCGCTGACGGAGACTCAGGTGAAGCAGCACTACGCGGCCGCGAGCAAGAACCTCTCGTTCAGTCAGACCACGCCTTTCCTCGGCGGTTACCTCCGCGCGCGCGCCGCGGGTGGAACGAGCCTGCCGTTCGGCCTACTGAACGTCGCCGACCGTCCCGTCAAGCCGTTCGGCTAGCTCATGCAGACGAAGTCTCCCATCATCCCGCTGGAAGTCCGCCGGGGGCGCGCTCGCCGCGGCACGAGGGGCCGGAGTTTCACGCGGCTGATCCGGTTCCCGTTCGCCCTCGCGCTGCTCTCGCTCGCCTTCGGTGCGGCCGCGCCGGCGGCCGGGCCGCCAATGCCTCTGGTCGCGCGGGATGTACACGTGCTCGGCACGAAGGTCGGGCGGATGACCTCGGAGCAGGCGAGACGACACGTCAAGGCGGCGTTCGCCCGGCCAGTTCGCTTCCGCCTCGGCAACGAGACGTGGAGCGCTCGCCCGAGCGAACTCGGGGCGAGCGCGAACATCGACGCAGCCGTCACCCGCGCCCTTCGCGCGCGTCCCGGAAAGACGTTGCCGCTGGAGGTCGGGATCTGGAGAGTGCGGCTGCGAAAGTACGTCGACGGGCTCGACCACAAGTACTCGTATCCGGCCGAGGACGCGAAGCTCGTCGGCCTGTCAGCCGACCTCCAGCCCGCCATCAGCGAGTCGCGTCCGGGTCGGAGCGTGGACACCGAGTCGATGGCGCGGGGCATTGTGAGCTCCCTCCGCGCGGGCGTGCGCCCGGTCATCCCGTTGCAGCTGACGACCATTCAGCCGAGGGTCGCGACGAGCGACTTCGGCTCGATTATCGTGATCAGGCGGGGCTCGAACGAGCTGAACCTCTACAGCGGAACGCAGCTCGTTGAGAGCTTCCGCGTCGCGACGGGGTGGCCCGAGTACCCGACTCCGCTCGGCGAGTGGAGCATCGTCTCGATGCAGCGCGACCCCTGGTGGTACCCGCCGAAGGCCTCTGAGTGGGCCAAGGGTCTGAAGCCGGTGCCGCCCGGTCCGGGAAATCCGCTTGGCACTCGTTGGATGGGACTTTCCGCCGGGGGCGTCGGAATCCACGGAACACCGGACTCCGCATCGATCGGTTACTCGGCCTCGCACGGGTGCATCAGGATGCTGATCTCGGACGCGACCTGGCTCTTCGATCACGTGAGCGTCGGGACGCCGGCCTTCGTTGTCTCCGCGTAACCTGCCGGGGAGCATTCGAGCGCGGGACCGGGATGCCCAGGGCCTTTTGGTACCGTGCGGCAGTTGACTGACTTGCCGGTCACCGATGCCCTGTACGCGGTCGTCTGTCCGCATTGCTCGAAGCCTTTCGAGGCCGCGCTGATCGGCGGCTCTGCTGCCCGTTACAGCGGGTTCAAATGCCCACACTGCAGGCTTTTCGTCCCGTACGAGCGAGCCGAGGAGCAAGTAGCCGTAGAGCCCGTGTAACCGGCCCCCTCAGCTTCGGACCTGCCCCGACGACATCCGAGACGCAACCGGCTCCCAACATC
>JBBRYW010000115.1:0-10764 GCA_038237235.1 Gaiellales bacterium
AGGTGCAGCGTCACTCCATAGCGCCCCTCGGGGAGCGCTGCGGCGGTCACGCCGGCGAGGCGCTCGCGACCGTCCAGCGTCATCCGCGTCCCGAGGGGTCCGGCATCGGCTCGGATCACGCCCTCGACCGCAAGCGCCTGGGCAAGGGCGAGCCGGGACAGCTGCACGCGCTCCGACGCAGCACGGCCAGACAGCCTCGCCCCCGCCGCTCGCGTGGGATCGGCTTCTACCATCGACCGCTACTGGACGCGCGTCGGCTCGGGGGCGTCTTCGTCGCCAGGAAAGTGGAGATCGTTGACGCTGACGTTGACCTCGGTCACGGTCAGACCGCAGATCCCCTCGATCCGCCGGATCACGTTCTCGCGGATTCGATTTGTGACCTGGGGAATCGACTCGCCGTACTCGATCACGACGGTCAGGTCGACTGCAGCCTCACGCTCGCCGACCTCGACCGAGACACCCTGGCTGCGCTCGTCGCCGAAGCCGACCCGCTGCGTCATCGCGCCGAGGGCACGAGTAGCGCCGCCGCCAAGCGCGTAGACGCCAGCCACCTCGTGCGCGGCGATTCCGGCGACCTTGCTTACGACCGCATCGGCGATCGTCGTGGTGCCATGCTCTGTCTGCAGTGGCGATGCCTCCACCGGCCTCGTCGGGTGGCTCGCGGGCGTCTCTTCCGCCATCTTTTCCTCCTCGTGTGAGCTGTGTGAGTGTTCTGCCTTCTTAGAACCAGCTCGGCACGGAAAGTTCCGCGCTACAAGCTGAGAGCGGCAGGAACGCTCTAGTTGCGAGCGAGCCGGACATCGCCTATCAGGATGTCGACATCCACCGCGATAAGACCCGTCATCTGTGCGATGCGGCGGAGGATCAGCTCTCGCAAAGTGCTCGCTGCGCTCGGGAGATGGACGCCGTAGTCGACGATCAGCCGCAGATTGACGACGACTCGCTCGTCGGTGATGTTGACCGTCAGGCCCGCGTCCGCGCCTCCGGCGAATCGCCCATGCGCCGCCTCGGCCCAGCCGCCAACCGGGTCGAGCTCGGGCAGCTCGCGCACCGTCAATGCAACGATCCTCGCGATCACGGAGTCGGCGACCCTCGTGCTGCCCCTCTCGTCCTGGAGGAGCGCGTGTCGGACGAGGCTCGGCACAACGTCCTCGAGCGGGACCGGCAGAGAGGAGCGCGAGCCTTGCTCGCGGATGCGCTGCAGCACCGTCTGCACGATCCGGTACGGCGCGTTCACCTCCTCGCGAGCCAGTTCCTGGACGCGGCCCCAAAGGTCATTGAGCTCCCGGAGCACTTTCCGGCAGTGCGGGCACGAGCTCTGATGCTTGGGATCCGCCGGCCGCAGGTTGTCAGCAACCTGATCGATCAGCTCCGAAAGCTCGCCGCCGCAGGGCAGTCGCCCGCGTCCCCTCGCGTTCACCGCCACTGCCTCATTCCATTCACGAGCTCGAGCCGCGCGCGGTGGATGCGTCCCTTCACGGCGGGGACACTAATCTCAAGCACCTCGGCGATCTCCTCGTACGAAAGGCCCTCGAGCTCGCGCAGTACGAGCGCCGCCCGCTGCTCCGGTGTCAGGCGGGCGAGCGCGCGCTTCAGAGCTTCGAGCTCGGCTCGAGTCTCGACGAGCTCCGCGAGAGATGAATCGCGCGCCTCGGGCTCCGCCTCGAGTGACGCAATGGGCCGACGTGAGCGCAGCAGGTTGAGGCAGCGACGCGTGACGATCTGAACGACCCAGGTGCTGAACGAGCTCTCGACACGGAATCCCGGCAGGGCCCGCCAGGACTGCAAGAAGGCGTCCTGTGCTGCGTCCTCGGCCTCGGAAGCGTCCCGGAGCATGCGAAGGGCGATCCGGTAGATACGGGCTCGATGACGACGCACGAGCTCCTCGAACGCATAGAGGTCACCAAACTGTGCAGCGCGAACGAGCTGGATGTCCTCGGTCTTCAGGACTATCGGGGGGATCCTCTAGACAGAGAGCAGTGGCGTGAATTATCCGCACCGGTGCCATGCGCCGGGCAGAGGGCGCCGATGCGCCTCGGCTCATCGCGCGGAGAGCGTATCGATCAGGTCGGCGATGCGCTGCGCCGCGCGACCGTCGCCGTAGAGCTGCGGCCGCTCGTCGGGCATGCCGGCGGCGGCCACCGCGGCGGCGATCCGGTCGGGGTCGGCGTCGACGAGCACGTTCGCTCCGGCCTCGATGGTGTCGACCCACTCGGTCGACGGCCTCATCGTGACGCACGGCACGCCGTACCAGTAGGCCTCCTTCTGCAAGCCGCCCGAGTCGGTCGCGATCACCCGCGCCTGCGAGGCGAGCGCGGCCAGGTCGAGGTAGCCGAGCGGCTCTACGAGCCTGATTTGCTCGCCGACTCGGAGGCTGCTGGCATCGAGCGCGGCGCGGGTTCGAGGGTGCGCGGGGAAGATCACGGGCTCGCTCACTCGGCCCAGTCCCTCGACGATCCGGTCGAGGCGCGGCGGGGCAACGTTCGCCTCCCGATGAACGGTCGCGAGGACATACGCTCCCGGGAAGAGCCCAAGCCGGTCGAGGATGCGGGAGCGCTCCCGTGCGAGCGGGGCGAGGCGGAAGCAAACGTCGGCCATCACGTCGCCGACCACCTCGGCCTGGCCCGGAGCACCCTCGGCCGCCAGCGTGTCGCGCGAGCGCTCGTCGGGGCAGAGCAGGAGCGCCGAGATGCGGTCAACCTCGATTCGGTTCCGCTCCTCGGGCATGGACAGGTCGCCGCTCCGCAGGCCAGCCTCGACATGGGTGACTGGGACGCCGGCGTGGACGCCCGCGCGGGCCCCGGCGAGCGTGGAATTCGTGTCCCCGAAGACGAGTATCCAGTCGGGCTGCTCGCGCTCGATCGCCGCGCCGATGCCGGGCTCCATTCGCTCGAGCATCTCGTCGCGCGGCAGTGCGCCGATCCCCAGGCGGTAGTCGGGCTCGGCCAAGTCGAGCTCGTCGAAGAACACTTGCGACAGCTCGCGGTCGTAGTGCTGACCCGTGTGGAGCACGACCTCCTCGATGCCGCGCTCGCGGAGCGCGACCGAGAGCGGCGCCGACTTGATGAACTGGGGACGGTTGCCGACGACGGAGAGGATCTTCACGGGACATGAGCGTATTCGAGTGGGTCCCGTCAGTCGCCGCGACTTTCCGGGTGGCTTTCCAGGCCCTAATGCTCCGGCAGGCGGCGTCTCCGACGTCAGGAAAGTGTCTACGCCACGCGGCGACGAACTCCACCATGGCTCGCTGCGGGGTCCCATTCGAGTATGACGCGGGCCTCGTCAAGCTGAGCCGCGTGCATCGCGTCGGGCTGAGAAGCATCCGGGCGTAGGCGACGAGACGTGAGTCCGCGGGCGTCTGGTCGACCTTCCGGATGCGTGGCTGCTGCGGCCGGGCGGGATGCGCTTCCATCTCGCTTCCTCGACGGGTCGCCGGCGATCGTGTACGGCTCGGTTGCGCCAGTCAACCCCGTGCGTGACATACTCGCGCGCGGTGACGGCCGGCGCGTTCCTCCACCTGGGTCAGGGCTCGCAGAAGGTCGGCATGGGGGCCGAGGTGCTCGCCAACCACCTCTCGGACTACCTCGCTCAGGCCGAGGCGGCGTCCGGCCGGCCGATCCGCCGCATCTGTGTCGAGACGCCGATGGATCCGCCGGCATGAACGAAGGTGGCACAGCCGGCGCTGTTCGCGGTCTTCCTCGCGCTCAGGGACGCCCCGCGCCCGCGCGGCATCCAGCCCGGCCACACGGCGCGGCGACGCGAGCCTAAGGAGCGCGGGTCTGAACTTCGTCCGCTCGACCGGCTGGTTCATGCGGACGCACCGCCGGGGCCCGCGCGTCTTGATTGTCGGCACCGCTAGCGGCGTCTAGCACGCCGGCGATTTGCTCGCCGGCGGCCCGCTCCTCCTCGTCGAGGGGCTATCGCGCGAGTTCGGCGGCCGGCGGGTGGTCGAGGGCTTCGACCTCGCCGCCCTTCCCGGCGATCGCATCGCGCTGCACGGGCGGAACGGCTCGGGCAAGACCACGATTCTGCGCTGCATCCTCGGCACACTCGTGCCCACCAGCGGACGGATCTCTGTGGGCGGCCATCCCGCCGGATCGCGGGAGGCTCGCGGGCTCATCGGCGCCATGCTCGCGCACGATCGCAGCTTCTACGGGCGTCTCACTGGGTGGACGAACCTCCTCTTCGTCGCGAGGGTGCGCCATCCCGATACGCGAGCGGCAGCCCGAACGGTGCGCGCGCTCGAAGAGGAGCTGGAGCTCTCCGACATTCTCTGGCGCCGTGTCGACCGCTGCTCGACCGGGATGATCCAAAAGCTCGCGCTGGCGCGAGCACTCGTCCACGAGCCTCCGCTCCTCCTGCTCGACGAGCCGACTCGCTCGCTCGACGACACGGCGTCGGCGCTTCTCTGGGCGGCACTCGAGCGGCGGCCGCGCGTGGCCGTGGTGATCGCGACGAACCGGCGCCACGACCTCGGGCGCTGCGATCGCACGGTGCGGCTGGCTGGCTAGCTCGCCGGCCGAATCTCGTAGATGAAGTTGTGCGACTCGGCGTAATAGGCGTGGAGCAGCGTCGTCACTTCGTACCCGAGCTCCTTCGCGATCCGAGCGGGGTCGTGCTCCGGCCTCGCTCGGTCCGAAAACGCCATCACCGCGACGCCACCCGGCGCAAGGCGTGGCTCCGCCTCGATCAGGAACCGTCTCGTGAGTCTGTACCCGCCGTCCGGGCCGCACCCGCAGAGGACTCCGCCTTTGCTGGGGGCGAACGGCTGGTTGAAGGCAACCAGGTCGAATGTGAGGGAGGCGGGGATGGCGTCGAACAGGTCGCTCCGAACGACGGTGACCGGGCCGACGTGGGGGTTCCGCTCGACGTTTTGGCGCGTGCACTCGACCGCCGGCCCGTGGACGTCGGCAGCCCAGACGTCGAGCGCCCCCGACTGCTTGAGCGCGAGCGCGAGGTAGCCCGAGCCGCAGCCCATCTCGAGCGCCCGGCGCCCGCCGTAACCCGCGCAGACGGTCGCCATGTTGCGGGCACATCGGCCGAGATCGGGCGGGAAGACGTCCTCGTCGACCGCGATCGTGAGCCCGTCGAGCGCGACCGTGTAAGGCTGCTTGGCGAGGAGCTCGGCAAGCTCGAGATGAACTTCGCCCGCGTTGTCTCCGAGCGCCAAGTCTCCGAGCGCCAACGCTACAGCCCGCCGATTTGGGCTTCGATGTGTCCCTGCATCGCGCGGGCCGTTGCAGCCCACGTGTACCTCGAGCGTGCGAGCGAGCGTCCGGCGTCGCCCAGGCGCCGGCACTCGGCGGGATCGTCGAGCAGCGCGATCAGACGGGAGGTGAGCCCGTCGACGTCTCCGACCTCCACAAGTGAGCCGGTTATGCCCTCGAGGACGTACTCGGGGATCGCGCCGACCTTTGTCGCCACGACGGGTAGTCCATGCGCGAGCGCCTCTATGAACGCGTTCCCGAACGCCTCGCGCCGCGTGGGGACGCAGAAGACCGACGCTTCGTTGAGGTACGCGCGCACACGGTCGAGCGGAACCCGACCCACGACGTCGCAGTGCCGGAGGTCAAGAGGGGGTGAGCAGCCGACGACGGTGAGCCGCGCGTCGGCGTGCACGCGTAGTACGCGCCGGAAGGCCGCGGCGAGCTCCGGGCCGCCCTTCGACTCCCATCTCGTGCCGACGAACACGATTCGCTTGCCCGCGTAGCGATCCGGCGGCACGCTCGCTCGGTCCGGCGCCTCCGCGTTCGCGCCCGCTCGAATCGAGGCCACCTGGCTCTCGGGGCAGCCGTAATCGGCGATGAGACAGGTGCGCGTAGCCTCGCTCATCGTGAAAACCATCGCTGCGTTCCGGTAAATCGACGCCTCGAGCCGGATCCAGCTCGACGGGAAGAGCGACTTGGGTGAGAACCCCGGGAGGCGGAGGCACTGTAGCTCGGCGTGGTCGGTGTAGACGAAGTGCGGCACATCCGGGAGGTTGGCGGCGTAGAACGACTGCGTCTGCAGCGTGAAGGTGTAGTCGCCGCTCGCTAGATACTCGGCGACAAGGCGTCGTACGCGATCGAAGTAGACCGTTGTCCGGATCAAGCAACCCCCGACGCCGCGCAGCTTCTCGCGCCTGGTGAGGAGGAGACGCCCGAACTGCTGATGGGCCGCCATCCCGCTCCGAAGCTTGAAAGCGAGCCGGTCGTGCTCTGGCCGCATGAGGGTGCGAACGTCGACGCTGTCGAGCTCGTAGCCGGGGAAGACCTCCCGCAGCGCGCGGAGCAACCGCTCGTTCATGTGCGAGAAGCTGCCCCAGTGGACGAAAGCGGCGCGCTTCACGAACCGGCGCTCCACCCCTGCACGACGGCGGCGATGTGTCGCATCGCCGCCGCGCCGAGATCCTGGTGAATCGGCAGCGCGACGATGTGGCGCTTCAGGAACGTCGCGTCGGGGAACTCGTTCGCCGGGAAGCTCGGGTGGAAGTCATTCCAGAAGAGCTCGGCGCCGATCGCCGCACGTTGCAGCTGCGTGTGGAGCGAGCCCGCCTCCCGGGTGAGGACGGGAAGCACCAGCGGGCACGTGCCTGTGTCAAGCTCGGGACGGAGGAGCCGAAGGTGCGAAACGCCGGCCAGCTCGCGCGCGAGGAGCGCGTAGTTGCGCCGCCGCTGTGCGGCGATCGCGGCGTGGTCGCTCCGTGCCGCGATGACGAGCGCCGGCACCGAGATCGTCCACTCCGCGGTCCCGGCGTCGAAGCTCACGTGCGGGTTCGCGCCGGCCGGGAGGGCGGATTGTGACGAGCGGACGAGCGCTCTCCTCACCGCACGCCGCGCGGCCGAGGAAAAGCGGGGGCGCGGTCGCGGGGCGCGGCCTGCCCGGGCGCTCAGGCGCACCCAGTTCAGAGAGTCGAAGAGCGGCGGCCGGACCGTGCCGGCGCGCACAACAAGGCGGCCGTTGCTGCGCGCGGCGGCGCCGTCCGGAGAAGGGAGCGTTTTCCACAGGCTGAAGACCGCGATGTCGCCTGACGTGCCGAGCGGCCGTCCGGCGGTTGTCGAGAGAAGCGCGTGCGCGCAGTCCTCGATCAGCGTCAACCCGCGCTCACGGCAGAGATCGACGACCGTGGGCAGGGCCGGCTCGGCGAAGCCGAAGTAGTGCGTCAGGAGGACGGCACGCGTGCGCGAGTCGATCGACGCGCGCAGGTGTGCCACGTCGGCGCGCGCGTCCGCGTCAACCCGGTAGAACCGGACGCGCGCCGGCGCCTTGAGCACCGCGTCGACCTCCGCGCCGCAGTTGTACGACGGCAGCAGCACGGTGTCCTCCGTGCCGGGAGCGAGCGCCTTCACAGCGCGCCAGATTGCATCGCGCGCCCTCGCGTGGAACGTGACGCCAGGCGCGTCGAGCGGCGGCGGGAGGCGCGGGCGCCTACTGGCGAGCACTCGCGGCGACACCATGGGCCTAGGCCGGATGGGGGTGTTCGGGCTGGCGAGCCGGCCCATGTCAATACTCCGCAAGCATGCCTGAGCGCGCGGCGCGCCCGAGCGCGCGCCCGAACAGGATCGTCGCGAGCGGGATCCCGACGCCGGCGAACGCGACGAGGGCGAGCAGGTCGAGCGTCCAGCCCTCGCCGCGAAACAGCGCGTTCCGGACGCCGTCGAATGCCACCCTCGTCGGCAACGCGTGCGCCAGCGGCTGCAGCCAGCCCGGCAGCGTCGAGATCGGGAAGACGGTGCCGCCGAAGACGGTCATAAGCGTGACGAGCATGACGGCGATCGTCTCGCCGCGCTTGGCCACGAGCACGATCGCGGCCGCCACGATCGCGAACGTGGCGAACGCAGCAGAAGCGCTCGCGAGCACGGCGACGACGCCGATCCAGCTCGCGTTGAGGAGATCGAGGCCCATCGCGAACGACGCGGCGGTCAGGTAGGAGAGAGCGCGGGCGAACGCGAACGCGAACGGGAATCCAACGAGGCCCAGGCACATCTCCGTCGCGTTGAGCGGCTGCGCTGCCAGCGCCTCGAGCGTCCCCGCGAGCTGCTCCTCGCGCATTCTCGCGGTGACGTCGAGAGTTCCGCTCAGAATCACGGCGCTGGTGATGATCCCGACTGCGGCGAAGGCGAAGTAGGTTGGGGCGTGGTTGAGCGCGACACTGTTCGGCTCGCCGAAGAAGCGGGAGATGAAGAAGTAGATGGCGAGCGTGAGCGCGCCCTGGAAGGCGTCTGCAGCGAGACCTATGCGGTATGACCGCTTGGTCAGGTAGTCGCGCCAAACGATGGCGCGAAAGACGTGCCAGCGCGGCCTAGCGGCGAGCGAGGCGGTTCTCCCCCTCAAACAGCGCTTGCTCGACGGTGCGACTAATCCGCATACCTGTCGCCTCCCAACTGCACCGCTCGTGCGAGCGTCACGCGGACGGGGTCGTCGTGCGACCGCCGTCCTGGTGTCAGAAGTACGAGCGTGCGCGCGGGCCACGAGCGCTTCACCATCGGTGCATACGGTAGCGGGGCCGCTGCGCGACGAACGCGGGGCCGCCGACGGAACTGGTTCACTTGCCGGCGTGGGGTGGTCGCTGGTCGAGGAGGTTGGCGTCGACTACGCGCGCGGAGTGCGGCACCGCTCCGAGCTGCAGTATCCGGTGTTCGCTGCGCGGGCTGAGGATGGGACGACCTTGGTCGTGGACGAGCTCGCGATCCAGAAGTCCGTCCCCCTGCGCGCCGAGTATCGGACGTTGCGCTTCGGCGCTGACGAGAAGCTGCTGGAATCGGTCGGGGAGGGCTACGGCGTCCCCGCGGGGGAAGACGTCGCGCTCCTGCGCGTGACGCGCTGGGAGCTCGTGATCGACTCGATGACTCGACGGCCTGCCGCCGTCGACCTCTCGACGATCTCGAAGCACATGCCGGTTGGTGCGTCCCGCACCTCGCGCGACACGTTCCTCGTCGCGTTCGCCGACGAGCCGTTCGCAGTCGATCTGGCGGAGGTCGACGAGGGTGGGCGTCTGCTCTGGTATCTTCCCCGGCCGCTCGAGCGGCTTGGCTACCCCGGTAGCGTGCAGTTGCTGCAAAACGGCAATGTGCTAGTCGCGGACGAGTTCTGCCACGTCGTCACGGAGCTCGACCGGGATGGCGCAGTCGTGTGGGAGCTCGGCAGGTGGCGCGATCCCGGACGGAGCGGCGGACGGTTCTCGAGCCCGCGCTCGGCATGGGAGACCGCGGATGGGGAGCGGCTCGTCGCCGATACGCGGAACGACCGCGTCCTGGCCGTTACCGGCGCCGTCGAGGTGCTGGCGCCGCCGGCCGGCGGGCTCTCCTCGCCGACGTTCGCCGACCGCCTCGCGTCGGGGCACTTGCTCGTCTGCGATGCGGGGAACCGTCGCGTCGTCGAGTACGACGCCCAGGGCGCGGTGGCGTGGGCGTGCGGCGAGCCGCCGCCCCGGCGGCGGCTGTTCTCGTTCCCGCGGGCCGTCGAGTCGATGGGCGAAGGAGGCCTGCTCGTGGCCGACACGGGACACGACCGCGTCGTCGTCTTCGAGAACGGCACGTGCCGCGAGTGGCCGCTCGCCGGAGGCACTGAACTCTTCTGGCCGCGGTGCGCTCGCGTGCTGGCGAGCGGCGCGCTTCTCGTGGCCGACGGTCGCAACGGTCGCGTGCTCGAGGTGACGTGCGGAGGCGAGGTCGTGCGGCAACTCGACACGCTCCAGCTGGAGCCGCCCCTCCGCCTCTCTGACCCGCACGACGTCAGCCTGCTTCCGGGCGGCAACCTGCTGATCACCGACTCGCCTCGTCGGCTCGTCGTGGAGGCCGACTGGAACGGGCGCGTGTACCGGGCGATCGGTGGCCGTGACGACCCCGTCGCTCTCGACGACCCGCACAGCGCGCAGGCGCTTCCGAACGGCGACGTCTTGATCTGCGACTCGGGGCATGACCGGATCATCCGCGTGGCACACGACGGTCGCGTCGTCTCCGAGCTCAGGGCCGTGCGCTGCGGCTCGTCGTGGCTGCGGCTGAACCGCCCGCGCCACGCCGAGCTCTCGTCCACGGGCGCCCTCGTCGTTTGCGACACCGGGAACAACCGGGTGCTCGCCGCCGACGAGAGCGGCGAGCTCCTCTGGGAGCTCTCGGCCGCTCAGGGCTCGCCCGTGGAGTGGCTCAACCAGCCGCGCTGGGCGCACCTGGCGGCCGCGGGCGACCTCATCCTCTGCGACCACTGCCATCACCGGATCCTTCGCTTCCGGCCGGCGTAGGCGCTGCCGCAACGACGCCCTCGAGCTCTCGGACGAGACGACGCGCGTCACGGCGACCGCGCAGCACGACGAGCCCCGTGGTCGCGCCGCGCTCGCGGAGGGATGCCTCGAGCAGTGGCCGCGTTGCGACGGGGTAGTCCCAGACGTAGCGCAGGAATGCCCGGTCAAGCCGCTGTCCGGGCGGCGCGTCGGGGCGTTCCCGACCGAGGCTGCGGACGCTCCTTCGCACCACGCCGTACACGCAGAGCAGCCGCGGCGCCTCGATCGCGACGACGGCGTCGCTTGCCGCAAGACGCAAGTCGAGCGTGCTCTCGTACGTGCCGTCCATAATCCATGCGGGGCGCCGGACGAGGTCGGCGACGACCTTCCTCCATTCGGGGTGGGGCAGCGCGACCCAACCCGGCTGCCAGCGGTGCGCGTCCAGGTGCACGACGGGCAGATCGAGCAGCGAGCCGAGCCGGAGCGCGAGGCGGGTCTTCCCTGAGCCGCTTGGCCCAACGACGAGAATGCGCCGCGCGCGACGAAGCCGCTCGGCCTCGCCGGGG
>JBBRYW010000116.1:0-10687 GCA_038237235.1 Gaiellales bacterium
CCAGCTCGCCTGCGCGCTCATCATCGGGCAGCGGCGGAAGTCGACTGACCTGCGAACGAGCCTGAACGAGACCCTGCGCGAGCACGGCATCGGGGGGTGAGTAAGGACGTGCACCTTCAGGTACCCGCCCAAGTCCACGCCTTACCTCTCGCGGCATAGAGTCGCGGCGTGCGTGACGCGCGCCAGCTGAGACACATTCGGTTCGCGTGGCGGGCCGAAGTCACCGACGACGAACTCGTCACTCTCACGCAATCGCACGGCGGCGCGACACAAGCGGAATGGTGGGACCGCGTTCGCCCGCACAGCCTCGGGTGGGTCACGGCGCGAAACAGTGACGGCGTACTCATCGGGTTCGTGAATGTCGCCTGGGATGGTGGAGACCACGCGTTCTTGATCGATACGAAGGTTCGCCCCGATCGACAACGGTGCGGCATCGGCACCGAACTCGTCCGCAGAGCGGCACAGCACGCGAAGGAGGCGGGGTGCGAGTGGATGGAGGTCGACTTTGACGAAGGCCTCGCGCCGTTCTACTACGACGCGTGCGGGTTCGTGCCGACGTACGCGGGGCTTCTGCACCTCCCCGAGGTCAATATCACCAATCCCTCCTAGTCGACCCTCTCGGCAGGACCGACGAGCACGGCGCGCCCGCGGTCGAGACGCACGAGCAGGTCGCCCCCTGGAAAATGCACAACGACCTCGCCACCCTCATGGGTCGCCGCCGCGACCGCGACGGCACTCGTTCCCGAGGAGGCCGTCTCCCCCACGCCGCGTTCCCACACGCGCGCCGTGACCTCCCCCGGGCCGTCGACCTGGACGACCTGGACGTTGGTCCGCCCCGGAAAGCGCGCATGCGTCTCGAGCAGCGGTCCGACGCGGGTGATCTCTTCCGGGTCACCGCGAACGACCGCGTGCGGATTGCCGACCGAGACGGGCGTCAGCTCGATCCCGTCGACGATCTCGACGGCGCCGACGCTCACGTGGCCCATCTCCTGCTCGATCTCGCCGTTCTCGCGTACCCGCGCTGCGACCTCGCGCTCCCCGATCCGGATACGCACGGCCCTCGAGCCAGTGCGCTCGGCAAGCCACCGGGCTGCGATCCGCGTGCCGTTCCCCGACAGCTCCGCAGTCGACCCGTCGGCGTTCCAGACGACGATGTCGGCCTCGTCGCCGCGCGCCGCGACGATCTCGAGCACGCCGTCCGCGCGCCCGGCGCAGAGCCTTCGAACCCGCTCGGGATCGAGCGGGGGCTCGCCGCTAGCCCGCTCGGCCAGCAGGTAGACGTTGCCCAATGCCTGCCAGGTGGAGAATCTCATCGGCGATCTCGTCCGCTGGACGATCGGCGTCGACGCTAACAAGCCCCGGGATCCTGCGCATCCACTTTCGCTGATAGGCCGCATATCTGCGGGTCCGAACGACGATGGCCGCCATTGCCTCCTCGCGGGGCAGCTCGGCGACCTCGCGCAATCCGCAGGCGTGGCTGGCGGTGTCGGAGAGGGGGTAGGTAATGGCCAGGCACACCTCGCGCTCGACCCCGCGCTCGAACATGCGTCGGGTCCGCTCCTCGATCCTCCGCTCGAGCGCATCCTTCGGGACATCCAGGCCGAAGACGATCGTCAGGTGACGCATCTCGGCGTTCCAGAGCCGGTTGCTGGCCGGACGGAGCGACCAGCCCACCTCGGTCAGCTCGAGCGCTCGCACAACGCGGCGTCGATCGTTTGGGTGCACCGCCGCCGCCGCTTCGGGGTCGCGGTCGGCGAGGATGGCGTGGGCGCGGATCGGGCCTTCGCCGTCGTAGACGTGCTCCCAGCGCTCGCGAGCGTCTGCGGGGGGCGCAGGCGGAAGACCCAGATCGGCGAGCGCCGCCCTCAGATAGAGGCCCGTGCCGCCGACGACGACGGGCGTGAGTCCTCGCTGCAGCGCCGCGTCGATCGCCTGGTGCGCGAGCCTCTGGTATTCCCCCACCGACGCCTCGTGGTCGAGCGGCCAGATCCCGACCAGGTGGGTTCGGTGCGTCGACTGGTTCGTCAGGATCGGAAGGCCCCGGTAGACCTGTATTGCGTCCGCCGAGATGAGCTCGGCCGGGATCCGCTCCGCGATCGCCTCGGCGACGCCGCTCTTGCCCGAGGCGGTCGGGCCGAAGAGCGCGAGGACGGTGAGCTCAGCCACGGAGCCGCTTAGCGACAAGGTCCAGCTGCTCCGGGGTCACCCCGGCCGCCGTCAGGTACCCGCGAGCGCTTCCGTAGCGACGGTCGAGCTCCGTCAGGACCTCGAGCATCGCCTCCTCGGGCGCCGAGCCGCTTCGTCGCCTGCGCGCTCGCTCTCGGTCGTTGGGCGCCTCGGCGACCCAGCGCTCGGTGGCCGCGCGCAGGTTCTGCTCGCTTGCGGTGTAATCCCGCCCGATCGCGCCGTGCCCGACGCCAGCCAGGCGGAGCAGCAGTGCAACAACGAGGCCCGTCCGGTCCTTGCCGACCAGGCAGTGGACAAGGATGCCGCCGCCCGGTGCGTCGGCAACGACGGCGAGCGCACGTCCGAACTCAGGCCGGAAGAGCTCGAGCCACTCAAGGTATACCGCTCGCTTCGATGCGACGTCGTTCTCTGCAGCTTCACTGATCGTGTCGATGTGCTGCCGGTGCTGAGGGTCTTCGTCGCCGAGGAGCGAGACGTGCACGACGTCGACGGGCAGGTCTCCCGGCGGATCGACCTGCAGCTCGCTGTGGAAGCGCAGGTCGACGACAGTGCGAACTCCGTACTCGACCGCGGCGACCCAGCCCTCGTTGCTCAGCTCCCTGACGCTGTCGGCGCGAACGATCTCACCGAACCGTGTCTCTGCGCCGTCCTCGGTCGGATGGCCGCCGAGGTCGCGGACGTTGACGCACCCGTCCCAGCGGAGGACGTCGTGCCTGGGCTCAGCCACGGAGGCGCGCTCGGGCCTGCTCGAGATCCTCGTCCGTCGCGCCCCCGGCGCGCAGGTAGCCAGCGACACTGCCGTACCGTCGCTCGATCTCTTCGAGCACGCCGACCATGGCGGCAGCCGGCGTGGCGCTGATGCGCCGGATGCGTTCGCGCTCCGCTTCCGTGCCCGCCTCGGCGAGCCAGGTCTCGTGTCGTGAGCGCAGCCGTTCCTCGCTGAGCGCGTAGTCTGCTCCGATCTGCTCGCGGCTGACCTGCGCGAGACGTAGGAGCATCGCAGCCACGAGGCCGGTCCTGTCCTTTCCCCCCGCGCAATGAATGACGACTCCGCCGCGCGGTGCCCGTGCGACCTCCGAGACTGCACGAGCGAAGTTGGCTCGAAAGCGCTCGAGGAAGATGAGGTACACGTCTCGCGTCCCGGTCGCCACCTCCGGAGCGGACTCGCCCGCAGCCTCGGCCTCGGCCGAGACGTCGTCGCGCTCCTCGAGTGTCTGCACATGAACGACCTCGAGCGGCAGCTGGGAAGGCGGATCGTCGGCCAACTCGCGATCGGTTCGGAGGTCCACGATCGTCCGGGCGCCGTAGGCGGCGGCGGCGGCCCAGCCCTCGTCGCTCAACTGCCGAACGCTGTCGGCGCGAACGACCGCGCCGAAGAGCGTCTCTGAGCCGTCCTCGGTCGTGTGTCCGCCCAGGTCGCGGACGTTCAGGCAGCCGTCCCAGGCGAGCGTGCGCCCACGCACTAGGCCGCGAGTGCGGCGGTCTGCACGCCTCGCAGGGTCGTGGAGGTCGCGCTCTCGATGAGCACGTCCACGAGGTACCCGGGGGACGCGCCGCCGGTGAAGTTGACGGTCGTATTTCGCCGAGTGCGACCGCGGAGGACAGCCGCATCGGTGCGGCTGGCACCCTCGACGAGGACCTCCTCGACGCCTCCCACGCGCTCCGCGTTTCGCTCGCGGGCTATGCGTTGCACGACGTCGACCAGCCGCTCGAGGCGCTCGTGCTTCAGAACATCGGGGACCTGGTTTGCCATCGCCGCCGCCTCCGTTCCCTGCCGGGAACTGAAGATGAACGTGTACGCGCCGTCGAAGCGAACCTGCTCAACCACCGCGAGCGTCTCGTCGAAATCGGAGTCGGTCTCGCCCGGAAAGCCGACGATTAGATCCGTCGTGAGCGCCAGATCCGGAATGGCCGCGCGCATCGACTCGGCCAGGCGCAGGTAGCGCTCTCGGTCGTAGGTACGGCGCATGCGCTTCAGCACCGCGTTCGAGCCAGACTGCAACGGCAGGTGCGCACCCTCGCAGACCGCTGCGCAATCGGCCATGGCCCGGATGACGGGCTCGCGGAAATCCTTCGGATGGGGGCTCGTGAAACGGATCCGCTCGATTCCCCGGAGGGCGTCGACCGCGCGCAGGAGCTCGCCGAACTCGGTCGTGATCTCCGGGCGAAGATCACGGCCCCACGAGTTGACGTTCTGGCCGAGCAGTGTCACCTCGCGGACGCCGTCGGCGGCGAGTGCGCTCACCTCGGCGACGATGTCGGCTGGAGTGCGGCTCTGCTCGCGGCCGCGGACCGCCGGCACGATGCAGTAGGCGCACTTCGAGTTGCAGCCCATCGAGATCTGAACCCAAGCCTGGAAGGGACGCTCGCGCTTGGCAGGCAGGTGTCCAGCGAAATCTCGCCACTCGGCGAAGCGGCCGCGCGGAGCGTGGCCGCCGGTGCCTACCCACTCGCCCAGGTGGGGAATCGAGCCGGGGCCGAACGCCACGTCGACGTGAGGGTAGAGATCGAACAGGCGCTCACGCTGTGCCTCCGCGTAGCAGCCGCCCACCGCGATCACCTTCTCGGGGTCGCGCTGCTTCAGCGCGGCCGCCTGCGCGAGGTGCGCGGCAAAGCGCTGGTCGGGCTTCTCGCGGATCGTGCATGTGTTGAACACGATCACATCCGCCTCGGTCTGCGTGTTTGCCTCGCCGAGACCGAGCTCCTCGAGCATGCCCTTGATTCGCTCGGAGTCGTGAGCGTTCATCTGGCAGCCGAACGTCGTGACGTGATAGCGCTTCATGGACCGCTGAAAATGCTACGCATTTTCAGCGGCGGGGCGCTCTTCGGCCATCGCCCCCTCGATCGCCGCGAGCCCCTCAGTGTCGAGAATGTTCTCGCGCCCAGGGACGCGGTAGTGGCTTGGATCGCATGGCGGCGCAGAATGATAATCGTCGTTACCAAGAAGATCCTGGTTCGATTGAGCGCCGTCCGCCAATACTTAGTCTCGCGGAGAATCGGTGTCTGCAGTGTCGGCTTGTAGAGGTCGCATTCCACCTACTTCGCCACCTCGATCGCCCGGCTCTCGCGGATCACGGTCACCTTGACCTGCCCCGGGTACTCGAGCTGATCCTCGATCTCGCGGGCGATCTCGTGTGAGAGGAGGACGGCGGCGTCGTCGTCGATCTCCGCCGGCTTCACCATCACGCGAATCTCACGGCCGGCCTGGAGCGCGTACACACGCTCGACGCCGGGCTTCTGCGAGGCGATCTCCTCGAGCGCCTCGAGCCGCTTGACATAGTTCTCGAGGCTCTCCCCGCGGGCGCCGGGTCGGGAGGCGGAGATGGTGTCCGCCGCGATCAAGAGCACCGCCTCGACGGTTTGCGGCTGCACCTCGTAGTGGTGTGCCTCGATAGCGTGGGCGACCGCCTGCGACTCACCATAGCGCTTCGCCCACTGGGCCGAGATCAGCGCGTGAGAGCCCTCCACCTCATGAGTCATGGCCTTGCCGAGATCGTGGAGCACGGCCGCGCGCTTCACGGTCTTGATCCCGGCCTCGAGCTCGGTCGCCATGATCCCGGCCAGGTGCACGACCTCGAGCGTGTGCTTGAGAACGTTTTGCCCGTAGCTCGTCCGGTATCGGAGCCGGCCGAGGACCTTGACGAGCTCCTCGTGGAAGTCGCCGCAGTTTGCCTCGAAGACGGCCTGCTCACCCGCCTGGAGGATGTGCTCCTCGAGCTCCGCCTTCGACTGGTAGTACATCTCCTCGATGCGCGCCGGGTGGATCCGGCCATCCTCGATCAGCTTCCCCAGCGTCATCTTCGCGACTTCTCTGCGTACCCCGTCGAACGAGGACAGGACGACCGCGTTCGGCGTGTCGTCGATGATCACGTCGACGCCGGTGAGGCTCTCGAGCGCCCGGATGTTGCGGCCTTCCCGGCCGATGATCCGTCCCTTCATGTCGTCCGAGGGCAGCCCCACCAGGGAGACAGTCGTCTCGGCGGCATGGCTTGCCGCGACACGCTGAAGCGCATCGGCGACGAGGTTTCTCGCTCGGCGCTTCGCCTCGTTCCGGGCCTCCTCCTCGAGTTGCCGCACACTGCGAGCAAGCTCGTGGCGGACTAGCTCCGTCGAGCGCTCCAGCATGTGGCTCTTCGCCTGCTCGACGGTCATTCCGGAAACTCGCTCGAGCTCCTTGAGCTCGACGTCCTTCGCCTGCTTGAGCTGCTCTTGCAACTCCCGCACGTGCGTCTCGCGGTCGCTCACGCTCTGCTCGCGCCGGACGACGTCGATCGACCTGCGATCGAGATCCTCCTCCTGCGTATGAACGCGCTCCTCGGATCTCGCAATCTGGCCCCTGCGACCCTGGACTTCTTGCTCTGCTTCGGCGCGGAGACGAACAGCTTGCTCGCGTGCGTCGATCTGCGCTTCACGCCGTAGTGCGTCCGCCTCGCGCTTCGCCTGCGCGAGAAGCACCTCTCGGTCTCGTCGAGAAGCCTCGGCTCGCGATGCGGCGACGGTGCGCATTGCGAACGCGCCCGCCACTCCTCCGAGGAGGAGGCCGATCAGAATTCCAATCACGATGAGCATTGCTCACTCCCGCCTCGGAAATGGGCCGGACGGCCCGGAAAGACGCTGGTTGTCCGCGACAAGGCGCCGCGGGTGTCAATCCGCCATTCGGCCCGCAAAAGGCCTTCCGGAAATCGCGAAGCGAGCCGATTCGGCTCGTCTTACGAGCGGTCTATCGGTTCACCAGGGTGTACGGAAAGAAGGATCTCGGTGAAGAGGCAAGAGTCTGGGTCAAAGCGGTACGAATTCGCGGAAAATCCTATTTGCAGGCAAAACATTGGATCAGTAGAGAGATTCTACCGACGCCTATGCCTCGTGCGCAATTTCTGCCGGAAAGAGCGATTCGACGGTGTCCGCCGAGAATCCCTTGCGCGTCAGGCGGCGGGCGGTCGCGGCGGTCCATCCGCGTTCCCCGAGGATGCGGGTCGCTCGCTCGCTCTCCGGGGAGATCACACCGAGCGCCTCCTCAACAAGCTCTGCCTCGATCCCGCGGTGAATGAGGTCGGAGCGGATCGCATCGTCGCCGAAGTTTCGCGCCCCGAGCGACTCTGCACGGCTCGCCGCCAGACGCGCATCATCGAGGAAGCCGGCCCGCGACAGGGTCTCGAGCGCCTCCCGCCGCTCCTCGCCCGATGCGCCGGCGGCCCGAAGGCGCTCGTCGAGCGCGCCGACCGAGAGTCTGCGTGCGCGGAGGGCGTTCGTGCCCACCGCAAGTGCCTCGCTGCGCCTGAGCTCGCGCCGCAGAACCCTCAGGCGAGGACGCACCAGAAGGGTTCCCACTGTCAGCCCGGCCCGGAGAACGACATCGGTTGGAACCCTCCGCCAGAAGGCGCCGTCGATCTCCACGTCGACACTGTCCGGACGGGCTTGCTTCAGACCGGTGATCTCCCCCACGCTTACCGCCTCAGAAGCGCTGCGACCCTCGATCGACGGTCTCAGCCCGTGACGGCGACCTCCTCGGCCGCGGGAGCCGGAGCGGTCACCTCGACAGCCGCGCTCGGGAGCAAGCGGGCGGACACGATCTGCTCGGGTCCGACGTCAGCCTGGATGCGCGCCAGGATCTGCTGCCCGACATCCGGATGCTCGCGAAGGAAAGCGGTTGCGTTATGGCGACCCTGGCCGAGCCGCTCATCCGCGAAGCTGAAGTACGAGCCCGACTTCTGGACGAGCTTCCGCTCGAGAGCCGCGTCGAGAACGCTGCCCTCCCACGAGATCCCCGAGCCGTAGATGATGTCGAACTCCGCCTGCTTGAACGGCGGCGCGACCTTGTTCTTGACCACCTTCACGCGGACGCGATTGCCGAAGGCCTCCACCCCGTCCTTCAGCGTCTCGATCCGGCGGATGTCGAGACGCACGGACGAGTAGAACTTCAACGCTCGGCCGCCGGGGGTCGTCTCGGGGTTGCCGAACATGACGCCGATCTTCTCGCGAAGCTGGTTCGTGAAGATGCAGATCGTGTCGGTGCGGTTCAGCGTGCCGGCGAGCTTCCGCAGCGCCTGGCTCATCAGCCGCGCCTGCAAGCCCACGTGGGTGTCACCCATCTCCCCCTCGATCTCCGCCTTCGGCGTGAGCGCGGCGACCGAGTCGACGGCTACGACGTCGAGAGCGCCGCTTCGTACGAGCAGCTCGGCGATCTCGAGTCCTTGCTCCCCGGTATCGGGCTGCGACACGAGCAGATCGTCGATGTTGACGCCAATGTGCCGAGCGTACTGAGGATCCATCGAGTGCTCGGCGTCGATGAAGGCACAGATTCCGCCCCGGCGCTGCGCCTCCGCGATCACGTGGTACACGAGCGTCGTCTTGCCTGACGACTCGGGCCCGAAGATCTCGACGATCCTGCCGCGTGGCAGGCCGCCGATCCCGAGCGCGAGGTCGAGTGCGAGGGAACCGGTCGAGACGGCTCCCACGGAGACCTGCGCGCGGTCGCTCATCTTCATGACCGATCCCTTGCCGAACTGCCGCTCGATCTGGCCGAGGGCAACGTCCAGAGCTTGCTCGCGATCCACCTTCATCAACCTCCCAGGGCTACCGATGTCAAGATCTCGTACTGCGCCCCGCCCGGCCGCAGCACTGAAGTGTAGAGAGCGGCATCGGACGGACTGAAGCGGCCGAGATCCGGCACCCCGGGGCGGAGTCGGGGAGTCTCGCGGAAGCGGAGCACGGTGAGGTGAGCAAGCCAGGGCCGAGCCTCGCGCCTGTAGATCCCGAGCCGCTCGAGCCGCTCCTGCAGGTCTGCCGCGAGCGCCGCGGCGCGCCCCTCCTCGTCAGCGAGCAGGAGCATGCCGACGCTTCTGGTCTCGCGATAGGCTCGCACCGCGAGCAAGGGCCGCCGCGCCGGTGCGGCGGCCTTCTGAAGCTGGCGAGCGATCCGCGGCGCGTCGGTCGCCGGCCGGCTGCCCAGGAAGGCGAGCGTGATGTGGACGCTCCCGCGCGGGACAACTCGCCCGGGGACACTGCCGAGCTCGGCGAGCTGCCATTCGGCGAGACGGTCGAGCACAGGGCCCGAAAGCCGAAGGGCGCAGAAGAGGCGTAGCTCATGGCCTTCGAGCCTAGATGTGCGACTCACGCGCCTGTGTGTCAGGTCCGAGTCAAGAGGCGCCGTAGGAGATGCAACGCGGCGACCGCCGCGCGGCGGCGAACCGTGTCGCGGTCGCCGTGGAGGTTCAACGTCGCGGGCTCTCCGCCCTCCGGACCCTCGGCGTGCAGGTAAACAAGCCCGACAGGCTTTCCCGCCGTACCACCCTCCGGGCCCGCCACTCCGGTGACCGAGACGGCCACGTCCACTCCCAGGCGGGCTCGGGCCCCGCGGGCCATGGCGGCTGCGATCTCCGCCGACACCGCGCCGTGCCGCTCGAGCGCCTCCGCGGGGACGTCGAGGTCGCGGCGCTTCACGCCGTCGGCATACGCGATGATTCCTCCCAGGAAGACGTCGCTCGAGCCGGGTACCGACGTGAGGTGTACCCCCACCAGCCCGCCGGTACACGACTCGGCGACGCCGAGCGTGAGCCCGCGCGCGCGGCAGAGCGAGAGAACGAGCTCCTCCACAGGCCGCTCGTCGGAGGCGAAGAGGTGTGGCGAGAGCCGGTTTTCAAGCGCCTCGGAGATGGCCCTGGCGCGGGTTGCTCCGTTCTCGTCCGCAAAGAGATCGACGTGGACTTCGAGGTCGCGCGCGCAGATCGTCGCCTCGACGCCTTCGCCCTCTCCGCCTGCGGCATCGAGGGCGTTCGCCACCATCGACTCACCGACGCCGTAGAAGCGAAGGACGCGATGATCGGGCGGGTGCGCCCGGGCGAGCAGGCGGCGCACCGCCCCCGTCTCCAACGCGCGCGGCCAGAGGCGTTGCAGCTCCCCCGGCGGCCCGGGGAGAGCGACGACTGCGCGGCCGTCGGCCTCGAGCACGATCCCGGGCGCGGTGCCGGCGAGGCCGAGCGAGATTGCGCCCTCGGGAAGGGTCGCCTGCTTACGCACGCCCGGCTCGAAGTCCGGCGCGGGGCGCCCCATGCGCTCCGCGATCTTCCCCGAGATCGCGCCGATCTCCTCGTACAGGAGGGTGTCGAGCACCAGTCGCCGGCCGGCTACTCGAGCCAGAACCGAAACTGTGCGATCGTCGTGGGTGGGACCGAGGCCGCCCGAGAGGACGCAGAGCTCCGCGCGCAATCCCTCCCGGACAGCCTCTTCGAGCTCGTCCTCACGGTCGCCGACGATCGAGATCCGTGTGGGCTCGAAGCCCAGCCGCTGTACCTCGCGGGCGATGAATGGGCCATTCAAGTCGCTCCGGCCACCGCGAACGAGCTCGCTCCCTGTGGCGACAACGACGCAGCGAGGGCGGGTCAAGGGCCTCTCCGGAAAGTCGACCAGGGCGCCTGACAGGCGCTACGCGGCGCGAGGCTGCGTCCTCGGTCGCGCAAATGTGCCAGCACATTCACGCTCCCTGCGTCCTTGCCTCGCACCA
>JBBRYW010000117.1:0-10679 GCA_038237235.1 Gaiellales bacterium
GACGATGAGCTCGACCGCGCCCATCCCCTCCGGATCGTGCTCGGCGAGTTGGCGACGAGCCAGGCGATCGCACGGCTTAGGCTCGGCGCCCTCTCGCCGGCCGCCGTTGCCACGCTCGCGGAGCCGCACCGCGTCGATGCGACGGAACCTTCGTTCCGGCGCAGTCCCAGGACGCGTGTGCGATGAAGGCGCCGGGCACGGGAGCCGCGTTCGGCTTCTTGCACCCGAACCTGATCACGTTGCACGTGTGGCTGTGGTACCCGAATCCGTCGGGCCTCTACTCGGGCCTGAACCCGTTCGTCCAGCCGTTCAACGCCGGCTAACCGATCGACATGGGAGGGCTCCTGTCAAGGAGCCCTCCCATGGTCGCGCACAACAGGCATTCCTCGTCCTTCCAGGCCTGGCCCCGTGCTGCTGAGTGTCGCGTGCGCGATGGCGCCGGGCTCGGGCCCTGCCTGGGCGATCACGACACCCTCGGACGTCCAGATCGCCGAACGTCCGGCGGCCTGGGCGAAGCCGCCGCCGGTCGAGCCGGCGAAGCTGGCCACCGCGACCCAGACCTGGTGGCCGGTGGCGACGCGGCGGGCGCGCTCGTCTTGAAGGGCTGCATCTTCCGCGGCCTCCACGATGCCGGCGAGATAGGCGTCGATACCCAGTGCAGCGGTGTCGAACGCGTGCTGGGGGATGCCCGTGTCCTTGCAGATGGCAAGACCGAGCCGCCAGCCGTCGACGTCGAGCACCGCGGGTTTGCTGCCGGGATCGAACCGGTTGGACTCGGCCGTGCCCAACCACATCTTGTGGTAGGCCACGGTGGCCCCCGTCCCTTCGATGGCCAGCATCCCGATGTGCGATCTGCCCGCGCCGCCATCGACCGGGGCGCCCACGAGCGCTAACGACTCCGCCTCGGCGCAGGCCTCGACGATCGGCGCCAGTCGCGGATCCTCAACTGTGACCGCTTCGGCATCCAGCTCGTAGCCCGTCAGGGAGAGCTCGGGAAAGACCACTACCCGGGCTCCCGCGGAGCGAACGGTAGCGGCGTGCGTCACCGCGTTCGCCGCAACGTCGTACGAAACGCACGGCGGTTGGGCGACTGCGAGGGTGAGGGGCTCACGCATGCGAACCCGGCCCTACCCCTCCTTCACGCGCTTCCGCTCGGGCTCGTACACCGGGTGGCGGACGACCTCGCCGGCGACGAGCTCGTCGCCGATTCGCGCCTCGACCTTCGTTCCCGCCTGCGCGAGGTCCGTGCGGACCTTCGCCAGCCCGAGCGTTCGGCCGAGGTAGGGAGACACGATCGCCTGGGTCACCAGGCCGACCTCCTCGCCGTCTGCGACGAGCGCGGCCCCGCTCGCGGCGTCGCCGCCCGACTCCAGCGTGACGCTGGCCAACCGCACCCGCGCGGCGTCCTTTCCACCCGCGAGCGCATCGCGGCCGAGGAACTCGCCCTTGTCGAGCGCCACGGCCCAGCCCAGCCCGCACTCGTACGGCGACACCGTCTCGTCGTACTCGACTCCGCCGATGATGAAGCCTCCCTCGATCCGGAACAGGTCGAGCGCATTCATTCCGATCACCTTCATCCCGTGCGACTCGCCGGCCTCCACGAGGACGTCCCAGAGCTCGAGCGCCCGGTCACGCTCGACCCAGAGCTCCCAGCCGAGCTCCGCCGTGTAGCCGAGGCGCGGCATGAAGACGCCCGGAATGCCCCCGACCTCGATGTCATCCTTGCACGTGTAGTAGGGGAAGGCCTCGTTCGAGAAGTCCGTGCTCGTGATCGGCTGCAAGATGTCGCGTGAGCGCGGACCCTGGACACAGAGGTGCCCGACGTCGTCGGTGAAGACCCGCATCGTGACACCGGTACCTTCGCATCGCGCCGCGAAGATCTCGAGGTCCTTGTCGTTCGCACCGCAGAAGCGGATCCGGTTCTCGCCGAGACGCATGACCGTGCAGTCGTCGATCATTTTGCCCTGCTCGTTGCAAAGCGGGCCGTATGCCATCCGTCCGGTCGCTAGCCCGGACACGTCGCGCGCCACGACCGCGTTGACGATGTCGATCGCGCCCTCGCCCTCGAGGTCGACCTTGCGCAGCATCCCGAAGTCCATCAGCCCGGCCGTCTCGCGCACCGCGCGGTACTCCTCGGGCGTGTCGGTGACGACCGTGGGCGCCCAGTAACCAAAGAGATCCATCCACTCGTCGGTCATCGTCTCGAGGCGCGGGTAGTACGCGGTTTCCTTGGTCATGCTTGCTCCTCTCTCTCCGAGACCGCGGCCGGGGCGGCATCGAGCTCGAGTGACTCGAGCACGAGCTCGGATAGCTCGCGAAGCTCGATCTCGCCCTGGTGGCCGGAGGTCTTGATCGCATCCTCGTACATGGTCACGTCCTTGGGGCAGGCGACCACGAAGTAGTCGAGGTCCCCGAGCCCGGCGGCCTCGTCGATTCGCTGCTCGCTCGGCCGGCGGGAGCCCTCGCGTGCGAGCTCCTTCATCCAGATCCGGCCGCCGCCCGCACCACAGCAGAACGAGTTGTCCCGGTTGCGCGGCATCTCCTCGAGCTCGAGACCGAGCGCGCCCAGCACGCGCCGCGGCGCGTCGTAGACGCCGTTGTAGCGGCCGAGAGTGCACGGATCGTGGTAGGTCACCCGGTTGCCGAGCGGACGCGGTGAGAGCCGGCCGCTCTCGATCAGCTCGAGCAGCAGCTGCGAATGGTGCAGCACGGTCCAGGCGCCGCCGAAATCGGGATACTCGTTCTTGAGCGTGTGGAAGCTGTGCGGGTCGGACGAGAAGATGCGCTCGAACTCGCAGCCGGAGATCGTCTGGATGTTGGCCTCGGCGAGCGAGGCGTAGAGGCCCTCCTCGCCGACGCGGCGGACGTCGCAGCCGCCGGTCCGCTCGGCGTCGAAGAGAATCCCGAAGTCGACCTTCGCGTCGTGGAGCACGCGGGCGAGCGCGCGGGTCGCCTTCTGGTTGCGCGGGTCGAACGACGCGTAGTCGCCCACGAACCAGAGCAGCTCCGCGGGCTCCTGGCGAATGTCTTTGACCTCGAAGTCGAGGTCCCTCGTCCAGCGGGCACGCTTCCGCTTCGGCTCGCCGAAGGAATTGCCGTTCGCGTGGATCGTCTCGAGCGTCGATTGCAGCAGCGAATCCATCTCGCCGCGCTCGACGAGCTGCCGTCGCAGCCCGTTGATGATCGGCACGTGCTCGATGCCCACCGGGCAGATCTCGACGCACGCCATGCACTGCATGCACGACCAGAGCGTCTCCGGGCGGATCAGGTCGCCGAGCAGGTCGGCTTGCTCGGTGTGCAGCGGCGGGATGCCGAGCGTGGCCCGAATCCCCATCGCGCCCTCGGCCTGCTCGCGGAGGTCCAGGATCAGGTCGCGCGGCGAGAGCGGGTAGCCCGACCGGGTCGCCGGGCATGCCTCGTGGCACTTACCGCACTTCGTACAGCCGTCCACCTGGAGCAGGTACTTCGGCGGCAGGTCCACGATGGTCGCGTAGCCCACCTCGTCCGGCTTCAGGTCGGCCGGCAGCAGCGGTAGGCGCTTTCCTGCCCAGTCGTCGCGCGTCGCGACGCTGACCGGGCTGGTGAGCATGTGCACGGCCTTCGTGAACGGGATCGAGGCGACGAAGCCGAGCGCGACGACGCCGTGGATCCACCACTGCACGAAGTGGGCGTCCTGGGCGGCGTCGCCCTCGAGGCCGAGATCGCGAAAGCCCTGGCCGGCGAGCCAGCCGACTGGCGACCAGGTCTCGAACGACGGGTTCGTGGAGGCGATCCGGAATGCCTCGAGCAGGAAGCCGGTCACCGCAAGGAAGAACAGGGTCCCGAGGAACACCCAGTCGCCGACGACGTACGGCCGGCGGTCGTAGGTGCCCTCGGCCCGATCGGGGCGCCAGTAGCGCAGGCGGAAGGGTCTCGAGACACCCCGCTTGACCGCGAACACGGCGAGTCCGAGGATCAGCGCCACTCCGAAGAGGTCGAGCACGAGCGAGTAAGCGAGGTAGAACCAGCCGTGGAAGAAGTCGAAGCTGAGGATCGGGTTCGCGAAGTCGTCCTGGAAGGCGAGGATGACCGTCCCGATGAAGAGCACGAGGAAGCCGTAGAAGACGAGCAGGTGTCCCACTCCAGCGGCCGGGTCGCGGCGGTTGATCCAGGAGTGCGTAAAGACGACTCTCATCGTGCGGGCGAGCCGCCGACCCAGCTCGTCGAGGCGGAGCTCGCCACGGCCCTTGCGGTACTTGAGCAGGAGCCGCACGACGCCCCAGCCGAAGATCGACGTCGAGACGACGATCAGGCAGTACCACAGCACGATCTCCCACGTCGAGAGGCTCGCGAAGGTGTCGCGGGTCTCGGTCGCGAGAACGAGGAAGCGCGGCGTCAAAAGAGCTTGTCGAGCTCCTCTGCCACGTCGAACAGGTCGGCCACGGAGCCGTAGTGGGCGACATTGAAGATCGCGGCCTCCGGGTCGGTGTTCACTGCGATGATCGTGCCGCTCGTCTTCATCCCGGCGAGGTGCTGAACGGCGCCGGAGATCCCGAGCGCGAGGTAGACCTTCGGCTTCACCGTCTTGCCGGATTGCCCCACCTGTCGACCGTTCGGCATCCACCCGGCGTCGACGAGCGGCCGTGACACGGAGAGGACGGCGTTCATCTTCCCGGCCAGCTCCTCGAGCTGCGGGAGATTCTCCTTCTCGCCGACTCCGCGACCGATGGAGAGGAGGAAGTCGGCGGTCGTGATGTCCACGTCCGAAGCGGCCACCTGCTCGAAGTCGAGATGCCGGGCGCGCGAACGCCCCGTCTCGACTGCGAGCTCCGAGATCGACGCGCTGCTCGAGCCCTGAGCAGGCGGCCAGGCGGTCGGCCGCACCAGGAGCAGGACCTGTCGCTTGCCAGGAAACTCGATCTCGGCGTTCACCTTCGCGCCGTAGAAGGAGCGCGTGGCGACGAGCCCGTCGCCGTCCTGCGCGAGCTCGTGCACGTCGGTCGCGAAGCCGAGGTCGTGCTGGACGGCGACCGCGGGCCCGTACCCCATGCTGTTGATGGTGAAGCCGAGCAGGATCACGTCCGGCTGACGGTCGGCGATCAGCGCGGCGAGCGCCTGCTGGTACACGTCGGCCTCGAACTCCTCTTGCTCGACGCGCACGTTCACGATCTCGTCGACCCCTTCGACGTTGACCTTCCCCGTGAGCGACGCCGGGTTACGAGCGATCACCGCCACGGCCACAGGGCCATCGAGCTCTTTCGCCGCGGAGACGAGCTCGAGCGTGATCTCCCTGAGACGGCCCTGGAGGTGCTCCGCGACCACTAGCGTGGTCATTGCAGGCGCTCCCGGACGATCTCTGCGATCCGTTGTGCCACCGCCGCCGGGCTTCCGTCCAGCATCTCCGCGCCCTCGCCCCTGGAAGGCACGAACATCCGGCGGATGCGGTACGCGGGCTCGCCGCCGGCTTCCGCCTCGAACACCTCGATCTCCTTCTGCTCGGCCTGCTTGATCGCGCGCAGCGTCGCGTAGCGGGGCTCGTTGATTCCCGTCTGGATCGTCAGCAGCGCCGGCGTGTCGACCTCGACCACGTCGACGAGGCCGCCCTCGAGCTCGCGGTTGACCCTCGCAGGACCGGAGCCGTCCCACTCGATCTTCGTGACGACCGCGACCCTGGGCAGGCCGAGGAGCTCGGCCAGCGCAGTGCCCGTCGCCGCCTGCACCGAGTCGCTCGACTGCACGCCGGTGAAGACGAGATCCGGACCCTCCCGCTCGATCGTCGGCGCGAGTGCGCGGGCGAGCGCGATCGGGTCGGTGGGGCCATCGAGGGTCAGCCGGACGCCGCGATCAGCGCCCATCGCAAGGCAGCGGCGCATCGCCTCCTCCACCTGCTCGGGACCGGCCGACACGACGACGACCTCGTCGCCGTCCGAGCCCAGGCGCTCGCGCAGGCGAAGCGCCTCCTCGGTCGCGTACGCGTCCCATTCGTTGAGCGCGTAGTCGAGGTAGTCTGGGTCCACGTCGCGCTCGTCCGAGGTGAACTCGACCTCGTCGCCGAGCGCCGCGACCTGCTTGACGCAGACGACGATCTTCATCGGCCCCGACCCACCGCGCCGCTCGGATTCGCGATGGGCCTAGGCCAGCGCAAGCTCCCTCTCGATCACCTTGCGCTCCCGGATGAACGGCTTGGGCACGTCCGGGTTGTCGGAGTCGATCTCGCGCGCGAGGCGGTGGCCCGAGAAGACGCAGTCGGCGGTGAGCCGCGGCGCCTCGCAGTCGCCGATTCGGTAAAGGCCGGTGACTCCCTCCGCCGCGAGCACGTCCTTGCCGACCCGGTCCTTGAGCTCACGGAAGAGCGCCTCGTTCGAGCGTCGCTGCGTCACGAGAACGATCGCGTCGGCATCCCACTCGGTCTTGTGCTCCTCGTCGTAGACGTGGTAGGAGGTCGCCTTCCCGTCCTCGATCGACTCGAGCATGTTGAACGTGACGATCTCGACCTTGAGTTGGTGCAGCTTCCGATGCTGGTTCGGCGCCTCGAGCGTGAAGTGCATGTACGGCGCGATGTGTCCGAGGTGTGTCATGAGGGTGACCTGCTTCCCCTCGGTGGCGAGCTTCTCGGCGAGCGAGACGCCCATGTAGTAGCCGTCGTTGTCGAGGATCAGCACCTTCTCGCCAGGCACCTCCTTGCCGTCACGCATGATCTGCTCGGGCGTCAAGATGTTCGGCTTCCTGGCATCCGCGCCGGGAATCGTATCGTGCGTGGCGCCGTTCAGCCCGTCGGTGACCCAGTACCCGCCGGTTGCGATCACGACGATCTCGGCACCGTAGGACTTGACGTCGTCGGCGGACAGGGTCGTCGAGGGGATGAACTCGACGTTCCGAAGCTTGTCGATCTGGATCTTGCGGTAGTTGACGACGCGCGCCCACTCGCCGAGCCCCGGCAGCTGTGGGATCCAGCGCATGATCCCGCCCATCTCGTCCTGCGCCTCGACGAGGTGCACGCGCCGCATGCCGCGCTTGCCGAGGACCATCGCGCACTCCATCCCGGCCGGTCCGGCCCCGACGACGAGCACGTCGTTGTCGGCGTTCTCCGCCCGGTCGAACTTCTCCGGGTGCCAACCGCGGCGGTACTCCTCGCCGGCGGTCGCGTTCTGCGTGCAGATGATCGGCGGGCCGCCGATCTCCCAGCGCGAGATGCAAACGTTGCAGCCGATGCACTCGCGGATGTCGTCCAGCCGGCCCTCCTCGATCTTCTTCGGCAGGAATGGATCGGAGATCGAGGGACGGCAGGTCGCGATGATGTCGAGCTTGCCCGTGTTGATCGCGTCGATCATCACGTCGGGATTCGTGAAGCGGCCGACGCCGAGCACGGGCTTCTTCGAGACCTTCTTCACAGCCTCCTGCCACGGCAGCATGCGGCCCGTGGGATAGAAGCGCGACGGCGTCGCGTCCTCGCCCCACTCCGAGATACCCGAGACATTGATATCCCAGACGTCCACGATGTCGTCGCAGAGCTCGACGAAGGGCAGGCAGTCGCGCTCGAGCTGCGTCCCCGCGTCACCCATGAACATGTCGGTCGACATGCGAACGGCGATGGCGCAGTCGTCTCCGACCGCCTCGCGGACCTGCTCGATCGTCTCGCGCCAGAAGCGCGCGCGGTTCGCGAACGACCCGCCGTACTCATCGGTGCGCTTGTTGTAGTACGGCGTCAGGAACTGCTGCGGCAGGTACGCGTGCGAGCCGTAGACGTAGACGATGTCGAAGCCCGCCTCACGGGCACGCAGGGCGGCATCCACGTAGAGCTGCTGAACCTCGCGGATGTCGTCTCGGTCCATCTCCTTCGGATAGGTCAGGTGCTCGAAGTCGCTCGGAATCTGCGATGGCCCCCGCGGGACGCAGCGTGACTCCATGCACGGAGCGTGTGGGCCGCCGTACCAGAGCTCGGCGGCAGCCAGCGCGCCGTGGTCGTGCAGCATGTCGCACATCACCGAGAGGTTCTTGACGTCGTCGTCGTCCCAGAGGCGCGCGGAGACCCGGTGGCTGTCGTCCGACTCGGGCGAGATCGAGCAGTACTCGGTGCAGCACGCGCCATAGCCGCCCTCCGCCTTCAGCGCCCGGAAGTACGCCTGATTCAGCGGCTTCTCGGATCCGAAGCCGTTGCAGTGCGGGATCTGGTAGAAGCGGTTCTTCATCGTCTTCGGGCCGAGCTGGATCGGCTCGAAGAGGATGTCGTACTTCGGGTCACGCGCCATGGGGGGAGAACCTCCTTCGGAGCGGGGACGGCGCCATTCTGCTGACGCACGGAGCCCCGCGCAAGTAGGTGCAGGAGGGGTGGCGAGCCACCCCTCCTGGAAGCCTCGGGCTAGGTCGACGGAACGGAGGCGACCGACGTTTCCGCCTCGGCGGGCGGCATCGTCGGCGTCTCCTCCCGCAGGTGAACCGGCTGCTTGTCCTGCACGACGCGGCGGAAGATGTAGAGCACGATGGAGCCGGCGAGGATGCCGATCCCGATCAGAAACTCCTTCTTGCCGCCGTAGCCCGTGAGGTCGGGGTAGCGGGCGCCGACGACGAGGAAGACCGCGTTCGAGATCATGATGACGACCGCGATCGGAAGCCAGATCGAGCTGACCTTGATCGGACGCGGCCAGTTCGGCCTGTCTTTTCGCAGCAGCAGGAATCCCGACATCGCCGCCACGTGCGCGAAGACGTAGCCGATATTGCTCATGTAGAGGATCGCCAGGTTGCTCGAGATGAAGAGGACGAGCGCGACGTTGACGATCAAGTCGACGGTCATCGCACGCGCGGGGACGTGGAACCGGTTCAGGACTCCGAGCTCCTTGATCGTCATCCCGGCCCTCGAGATCCCGTAGAGCGCGCGGCCGGCGTCGGCCGTCGAGGAGTTCATCGAGAGGACGAGGCTCGCAAGCAGGAAGATGAGGAGGACGCTGGCGAAGCCGCTGCCGACGACCTGGTTGAAGATGTTGACGTAGAACTGCCCCTCCGGGCCGTTCTTGTTGACCGCGTCCACGCTCGCCGTGCCACCGACGCCGAGCGGCAGCAGGGTGTAGACGAAGAGCGAGAAGACGGCGGACGAGCGCAGCGCGAGCGCCGTGTCTCGCCTCGTGTCGTGGTACTCCGGGGCGAAGCTCGCGCACACCTCGATCCCGTATGCGGACCACGCCATGATGAAGAGCCAGACGAACGCGACCTTCAGGCCGCCCCAGTCTCCGTTGACCGTCCAGGTGAGGTTCGAGCTGTGCCAGTCGCCCGTCAGAAACGGCACGAGCGTCAGCACGATCAGGGGCAGCATCAGCAGCCCCCCGGTGACGTATCCGACCCAGAGCGCCGGCTTCACGCCGAGGATGTTGAAGAGCCAGACTCCGAAGATCGCCACGATCGCGATCACGTGAGGCAGGCCGATGTGGTTACTGCCGATGCTGAAGTACGTGTTGTCGGCTTGCCCCGGGAACCACTTGGCCTGGATCAGGTCACCGATGATCTTGCCGAAGATCGAGAGCACGACCGACCAGCCGATCCAGTAGCCGAAGGTCGCGACCGGGCCGACCAGCGAGAAGTACTTCCTCCAGCCCTCGTGCGCGTAGAGCGCGATCCCGCCGGACTGGTTCGGGAACATCGCCGCCGTCTCTGAGTAGATCCAGTTCGAGAGCAGGCCAATGGTCGCCGAGATGCCCCACAGAGCCAACGCCCCCCAGGCCCCGAGCACGCCGATTGAGAAGCCGAGCGAGCCGATCAGGAAACCGGGATTGCAGAGCGCAATGACAAAACCGTCGTACCACCGAAGAGCCTTCAGGAGCTGGCGCTCCTCAACGACCGCTTCCGCCACCTGACACCTCCCTCGAGAGAGAACGCCCGTACTAAACCACACTCCGAGCGCGAGCGGAATCTCTGTTGCACCTCCAGAGCCGGGCGGGCCGCCAGCCGCCCGCGCGGACGCCGAAACGCTTCCGAATTACACTGCGTCGGGTGAAGGGGCCGCCGATCACAATTCGCTGCGAGTGCGGGGAGGTAGAGCGCGTGCCCTACGGCGAGACGTGGAGCTGCGAGGGCTGCGGGCGCCGTTGGAATACGGCGAGGATCCCCGCCGACGAGTACTGGGCGATTCTGCGTGACATGCGGCGCTTCCGCCTCTCGGCGATCGGCGCGGCGATCCTCCTCGCTGTCACATTCGCCCTGCTCGCGGTCTTCGTCGCCGAGTCGCTCTTCCTGTTCTTGCCAGTCGTTCTGGCGGGCTGGTACATCTGGTACATGCCGCTCTGGCGGCGCAAGGTGCGCCGCCGCGCGCGCAATCTCCCCCGCTGGAACCTGCATCCGGAGTAGCGACGGGGGATGCTTACCCTTCGGCGACCACGACCGAGCGCTCCTGCCCCGGTAGGCGCCGCGGGCAGCCGGCCCGTTCTCCTGGCGACGCTCGGTGTGCCGTTCGATTCCGCCGCCGTCGAGGTCGCCTGCGACGCAGCGGTCGAGTGCGGTCAGCCCTTGATCCTCGTCAACGTGGTCGAGCTGCCTCCCCTGCCCCTGTCGGTGATGTTAGGCGTCGACCAGGTCGATCCTCCGGACCTCGCCGAGGCGCTGCGCGCGCCGGCCGAGCTGGCGCGCTCGCTCGGCGTTCTCGTCGAGCGCCTGCGCGTGCGAAGCCCGCGGCGGGTCGAAGCGCTGCTTCAAGTCGTCGCCGAGCGCGAGCC
>JBBRYW010000118.1:0-10372 GCA_038237235.1 Gaiellales bacterium
CCTACGTTGCGCTTGCCGAAGCCGAAGCGCTCCCGCTCATCACCGACGACGACCGCATCGTCACCGTCGCACCACAAATCGCGATCGCGCTTCGCGCGGCGGCGCGCGACGGCTCCTGAACAGCAATGGTGATGATGGTGGGCCGTGCTGGAATCGAGCCAGCGACCTTGGGATTAAAAGTCCGTCCGAACAAGTTTCAGCGAGGCGCACCAAACTGAAACGTCCTGCAAGATGGCCGCTTCGAGGATGCAACGAACTGTGACGAACGGCAAGGTGTAGAGCCCACCCCGTACTCTAATCCGTACTCTACGTGTTGCTTGTGATGGCAACAGTCTTCTTTCCTTACTTCCGTGGTGAACGTCGCGCTTGCGGACGCCATGAGACCGGCGACGCCAGCGACCTCGATTCGGGTACCGCCGAGGTTCTGGGAGTAGCCTCGCGATGTGCAGACAGTGCGATAACAGCGGAACGTCCCTGAGCCCGCAAGCCTTCAGCTCACGTCCGGCTCACCAATCTCCTCGCACTCCAGGCAGATCCAGTCGGCTCCGACTGTCTCCCGTGCGCTAAGGGTTGCCGGCACCATCGTCACGCCGCAAACGGGGCAGATCGGCGGGCGCTCATCATCCATGCTCGTTAGGTTCGGCTTCTCCGCGCAGTGTCCCGTCACGACTTGTCGTAATTCCGGAACGTCGATCTCGAGGTACGCGCTGAGCATGCCCGCGACCTGCTTCTCACTGCCGGGCATCAGATGCCCGTAGCGGTCGAGCGTCACGGTGATGCTCGAATGCCCCATGTAGCTCGAGAGCGCTTTCGCGTTCACGCCCGCGTCGATCATGAACGCAGCGTAGGTGTGCCGGCATTCGTGCAGGCCGATCGGATCGAGCTGCGTTTGCTTCCAGCTCGCTCGCGCGCGATGCAGTACCGCCTCCGAGAACGCCCCGCTGCGATCGCCACCGAAGACGAGCGACTCTCCGCCCGGCGCGCCGCGGAGAAGCCGGTGTGCGGCCAACTGGTCGAGCAGCGGCCTCGCGAGCGGTACCCGGCGACGACCGGCCCGGCTCTTGGGCGCGATCAACCCTTTAGGTCCCAGCCTCGCTCTACGCGGATGAGGCCGGCGTCGTTGGCGGCGAAGGTGGGTGGCGTAGGTTCCTAAGATGGCGAGCGGCGGCGTTGGGCGCACCGCCGAGGCCGGCCTGTCAGCAGCGCGAAACTTGCCGATGGTCGTGGAAGTTCGGCGGACGCGAGCCGAGCCTCGGCCGATGCATAGGAGGTGTGAGATGAAGACAGGCGAGCAACTCGTCCTGCCCTCGGCGCGCGGCCACTGCTCGCGGAGACGGACGAGCTGCTCGGGAAGGCGCTCGCGCTCACCTCCTAGCTTTCCGACGTCTGCGGCAGCAGCTGGGTGACGTCGTGACGGGACTCTCTGTGACGCCTGGAGCTTTCCAAGATTCTTTCTCGACACCGCTAGTGCGCGGCGTGGTTGCCGGGTTCGATGAGTCCGGATTCGTAGGCGAGGACGACTGCTTGGACGCGGTCGCGGAGGCCGAGTTTGTCGAGGATCCGGCCGATGTGGGTCTTGACGGTCGCTGGGCTGAGGAAGAGCTCGGCGGCGATCTCGTCGTTGGATCGTCCGCGGGCGAGGATGGTGAGGACTTGGAGTTCGCGTTCGCTGAGCTGTTCGAGGCCCGGCGCTGCGGCATGCCGGGCGGCGGGCGTTGCACGAAGCGCTCGACGAGTCTGCGGATTATCGTCGGGGCGAGGAGGGTGTCGCCGCGTGCGATGACCCGTACCGCGTCGATGAGTTGCTCGCGCGGAGCGTCTTTGAGGAGGAAGCCGCTTGCTCCGGCTTTCATCGCGTCGTAGAGGTGCTCGTCGAGATCGAACGTGGTCAGCATGAGCACCCGCGGCGGCTCGGGCTCTCGAATCAGCACCCGTGTTGCCTCGATGCCATCGAGGACGGGCATACGCACGTCCATGAGCACGACGTCGACAGGCTGCTCGCTCACCTGGGCGAGTGCCTCGCGTCCGTCGGCGGCCTCGCCGACGACCTCAAGGTCGGACTGGGTTTCGAGGATCGCTCGGAAGCCGCCGCGCACGAGCGCCTGGTCGTCGACGATGAGGACGCGGATCATGTTGCCGGTGACAGCGGGAGGTTGGCGGTGATGACGAAGCCTCCGGCTGGGGGGCGGCTCGTTTGCAGTTCGCCGCCGTAGAGAGCGACACGCTCGCGCATGCCGACGAGGCCATGACCTGTGCCGTTGCCGTTCGCGCCGGCCTGCCCGTCGTCTGAGATCTCGAGCAGGAGATCATGGGCGCCGTACCGGATTGACACCCACGCTTGGTCTGCGCCGGCGTGTTTCAGGCTGTTGGTGAGTGCTTCTTGCACGATCCGGTAGGCGGCGAGGTCGAGCCCGGCCGGCAGCTCGAGCGGGTCGCCGACGACATCGAGTTCAACGTGGAGCCCTGCCTGACCGACGCCGCGGAGCAGCACGTCGAGGTCAGAGAGTCGAGGCTGCGGGCTGCGGCTGGCGCTCCGGGCGGCTCGCGCAGCAGTCCGAGCATACGGCGTAGCTCAACGAGTGCTTGGCGACCACTGTCCTCGATCGCGTGTAGCGCCTCCCGCGCTTGCGCGGGCTCTGTGTCGAGCAGCGAGTCCCCCGCTTGTGCTTGTACGACCATCGTGCTGACGCTGTGCGCGACCACGTCATGCAGCTCGCGCGCGATCCGAGCGCGCTCTTCCACGAGTGCCTCGCGCGTGCGCTCTTCTCGCTCCGCTTCCAACCGGCCCGTGAGCGTTTCGAGTTCGCGCGTGCGCACGTGGCGAGCGACGAACGCGCCCGCCAGGAACGGAGGAACGATCGGCACGAACACCGCGGCCAGGTAGTCACTAAGGGTGCCGCCGGGGCCGAGCACAACTAGCGTGCAGCCAGCGGCCGCCGCCTCTGCCAGACCCAACAGAGAACGCGACATCGGCGAGTAACGGGCAACCGAGTAGACGGCAGCGACCCATGAGACAACCACCGCGACCGACTCCGGTGGTGCCCCTAGCATCCCCTCCAGCACCGCCGCCGAAAGGATCACGGTCAGCGCTGAGAGCGGGAACGTCCGCCGCCACACCAACGGCAGCGTCAGCAGGACTGTGGTCGGCACCGCGACAGCATGCGAGGCGAGGCCGGTGTTCCAGGGCGCCCGCCCCGTCAGCACCTCGGCCTCCGCGAGCACGAACAACGTCACGGCAAGCAGGAGATCGGCAAACGGGGCCGCCAGCGGCCCGCTCCCAACCCGCGAAATCAGCAAGCGGCGCACAGCTGAACCGTAGACCAGCCGCCGCGTGAAGTCATCCGCCGCAGGTCGCATCCAGGCCCTTTCCGATTCAGCACTTTGGCGTACCGCAATCGCCATCGTGGCCGATGCCGGGCGCCCCGGGACAGGCCAAGATCGAACCCGACGACGACCCGACCACCAAAGGAGAAGAGCCGAATGAACACACAACACAGATTCCGCTCAACGCGCGCGCTGGCCGTGGCGGCAGCGGTTGCCGCTGTCGCCGTGACCATCTTCGTTACGTCGGCTTCCGGGCAACCGGCGGCGACAACGACGACAACGACGACGACGACGACCGAGCACTTCTACTTGCACCTTGTCGGCGCCACCAGCGGCAATCCCAAGGTGAAGCCCGGGGCAACGATCACCGCCCAGAGTGCGGTCTACACCAAGCCCGGCGGCCGCCGCCTCGGCCGCAGCTCCGAACTATGCACCGAGACCGTCGCCTCCCCATTGACGATGCAATGCTCCATGACCGTGATCATGGGCGACGACACGTTCACGATGGTCGGAGGCTTCAACCCAGGCAAGACCCCCTACCGGGCCGCACTGGTCGGAGGGACAGGCCGCTACGAGGGAGCACACGGAGCGTTGCTCTCCCAGACCGCGAAGGGCGCTGCCGAGAACTGGACAATCACCTACGTCAGCTAGAGCAGAAACGACGCGAGGGCCTGCGCTCTTCTGAGCACAGCCCTCGCCCTATAGCCCTCTGCGTCACAACCGAGGGTGGCGGTCAAGCGCCCGGGGGCTCGCGTGGGGGGTGTTCAGCGATGACGCTTGAGCGTAGTGGCCGCGTCTAGGGCAGCGTCCAGAATGGGCCGTCGAGGTCGAGGCTGTCGAGGATCTGCTGGTTTTCGTCTCTGCTGCGAGGGCGCCAGTCGGGTTGGAGGCGGGTGTCCCACCAGGCGTGGGCGAGGTCGCACAGGGTTTGCGCAGGGATGGTGGCGCCGGGGGGGCGGGGGCCGAGCCATCGTTCGATGTGTTCTTCCGACCGGAAGAGGTTCATCGAGCTTCAGGTGAAGACGATGTCATCCCACCAGTGCGCGGCGGGCACGAGGCAGTGAAAGAGCAGGTCCGGGCGGTCTATCCGCCGCTGCGCGACCTCGACTGCGTAGGGCTCGCCACAGTCAGGGCAAGACGACTCGATCCGACCCTCGAGGTCGAGCGCGGCGAGGATCCCGAAGGCATCCCACGCGCAGTTGGCATACCACCAGCGGCTGTTGGTCTTCACCCGGTATGCGGTCGGGACGGCCGAGAACGGGTTCGCCATGCGGATCTCGTCCGTCGCCGGGTTAAGCACGAGCGCGTGTGCCTCGTGCAAGGCACGCCAGCCAGCACGTATCTGCTCCTCGTCACCGAGCTCGCCTGCGGCGGGCGCGCGACCGAGCTCAACGAACGCTGCATAGGTGCGGTTGCGAAGTTCGAGAAGTCCGCCGTCCATCGGCTGACGCTACCAAACGCTTCCCGCGCGGCCAAGGAGTTCGAGCAATGACGCTGACCTGGGCGAGCATCCTCTCGCCTGATCACCGAGGCCGCCTGCCTTCCTCGAGGTTCAGAGGAGCGGCCGAGACCTGGTTTGTATAACGCCAAGTTCCGTCCATTCCCGTGCCCGCATAATCGGAGACGACGGCGTCCCAATCGTCGACGAGATCAAGGCACGGCCCCAGCTTCCGAGGAGACTGAGTCGGCGGACGTGGATCCGGGTTCCGGCCGTCCAGATCATCAGCATCTGTCTGGGGCCGGCGCGAGTTCCAGTCTCTGGGCGATCGTCGGAATCCGAGCTCGAGCGCCCGGCTCGGATCCGGCGGCGGTACGGTTCCGCGCACATGCCCCGAGCACGCCTGGAAGAGTGAGCGGCCCGGGAGCTGATTGGCGAAGAGGGGCAGGAGCGGCGCCGAATCGTGCGTCGCTCAGGCGGTCAATGTTCCGAGCCGAAGTCTCCTCGATGGCGACCACCGTGTCTCCACGGTTTGCTCGCCGTTGTCGATGACGTGACCTCGAGCATCTCATTGAGGTCGGCGAAGCCATCCCATAGCTGTTCGATCACGCTGCGGTCGGCAAGTCGCGTAGCAGAACGGATGGTCGCTTGCTCGATCGCGATGAATCGAGGTGGCCGCAGAATGATGTATGCGATCCGCAATCGCGCAGTCGTGAGGGCGCCCCGTAGCGGTTGGAAGAACGAGCGCGGGCTGACGATCCCGTCAATGACGGTGGACTAGCCGGCGCCGGCGTAGCGTGCCGCCGCGTCCGCAACAATCTGCATCACGACGGTGTTCTGCTCATGGGACTCGGCCGTCTTGGACGCCCGCGTGGGCGGGAGACCACTCCGCGCGAGCTCGCCGATCGCATCACGGAGCTGCGAGAGGGCGGCCTCACCTTCCAGGCGATTGCAGCGACGCTCGAGGCCGAGGGTGTGCCCCACGGGGCGGTACCGCTTGGCGTCCTTCCTCTGTCCGCTCGGCGTATCTCACACGTCGCCGCGAGATAGACGCGCAGGCGACCGCGTAGAGCTGGTGGGAACGACGGTGGTTCGCGCGGCGAGCTTGACAAAACGTTGTCTGAGTAGACGACGCGCAGCGAGCCCCCGGGGGGTCGGTGCGAAATGTAGTAGGAGTGCCCGTATCACTCGTTGCGGTGGCCTTCCGCAGCCTCTCGGCCCGCGCTTCCAAGAGCGGCGTCCAAATCCGCTGGAGCACGGCTTCCGAGATCGACATGGCGGGCTTCAACGTCTACCGCCAGGTGCACGGCAAGCGCGTGCGCGTCAACCACCGGATCATCGCCTCTGCCTCGCGCAGCGGCCATCGCTACTCCTTCGTCGACAGCTCCCTCAAGGGCGGGCCTGCTCGGGTCCTCTCGGGTCGAGTCGCTTCCGGCGTCTGCCCTGTCAGGTTGGCAGGAGCCAGTCGCGGCCGAAGCGGCGCATCTCTTCGATGATCGGCGCGCTCGAATGGGAACGGCGCCCGGGTCGAGCGTGGTCGACGCCGACCCTCACGCCTGGGGGATCCCCAATCTGATCGTCGCCGACGCAGCGTGATGCCGACGCAGAGCGCAGCGAATCCCGCGCTCGCGATCATGGCGCTCGCCGACCGGCTCGCCGGTCGGCTCCAGGCGAAGCGCGTGCGCGCTGAGCGGCCACGGCGCGCTGGCTCGTTGCCGTGATCCAGTAATGCCGCTTGAGGTCCCCGCCGCGCTCTGCCGCGCGCGGGAGCGCGAGCTCGCGGCGAAGTGCGTCGGCGCTGGGGCGAACGCGATTCTGGCGCCGGAGCCCGGCTCGCCCCGACCATTCTTCTGGGACTTCGACGGGGCAGTCCCCGGAGCCCAGCAGCGCTCGCGTTCACCGTACAGGCGGCGGGAACGCCCAGCCTCCTGAAGGCGTCGTCGCCAGGCCCGCCCGGTCAGGCGCCCTGACCGACGTTGATCATCAGCCCGCCGTCCATGAAATACGTCGCGCCCGTGACGTAGTCGCTGTCGGCGGAGGCGAGGAAGACGGCCAGGCGGCCGATCTCCGCCGGCTCCGCGGCCCGCTTCCAAGGGATGCTCTGAACCTGTTCCTTGAGGAGCTCGGGGTCGTCGATCGCCGCCTGATTGAACGGCGTTAGGACCATCCCGGGGCCCAGGCTGTTGACGTTGATCTTCAGGGGTGCAAGCTCCAGGGCCAGTGTCCGGGTGAGCATGCGCAGGGCGCCCTTCGAGCAGTCGTAGTCGGCTCCGCCGGCGTTGGGGACGTTCTGGTGCACCGATGTGACGTTGATGATCTTGCCGCCCGTCTCGCTGCCCGCCTTGCGCAGGTGCACGTAGCGCCGGCAACAGAAGAAGGCGCCGTAGAGATTGGTTCGGATTGCCTTGTCGAAGGTCTCGGTGGAAAGGTCGGCGACCTCGTCGCCTGAGGCGTCGACCCCGGCGTTGTTCATGAGGATGTCGACGCGCCCGAATTCCTTCACCGCGTCGTCGAAGAGCCGGCCGACCTGATCCTCGTCGGCGATGTCGCCCTGCACGACGATCGCGCGGCGTCCCTGCGCCTCGACCTCCTGCCGGGTCTGCTCGGCGCCTTTGGCGTCTTCGAGGTAGTGCACCACCAGGTCGGCGCCCTCCTTGGCGAACTCGATCGCTGTCGCCTGTCCGATCCCCGAATCGGATCCCGTGATGAGAGCGATCCTGCCCTGCAGCCGTCCGTTCATGATTCCTCCTTGGGTGATTGTGCCGCCGCCTCGGTCAGCCGCCATGCGGCGTTGATGAGCCCGACGTGCGAGAACGCCTGGGGGTAGTTGCCGAGGAGCTCCTTGCGGTCGGGGTCGGCCTGCTCGGCCAGGAGACCGAGATCGTTGGCGTGGGAAGTCGCTCGCTCGAACCATTCCTCGGCGCGAGCGACCTCGCCGCCCAGGGCGAGACATTCGACCAGCCAGTAGGTGCAGATGAGGAAGCCCATGGGGTCATCGGGCCAGCGGCGAACGAGGCCGATGTCGCCGAGCTCCCGCTCGACCGCCATGATCGTCGCCCACATCCGCTCGTCGCCAGCGGGGAGGAAGCGCACGAGCGGCAACAGCAGAACCGAGGCGTCGAGGTCGTCGGAGCCGAAGGCGCCGGTGTAGGCCCCAGCCCGTTCGCTCCAGGCTTTGGTCAGCACGGCAACTCGAACGCGCTCGCGCGCATCCTTCCAGCGGCCGAGATCGAGGTCGTCGCCGAGCAAGGGGGCCAGCCGGACGGCGCGGTCGAGGGCGACCCAGCACATGACCTTGGATGAGACGTACTGGCGCCGCTGATCGCGGGCCTCCCACATCCCGGCGTCCGGCTCACGCCAGGTCGAAGCCGCCCGGTTTGCCAGCGTGATCAGGAGTTCACGGGTGGGCTCGTCGAGCTCCCCGAGTTGATCGCGCAGCTGCTCGACCGCGTCCAGGACTTCACCGAGCACGTCGAGCTGCTCCTGGTCCCATGCTGCGTTCCCGACTCGCACGGGTCGGCTGTCGCGAAAGCCGGGCAGGTGTGCCAACTCGCGCTCCGCGAGGTTTCGCTCGCCCTCCACGCCGTACATGATCTGGACGCGCTCGTCTTCGGCGAGGTGACCGCTGGCGTCCGCGATCCACCGAAAGAGCCGGGTTGGCTCGTCGGGACACGCCGCAATCCACAGCGAACGGATCGTCAGGCTGAGGTCGCGCAGCCAGGCGAAGCGGTAGTCGAAGTTGAGCTCCGCGCCCACCTTCTCCGGCAGGGAGGTCGTCGCCGCCGCGACCACCGCGCCGGTCGGCTGGAAGGTCAGTCCCTGCAGTACGAGTGAGCTGCGCCGAACCGTGTCCCGGTGGCGCCCGTGGTAGCCCTCGTGCAGCTCCACCCATGACTCCCAGCCGGCGATCGTGTCCTCAAGCGTGGCCTGATCTTGCATTTCTGTTGCGGACGAGCCCTCGGACGAGGGCCTGAAGACCAGCCTGAAGTCCACCTGATCCCCGGCGCGGACGGTGAAGCGCCCCCTGGCGCAGCCGGGATGCGGCGAAAGCGTGATCCCACCGGCGAGGGCCAAGGCGACCGGGCCGCCCCGTGCCACCACCTCATCCCCGGCGCCGAGGACGTTCGGGATGGTCAACCCGTACTCCATGCGTGGAGCGAACTCGGTGACCATCTCCACAGCGCCCCGAGACCCCGCCACGCGTCGCAGCAAGACGTGGGGGCTCCGGAGGCCGACCTCGTGGCCCCGCGCGCCCAGCTCCAGACCGAGGGCATCCGTGACCGTCACCTCGCCGCCCGCGGTGGTGAAAACAGTTCGCAGCACGAGCGAGTCCGGAACGTAGTGGCGCCGGGACTCGAAGGCTGCCGACGGACACAGCGACCAGTGCCCGGCGTCGGGGCCAAGCACCCGACCGAAGACCGAGGGGGAATCGAAGCGCGGGACGCACCACCAATCCACAGAGCCCGCACGATCGATCAGCACGGCCGAATGACAGTCCGAGACGAACCCGTAGTCCCCGATGACACTTGGTCGCCCGCGTCCTGAGTCACCCATCTCTACCTCCTGCCGGGCCCGGTTGCGGCGTGCGTTCGTCGCTTCCGCGATCGCTCCTGGTGCACCGTTTCTCGAGACGTGAGGGTGCAACGGCGGCAGCAAGGAGGTCTCCATGTTCGCGGTTCGACCCGTCAACGGTCTGCTGCTGTTGCAGAGGGTCGTCTCGGGTGACCAAGGACCCGAGAGCATCGCCACAAGCGGAAACCAGGACGACTGAGCCGTGCGAGCCGAGCCTAGGAACGCCGGTTCCACTCCCACCAGTGGCGAACCGGCCGATCTCGGTCACTCGTCCGTTCGCCGCGCGGCGGTAGGAGACGACGCCGTTCGCGCTGTCATCGCCGGCCATGGTGTGCACGGCTCCGGTGGAGCCTTCCGGCCCCGGCGACCCCTCGGGTGCCGCCGCGAGCAGAGGCATCGTCAAGGCGGCAAGAGCATGAGAAGCCGATGAGCTCACTCGCATGGAAAGGGCCTCGCTCGTTGGTCACTAACGATGGGTACCACTCTAGGCGCCGTCCGTGAGCAAGCGACCGACGGCGCGTGAGCGTTCGCTCATTCGGCGCGGGAGTTGCCGCGAGCTTGGGTGCCTGGCCTTCGAAGCGGACGCCTGCGACCGGCCTCCCTCGAGGCGCTCGCGTACCGGCTGATCGTCTTCGAGGAGCGAAGCACTGGCCTCACCGATTGTGTCCGCGGAGTGCCGCTGCTCGAGGTGAGGATGGACGAGTGCCACGCTACTCCGAGAGACCCTGTCTGCCGCTCGGCGAGCCGGCGCCCAGCAACTGCGAAGAATCCGAATTCGACGTGAAGCGCGCGAGCGGTCGCAGCAGGAAGCGGCGCGGCGGGCACGGACGGAGCTGCGTCGGTATTGCGCGGCGAATCGGCTGAACCGACTGGGGACGCTGACCTACGCGGTCGGCTGATCATGTCGCTTGCTTGATCCGGCGTGTGAGATCCTGAACAAGGTCCCAGACGGAGCGGTCCTCCTTCATCAAGCGAGAGATCTTCGAGGTCGCGTGAATCACGGTGGTGTGGTCACGACCACCGAACTCCCGGCCGATC